>NZ_JAAKZX010000066.1 GCF_011045025.1 Streptomyces ureilyticus
GGGCGAACTCACCTGCGGCGTCACTGGTTCGGGGGCGAAACAACCCCCACCCACCCCCTACGCCCAAAGCTGTCCCTGCAGCCTCTCGATGGCCTCCTCCGTCGTCGTCGCCGTGTAGACGCCCGTCGACAGGTACTTCCAGCCGCCGTCGGCGACGACGAAGGCGATGTCGGCGGTCTCGCCGGCCTTCAGCGCCTTCTTGCCGACGCCGATCGCGGCGTGCAGCGCGGCCCCCGTGGAGACGCCCGCGAAGATCCCCTCCTGCTGCAGCAGCTCCCGCGTGCGCGTCACGGCGTCGGCGGAGCCGACCGAGAAGCGCGTGGTCAGGACGGAGGCGTCGTACAGCTCGGGGACGAAGCCTTCGTCGAGGTTTCGGAGGCCGTAGACGAGGTCGTCGTAGCGTGGCTCGGCTGCGACGATCTTGACGTCCGGCTTGTGTTCGCGGAGGTAGCGGCCGACGCCCATCAGGGTGCCCGTCGTGCCGAGGCCCGCGACGAAGTGGGTGACCGAGGGGAGGTCGGCGAGGATCTCGGGGCCGGTCGTGGCGTAGTGGGCGCCGGCGTTGTCGGGGTTGCCGTACTGGTAGAGCATCACCCAGTCGGGGTGCTCGGCCGACAGCTCCTTGGCCACGCGTACGGCGGTGTTGGAGCCCCCGGCCGCGGGGGACGGGATGATCTCGGCGCCCCACATGGCGAGCAGGTCCCGGCGCTCCTGCGAGGTGTTCTCGGGCATGACGCACACGATGCGGTAGCCCTTGAGTTTGGCGGCCATGGCCAGGGAGATGCCGGTGTTGCCGCTCGTCGGTTCGAGGATCGTGCAGCCGGGCGTGAGGCGGCCGTCCTTCTCCGCCTGCTCGATCATGTGCAGGGCGGGACGGTCCTTGACGGAACCCGTCGGGTTGCGGTCCTCCAGCTTCGCCCAGATGCGGACGTCGGCGGACGGCGAGAGCCGCGGCAGGCGCACCAGAGGGGTGTTGCCCACCGCGGCCAGCGGGGAGTCGTAGCGCATCAGGGATCAGAGCCCGGTCAGACCATGCCGCCGGCTACCGCCGGCAGAATCGTCACGTTGTCGCCGTCGGTCAGTTTGGTGTTGATGCCGTCGAGGAAGCGGACGTCCTCGTCGTTGAGGTAGACGTTGACGAAGCGGCGCAGTTCGCCGGCGTCCACGATGCGAGCCTGGATGCCCGAGTGGCGGGTCTCGAGGTCGGCGAACAGATCGGCGAGGGTGTCACCGGTGCCCTCCACCGCCTTCTGACCGTCGGTGTACTGGCGGAGGATGGTGGGGATGCGGACCTCGATGGCCATGGTTGCGGGCTCCTGTCGGAAGAAGTCAGGTCGGTGGGCGCGCGACAGCGCGGACGAGCAGGGTGGTACGCGATAAACCGCGCCGCGGCTCTCAAGGCCGTACGGCGGCAGGCGGCATCAACAGATGGCGCTGGCGAGCCTGCACAGGTCGACGTGCAGCCGCGCCACGAGCAGCATGCCCGGCGTCTTGTCGCTCACGTCGTGGGAAACCATGGGCTCATCGTATCGATTCCCGGTCCGGGTCCTGGAATGTGATCTCACATCGTGGATGATTTTTGCCCGCATCGCGGGATCAATAGGCGTCCACGACCTTGACCTCCTCCTCCGTCACCTCGCCCTCGACGATCCGGTACGAGCGGAACTGGAAGTCGCCGAGTCCGTCGGTGTCGGCGGTGGACACGAGCACGTAGTGGGCGCCGGGCTCGTTGGCGTACGAGATGTCGGTGCGGGACGGGTATGCCTCGGTGGCCGTGTGGGAGTGGTAGATGACGACGGGCTCTTCGTCGCGGTCGTCCATCTCGCGGTACAGCTTGAGGAGATCGCCGGAGTCGAACTCGTAGAACGTGGGCGACATGGCCGCGTTCAGCATGGGGATGAAGCGCTCGGGGCGGTCCGAGCCCGCCGGGCCCGCGATGACGCCGCAGGCCTCGTCGGGGTGGTCCTTGCGGGCGTGGGCGACGATCTGGTCGACGAGGGCCTGGGTGATGGTGAGCATGCTCGTCAGGATAAGCAGAGGGGCCGCCTCGTACCGAGTGGTGGTACGGGGCGGCCCACATGCTGAGCTCTATGGCCGCTGAGCTGCGGCGCGGCTCGGATCAGTCGAGCGAATCAGTCGAGCGACTTCGCGGGCTCAGCTTCCTCGGCCACGTCCGGCAGGCCCGCCTTGCGGCGCTTGACGAACTCCAGGAAGGAGTTGAGCTCGCGCTTGACGACGGGGGCGAGCAGGTAGAGGCCGATGATGTTGAACACCGACAGCGTGAAGAGCGCCGAGTCGGCCAGGCTGATCAGCGTGTCGAGGGAGAGCAGGGAGCCCGCCACGACGAACAGGCTCCACAGGGCCTTGAAGATGGTCTCGCTGGCCTTGCTCTTGCCGAAGAGGTACGACCACGCCTTGAGGCCGTAGTAGCCCCAGGTCAGGATCGTGGAGAAGGCGAAGAGCAGCACCGCGACGGTCAGCACGTCCGGGAACCAGGGCAGTACGGTCGCGAAGGCGTCGGAGGTGATGGTGACGCCGCCGACGCTGTCGGGGTTCTCGCGGGCCTCGGCCCAGCTGGGCGGGTTGGCGATGGCGATGGTCAGCGCGGTCATGGTGCAGATGATGACCGTGTCGATGAACGGCTCCAGCAGGGCGACCAGGCCCTCGCTCGCGGGGTGCTTGGTCTTGACCGCGGAGTGGGCGATCGGGGCGGAACCCAGACCGGCCTCGTTGGAGAAGGCGGCGCGCTGGAAGCCGACGATCAGGGCGCCGATCACACCGCCGGTGACGCCGTCGGCCTGGAACGCGCCGTCGATGATGCCCTGGATCGCGTCGGGCACCGCGCTGATGTTGCCCACGATGACGACAATGCAGGCCACGATGTACAGGCCCGCCATCGCCGGGACGAGCCTGCTGGTGACCGAGGCGATGGAGCGGATGCCGCCGAGCAGTACCAGGCCGACCAGCGAGGCGACCACCAGGCCGAAGAGGACGGCACCGGCGGAGGAGGCCATGAAGCCGTCCTCGCCGCCGAAGCTCGAGGCGACCTGCGCGTAGCTCTGGTTGGTCTGGAAGAGGTTGCCGCCGAACAGGCCGAAGAAGAGGATCATGATGGAGGCCAGGACGGCGAGCACCTTGCCGAACTTGGCGCCACCGCTGCCGAAGCGCTCGGCGAACCCCTTGGGCAGGTAGTGCATCGGACCGCCGGAGACGGTGCCGTCCTCGTGCTCCTCGCGGTACTTCACACCGAGGGTGACCTCGACGAACTTGGTGGCCATGCCGAGCAGGCCACACAGGATCATCCAGAAGGTGGCGCCGGGGCCGCCGATGGAGACGGCGACGGCGACACCGGCGATGTTGCCGAGGCCGACGGTGCCGGAGACGGCGGCGGTCAGCGCCTGGAAGTGGTTGACCTCACCGGCCGAGCCCTCCTCGTCGTACTTGCCGCGCACGACGTCGAAGGCGAGCTTGAACTTGCGTACCTGGATCAGCCCGAACCAGGTGGTGAAGATCAGGCCCGCGATCACGAGCCAGGCGACGATGAGCGGAAGCTCGGTGTCGCCGACGGGCACCGCGTAGAAGACGAAGTCGCCGACATGCTCGGCGACGGGTTCGAAGAAGTCGCTGACGGCGTCGTCGATGGAATTGGTGACGGACTCGAGTGACATGAGGTCTACCTCGGCAGAGCGGGGACGTGCTGGCGTGGCGCAGCAGTTGGGGGGACAGATAAGCAGCAGTGGGGGGTCAGGTAAAGGGACGGTGCGCGCAGGGCAAAGGCCGACCCACATTGGAGTGGGGAAGTCGTATCACGTTCCCCACCAGGCCCTGAGTGACTGAAGTCACACAAAAGCGCCCCTGGGGCACAAACTCCCAGGGGCGGTAACGCGATCGTTATCCGGATTTGAGCGTCTTCTGAGCGAACACAGAATCCCCGCACCTCAAGGCATGAGCGTTTCCACGAGCGTCTCCTGGAGGCCGCCCAGCCACAGATACGCCATCACCATCGGCTTGCGCGGGTCGTCGTCCGGCAGCCGGTAGAGGAGGTCGGTGTCCTCCTCGTCGACGACGTCGAGCCGGGAGCCGATCGCGAGCCGCAGGTCGTTGAGGGCGCCCAGCCACTGCTGGGACTCCTCCGTCGACAGCTTGAGCACGGCCCCGCCCTCGCCGGCCGAGGCGAGCGCGTCCAGGGAGCGGATCATGGCAAGGGCGTTGTCCCGCTTGCCCGCGCGCAGGTCGTTCTCGGTGAAGCGGCGGAACTCGGCGGAGTACTGGCGCTGTTCCTCGGCCTGCTCGGGCGAGGTGGCCTCGACGTCGGGCCCGCTGTAGGCGTCGGGGAAGAGGCGTTGCAGTACCGGGTCGGCGGGCGGCTCGCTGGGGCCCTCCGAGAACAGCTCGGCGAGCGGGTCCTCGGGGGCGTCCTCCGCGGGTCCGGGACCGATGAGCTCCAGGAGCTGAACCGCCAGGGAGCGGATGATGGAGATCTCGACCTCGTCGAGGGCGACGGCCGCGCCGCCGCCGGGGAGCGGTTCGAATTGTCCTGGCATGGAGTGAGTTCGCTACTTCCGGTCCTGCTGGAGGGTGGCCCACAGGCCGTAACCGTGCATGGCCTGCACGTCGCGCTCCATCTCCTCACGGCTCCCGCTGGAGACGACGGCACGGCCCTTGTGGTGGACGTCGAGCATGAGCTTGGTGGCCTTGTCCTTCGAGTAACCGAAGTACGACTGGAAAACGTACGTCACATAGCTCATGAGGTTGACCGGGTCGTTGTGGACGATGGTGACCCAGGGAACATCCGGCTCGGGTACGGCGAAGACCTCCTCCGCCGACTCGGTCTTTTCGATCTCTAGAGGTGCGGGAGCCGTCACATGGCCCATGCTGCCACCAGAGGGGGGTACGCGGCCAAATGGGCTCCACGGGAACGCCGTACGGAAGGCGCCGTGAACCTCACATCCCAGAAATCGTCAGAGTGACGAGATTGGCGGTATTATCTGTCGTCATGAACACTGCGGAGCTTGGGCTACCGGTGGACGTCCCATCGACAGCGCTCTTCACGGATCACTACGAGCTGACCATGCTGCAGGGCGCCCTCCAGGGCGGCACTGCCGAGCGTCGTTCGGTCTTCGAGGTCTTCACGCGGCGGCTGCCGGAGGGGCGGCGCTACGGGGTCGTCGCGGGCACCGGGCGGGTCCTTGACGCGGTCGAGAACTTCCGGTTCGACGCGGATGTCCTCGGCTTCCTGCGCGAGCGCCGCGTCGTGGACGAGCCGACGCTCGAGTGGCTGTCCTCGTACCGCTTCAGTGGCGATGTGTGGGGCTATCCCGAGGGCGAGGTCTACTTCCCCGGCTCGCCGATCCTGCGCGTGGAGGGCACGTTCGCGGAATGCGTGCTCCTGGAGACGGTGATCCTGTCGATCCTCAACCACGACTCGGCGATCGCCGCCGCCGCCTCCCGGATGGCCTCGGCGGCGGGCGAGCGGCCGCTGATCGAGATGGGCGCCCGGCGCACCCATGAGCTGGCCGCCGTTGCGGCCTCCCGCGCGGCGTACGTCGGCGGCTTCACGACCACCTCGGACCTGGCCGCCGGCTTCCGCTACGACATCCCCACCGTCGGCACCAGCGCCCACGCCTTCACGCTGCTGCACGACACCGAGCGGGACGCCTTCCAGGCCCAGGTGCACTCGCTGGGCCGGGGCACGACGCTGCTGGTGGACACGTACGACGTCGCCGAAGCCGTACGGACGGCCGTCGAGATCGCCGGGCCCGAGCTGGGCGCCGTGCGCATCGACTCCGGTGACCTGCTGCTCGTGGCGCACCGGGTGCGGCAGCAGCTCGACGAACTGGGCGCCGTCGACACGAAGATCACCGTGACCTCGGACCTGGACGAGTACGCGATCGCCTCGCTGGCCGCGGCGCCCGTGGACGCGTACGGAGTGGGCACCCAGTTGGTGACGGGATCCGGCCATCCGACGTGTTCGATGGTCTACAAGCTGGTCGCCCGTGCCGAGTCGGCGGATCCGCAGGCCCCGCTCGTGCCGGTGGCGAAGAAGTCGACGGGCGGCAAGACGTCCATCGGCGGCCGGAAGTGGGCCGCGCGGCGGCTGGACGAGGAGGGCGTCGCCGAGGCCGAGGTGATCGGCACGGGGGCCGTCCCAACCGAACTCAACGACCGTCAGCTCCTTGTCGAGCTGATAAAGGGCGGCGAGGTCGTCGCCCGCGAGCCTCTGGACGTCGTACGCGACCGGCATGCCGCGGCCCGCGCCAACCTGCCGCTGTCCGCGACCCAGCTGTCCCGGGGGGAAGCGGTGATCCCGACCGAATACGTCTGAGTACGCCCGCGTACGCCCGATGCGTGCGCCCGGGTACACCCGTTTACGTCCGCCGGGAGCGAAGCCGAGGACCGCGGGTACCCGGGAAACAGCTCCGGACAGGCTTGCCCCGAAGGGGCATGAATGAGCGGGGAGCGGGCAATGCAACCGCAACACCCGCGCCCCTCAAGGGGGAAGGACACCGACCATGCGCCGCGCCTTGATCGTCATCGACGTGCAGAACGACTTCTGCGAGGGAGGCAGCCTCGCCGTGCCCGGAGGGTCGGACGTGGCCGCCGCGATCACGGAGCTCATCGGGCAGGCGCCCGCCGGCTACCGCCATGTCGTGGCCACCCGCGACCACCACATAGCCCCCGGCGACCACTTCTCCGAGAACCCCGACTACGAGCACTCCTGGCCCCGGCACTGCGTGGCGGGCACGGAGGGCGTGGGCTTCCACCCGAACTTCGCGCCGGCGGTCGCCTCCGGCGCGATCGACGCGGTCTTCGACAAGGGCGCGTACGCCGCGGCGTACAGCGGCTTCGAGGGCGCCGACGAGAACGGCGTCACGCTGGCGGACTGGCTGCGTGCCCGCCAGATCACCGAGGTCGACGTGGTCGGCATCGCCACCGACCACTGCGTCCGCGCCACCGCTGTGGACGCGGCCCGCGAGGGCTTCCGTGCGAACGTGCTGCTCGACCTCACGGCCGGGGTGGCCGAGGAGACCACCGAACGGGCCCTGGAGGAGCTGCGCGAGGCGGGTGTGGAGCTCACCGGGAAGCCCATCGTCTAGCGGGTTCGGCGGGCTTGGCGGGCTTGGCGGGTTTGGCGGCCTTGGGAACAGCGGGCCTGGAAGCCTGGGCGCTAGGAGCCGTACGCCGCTTCAGGGCCCGGATCGGGCGCCACAGCTCCGTGGCGGTGGCGGTGGTGTCGCCGCCGGGGGGCGTGCGCCATATGAGGCCGTCGGGGTGGTGCAGGACCGCGGTGATCTCGTCGGGGGTCGGCGGCTCGGCGTTGCCGCGCAGATAGACCGCCCGCATGCCGAGGTTGCGTACCCGCGTCAGCGCGCGGGCCCGGTTCTGCGCGTGCACGAGAATGCGTACGCAGCCGGTGCCGCCCATGGCGGAGGGGGTGGGCAGGTTGAGCGCCACCACCACACTGCCGTTCGGCAGCTTGCAGAAACCTCCTACGGCCACATCACACCCCCGTGAGAAACAGTGTCAATAAGAGAGCCACAGCAGGCACCTAAACACGATCGGCCGCGACCCGCCAGAGGGTCCCGGACGATCATGCGCTGACCTGCCGGAACGTCGTTTATTTCGACTTGGTCAAGGCCTTTGCCGTGATCACCGAGACGTCACGGGGCCCCTTCGCGAGCGTGATTTTGATGCCGGTGTCAGTTAGCTGCCACGGAGCGCCACGTCGCTGGTTTACCGCTCAACCGGCGCGCCGGACCGTCCAGTTGGTGGACGCCATGACTCCGTGCGCCCCCTGTGCACCGGCACCGTGGGTTAGGTCACGCTTACCGCTCGTTCCACAAGGGCAGACAGCCGAATAGAGTCGGCTGGCGGCGCGCTGAGAACTCGGCGGATTGCCAAGCCGACACCCATGTCGGCACCCCTGACTCGTATCCGCAACCTCCCCCTTGGCGAGAGGCACGGGGGGAGACCCCCGACCCGAGGAATGCTCATGCCTCGTCCGACCGCCGCACAGCTCGCCTACGGCTCCTGCACCGTGATCTTCTCCACCCTCGCCATGCTGCTGCTGTCACAGACGAGTTCGGGCCCGGGAATCGCGGTGATCGCGCTCTCCGCCCTCGCCCTCGGCCTTCTCGTGGCCATGACGGTGCCCGTTCCGAAGAAACCGGCCGCACCGGTCGCCGCGCCCGTCGCCGCCCGGGAGCGTGTCGCCGAATCCGTTCCGGTGGCCAGCGGCAGCGAACGCTGACCGCGCCGCTCGGCTCGCACCGAACCGCCCGGCTCAGCCGGTGCTGACCACCACGGTCTTCGCCGGCTTGTCGTGCAGGCCCTGTTTGTAGGGCTTGTCGAAGAAGCTCCAGCCACCGGTGATCGCGGTCCAGACGCACGCGCAGCAGAACGCGAACGGCAGCCACAGGACCAGTGCGCGGGTCAGCGAGTTCTGCCAGGAGGGCGTCGAGCCGTCGTTGAGGTTCGCCACCCGCATGCGGAACAGCTTCTTGCCGAGGGTCTGCCCGTCCCTGGCGGTGAGGACGGTGTCGTACGCGACGTAGAGCACCGCGGCGATCACGGACTGGCCGAGGGACTCGCTGTACTGGACGGTCCCGTTGTCCGTGCCGTAGTCGGTGGCGCCGAACGCCCATGCCAGCAGCCACGACACGGCGCCCACCAGGATCATGTCGAGGATCCGCGCCAGTACGCGCTTGGGGCTGTCGCCGAGGGGCGGCATCCCGGCGAGGGGCTCGTTGCCGTACGGGCCGCCGCCGTAAGGGTCGCCCGCGTACGGCGGGGGTGTGGTGGCCCCGCCCTCCGAGCCCTCAGGTCCCTCTGACGGGGTGCCGTACGGAGAGCCGCCGCCCTCGCCCGGTGGCGGCTGACGCTTCTTGAACGGATCGTCTTCCGGTGGAGGCGGCGGCTCGGTCGTCATACCTCGAGTCGACCGCGAACCCTCCGGCGGCGCAATGGGCGGGGAGCCGTCCGGGGTAGCTGCGTCCCGGGGGCGGTCGGCAGGTGGTACGTGGGTCGGCTCGTGGGTCTACCTGCGGCTCAGCCGGACACCTCAGCCCATTGCGTCAGCCCGCTACGAACGTGTGCGCCGCCTTGTCGTGCCAGCACTGTCGCCACGGGCGGTCGAACAGGCCCCACAGGACACCCAGGACGCCGATGCCGAGGAGTCCGGGGACGCTGTAGACGAGCCAGCGGCGCAGGGCCGCGCCGAACGACGGGGGCTCGCCGCCCTCGATGTCGCGCACCTGGAGACCGCACAGCTTCTTGCCGAGCGTACGGCCCCACTTGGCGGTGGGCAGCGCCTCGTACAGGACACCGAAGAGCAGCAGGACGGCGAGGACGATGCCGAGGTACAGGCCCGTGGTGCCGTCCAGCAGCCAGACCGTGACGGTCTCGCCGGACAGCTTGGCGGCGTCGATCTTGTCATTGACGTGGTCGAGGGCCCTGAGGCCCAACGGCACGGCAGCCGCGCCCGTGACGGCGCCCAGGACGAGCGAGTCCACGAGCCGGGCGGCCAGCCGCTTGCCGAGCCCGGCGGGACGCGCGGACGCTTGCGCCCGCGCGGCGGCCTGGAACGGGTCCTCGGACACCGGCTTCCACGGAACGACGGGCGGCTCGCTCTCGGCCCCGGCGAGACGGTGCACCTGCTGGGCCCAGGACGGCTGTCCACCGCCGACGCCCGGGGCCATGGGGGTGGACTGCTCGGGCGTGGAAGGGCCGGAAGGGGCGGACGCGGCCGAGGGGCTGGCTTGAGGGGCTGGGGAGTCCGTGGACTGGGCGGGTACGGCGGGGCTCGGCGCACCGGCCGCCGAGGTGGAGGCGCCCGGGGAGAGACCCGCGCGGGCGGCGGAGGCCGGGCTTCCCGCGGCCGGGGCCTCTGTGGCTGGGCCTGTGCCGCCCGCGGTCGGGCCCGGGACCTGCGGATCGCGCAGCTGGCGCTGCCGAGGAGTGACGGCCCGGAACGCCATCGTGCCCTCGGAAGTGAGGGGGTTACGGGCCTTGGGGACGCCGGAGGCTCCGCCACCGGGCCGGGACGAGCCGGACCCGGGCGCGGCATCCTCGCGCGCTCCGGACGGCTTCTCCTCCGAGCCCGCCGCCGGTCGCACCCGCCCCGTGGGCCTGCGGAACACCACGGTGCCGCCGGACGCCGGCGGCTGCGCGCCCTGGGCGTCCCGTGCGTCCCGGGGCTGGTCCTCGATGCGGTCCTCGGACTTGGGCGCGCGGAACGTGACCGTACCGTCGGTGTGCTCGGACCTGCCCTCCGGCTGGGCCGGCTCGGACGGTACGCGCGGATCGGCGGGAGAACCCCAGGAGACCCGGCGGTCCTGCTCACCGCCGAAACCGGTCTGCCGGGAGCGGTCGGCGCCCCACGCGGCCGCGGGCTCGGGCCGGCTGCCGTGCTGGGCCTCTGCGGGCGAGGGGGCCGCGGCGGGCGGGTCCTCGTCGAAGAAGTGCGGCCCCGTCTCCTCCGTGGCGCCGGGGCCGGTGGCGGCGGCCGGGGCCGCGCGGCCGCCGGGTGGCGCCGGCAGGGACTCGCCGGCGGACGGCGCCGGTCGGCTGGTGCCGGGCACCCACGAGGCACCGTTCCAGTACCGGACGTATCCAGGAATGGACGGGTCCGGGTAATACCCTTCGCGGGGCCTGTCGTCGCCGGGGGCCGGGGTTGGGGCGCTCATGTCCGTCGTCCCGTATCTGCTCGGGGGTCGTATGGGGGATCCACATCTATCAGACCGGAGCAAGAGTCACGTCCGATCCGCCAGTACCTACCCCGTTCGGGCAAGGTTCCGCCACGCCTTCCCGAATACCGGACTGCTCATACACCGGACCGCTCAAAATCTGACGGTGAGTCAAAAGACCTTGCCGGGGTTGAGGATGCCCAGCGGGTCGAAGGCCGTCTTGATCGCGCGTTGCATTTCCACGCCCACCGGGCCGATTTCACGGGCCAGCCATTCCTTCTTCAGTACGCCCACGCCGTGTTCGCCGGTGATCGTGCCGCCGAGTTCCAGGCCGAGGGCCATGATCTCGTCGAAGGACTCGCGGGCTCGGCGGGACTCGTCGGGGTCGCCGGCGTCGAAGCAGACGGTGGGGTGGGTGTTGCCGTCGCCGGCGTGGGCGACGACGCCGATGGTCAGCTGGTGCTTCTCGGCGATCCGCTCGACGCCCTCGATCAGGTCGCCGAGCCTGGACCGGGGCACGCACACGTCGTCGATCATCGTCACGCCCCTGACCGCTTCCAGCGCGGTGAGCGACAACCGCCGCGCCTGGAGGAGGAGTTCGGACTCGGCGAGGTCGTCAGCCGGGACTACCTGGGTGGCGCCCGCGGCCTCGCACACGGCGCCGAGCGCGGCGAGGTCGGCGGCGGGGTCCGTGGTGTCGAAGCCGGCGAGCAGCAGGGCCTCGGTGGTCTCCGGCAGGCCCATGTTCGCCATGTCGTTGACGGCCTTCACCGTCGTACGGTCCATCAGTTCGAGGAGGGACGGCACATGCCCGCCCTCCATGATCCGGCACACGGCATCGCAGGCGGCGGACGCGGAGGCGAACTCGGCGGCCAGCACCAGCTGCTGCGGCGGTTGCGGCTTGAGCGCCAGTACGGCCCGTACGACGATGCCGAGCGACCCCTCCGAGCCCACGAACAGGCGGGTCAGGTCGTACCCGGCGACGCCCTTCGCCGTACGACGGCCGGTGGTCATGAGGCGGCCGTCGGCGAGGACGACGTCCAGGCCGAGCACGTACTCGGCGGTGACCCCGTACTTCACACAGCACAGTCCGCCGGAGGCCGTGCCGATGTTGCCGCCGATCGTGCACATCTCCCAGCTGGAGGGATCGGGAGGGTAGTACAGGCCGTGTTCGTTCACGGCGCGGGACAGGGCGGCGTTGATGACGCCGGGCTCGACGACGGCGATCCGGTCGACCGGGTTGATCTCGAGGATCCGGTCCATCTTGACCAGGGACAGCACGATGCAGCCGTCAGAGGCGTTGGCGCCGCCCGACAGTCCGGTGCGGGCACCCTGAGGGACGACCGGGACGCGCAGCTCGGTGGCGATGCGCATGACGTGCTGGACCTCTTCGACGGTCCGCGGCAGCACGACGACGGCGGGCGTCCCGGCCTCGCAGAAGCTGGCCATGTCGTTGGCGTACGAGACCGTGACGTCCGGGTCGGTCAGGACCGCCTCGGCCGGCAGCCCCGCGAGCAGACGGTCGAGAAGGTTCCCCGTCACTTCATCGCGAGGGGCTTCGATACGGCTCATGATCACAGCGTCGCATCCGGGGGCGACGGTGTGAACCCCACGAGGCGCTCCGCGGTAACCGGCCGGTCAGAGATTGCCCCGCTTCTCCTGCTCCCTCTCGATCGCCTCGAACAACGCCTTGAAGTTGCCCTTGCCGAAGCCCATCGAGCCGTGGCGTTCGATGATCTCGAAGAAGACGGTCGGACGGTCCTGGACCGGCTTGGTGAAGATCTGCAGCAGGTAGCCGTCCTCGTCGCGGTCGGCCAGGATCTTCAGCTCGCGCAGGGTCTCGATGGGGACGCGGGTGTCGCCGACCCACTCCCCCAGCGTGTCGTAGTACGAGTCGGGCGTGGCCAGGAACTGGACTCCGGCCGCCCGCATGGTGCGTACCGTCTCGACGATGTCGTTCGTGTTGAGCGCGATGTGCTGGACGCCGGCGCCGCCGTAGAACTCCAGGTACTCGTCGATCTGGGACTTCTTCTTGGCGATGGCCGGCTCGTTGATCGGGAACTTGACCTTGAGCGTGCCGTCCGCGACGACCTTCGACATCAGCGCGCTGTACTCGGTGGCGATGTCGTCGCCCACGAACTCCTTCATGTTCGTGAAGCCCATGACCTTGTTGTAGAAGCCGACCCACTCGTTCATCCGGCCGAGCTCGACATTGCCGACGCAGTGGTCGACGGCCTGGAAGGTGCGGTGGGCGGGCGGCTCGACGATCGGGGCTGCGGTCACGAAGCCGGGCAGATACGGGCCGTCGTATCCGGTCCGCTCGACGAGGGTGTGCCGGGTCTGCCCGTACGTGGCGATCGCCGCGAGGACGACGGTGCCGTGCTCGTCCTTCATCTCGTACGGCTCCTCGACCGAGCGGGCGCCGTGCTCGATCGCGTACGCGTACGCCCTGCGCGCGTCCGGGACCTCGACGGCGAGGTCGATCACGCCGTCGCCGTGCTCGGCCACATGCTCGGCGAGGAAGTGGCCCCAGGTGGTGGCGGGCTTGATGACGGAGGTGAGGACGAAGCGCGCCGAGCCGTTGGTCAGGACGTACGAGGCGGTCTCGCGGCTGCCGTTCTCCGGTCCGGAGTACGCGACGAGCTTCATGCCGAAGGCGGTGGAGTAGTAGTGCGCCGCCTGCTTGGCGTTGCCCACGGCGAAGACGACCGCGTCCATTCCCTTGACCGGGAACGGGTCTGCGTCGCGCGCGGTACCAGGGGTGTGGTGGATGGTCTCAGTCATGGCGATACGCTCCCTCCGTTTGGCAAGGTGCGCAATAGTTGGCGTATTTACTGGACAATGTGCGCAGCGACCGGCCCATACGACCAGAACTTCTGTACAGGATGACCACCACGGGAGGCCTCCATGGGGATCGATCAACTGGACGGCCGGCTTCTCGTGCTGCTGGCCGAGGAGCCGCGGATCGGGGTGCTGGAGGCGTCCCGGCGGCTCGGTGTCGCCCGCGGGACGGTCCAGGCCCGTCTGGACCGGCTGCAGTCGAACGGCGTCATCCGCGGATTCGGCCCCCAGGTGGACCCCGCGGCGCTCGGGTACCCCGTTACGGCGTTCGCGACCCTCCAGATCCGGCAGGGTCAAGGCACGGACGTACGCGTCCACTTGGCGACCGTCCCCGAGGTACTCGAACTGCACACGACGACGGGGAGCGGCGACATGCTGTGCCGTCTCGTCGCCCGCTCCAACGCCGATCTGCAACGGGTCATCGACCGGGTGGTCGGTTTCGACGGCATCGTGCGGGCCGCCACGGCGATCGTGATGGAGAACCCGGTGCCGCTGCGGATCATCCCGCTGGTGGAGCAGGCGGCGGAGGACCGGGAGTAGCGGTGTATCCGGAGTAGCTGAGCGAGGGGGTTAGCAGCTGGGGACGGAGCCGGTGCCCGTCTCCAGGGCTCGGAGGGATTCGACCGTGCTCTTCAGCGTCGTCACCGGGATCAGCCGCAGGCCCTTGGGCAGCTCCGACTCCGCGTCCGAGCACTCGGCCTTCGGTACGAGGAAGACGGTCGCGCCGTCGCGTTTGGCGGCCTGCGTCTTGAGGGCGACACCGCCGACGGCGCCTACCGTGCCGTCCGCGTCGATGGTGCCGGTGCCCGCGATCGTACGGCCGCCGGTCAGGTCGCCACCGCTGCCGTCACCGTCCAGCTTGTCGACAATGCCGAGCGAGAAGAGGAGCCCGGCACTGGGTCCGCCGACGTCGGCGAGCTTCAGGGTGACCTTGATGTCGCCGGAGTCCTCACCGAGGTAGTTCAACGCGGCCTCGGTGGCCGTGTTCTGGGACTTCCGCATCTCCTCGGCGTTGTGCTCCTCGATCTCCTTGACGGTGTCCCCGCTCGGATACACGGAGTCCTTCGGCATCACGGCCCGATCCGGGTCGAACCACCCGTCGACCACATCCGCCAGCCGCACATCAGCATCGGGCCCGGTAGCCACGATGGTCGTCATCCGCAACTGCCCACGTGTGCCGTGGGTCTCCGCACCGCTGATGGTGATCACCGGCTCCCCCCGGTTGTCCCCCAGCACATCCGCGGTCATCCCCGGCTGAGCCACAGCAAACGGCAACGGCACGAAGGCCGTCACGGCGAGCAGAGCCACGACGGGCAGAGCGCAGAGGGCGAGGGCCCGGGGACGAGATAGGCGAGAGAGCACGGGATCAATCTAACGCCGCGTACCTCCGGCGGTTGAGCGGGGCACCTAAGGGGGAGGCCGGCGCTAGCGCAAGGCCTCCGCAACCTCCTTGGCCGCGTCCACCACCCGCGCCCCCACCCTCTCCGGGACGGAATCCGCGAGCATGACCACCCCCACGCTCCCCTCCACCCCGGTCACCCCGAGCAGCGGCGCGGCCGCACCACTCGCACCGGCTTCCAGCTCGCCGTGCGTCAGCGTGTACCCGGGATCCGCCAACGTCCCGGCCGCGGCCCGCGCCGCAAGGATCGCCTTGCCCGCGGCCCCCCGGTCCAGCGGATGCCGAAACCCCGCCCGATAGGCCACGTGATAATCCGTCCACGTCGGCTCCACCACAGCGACGGCCAACGCTTCCGTCCCGTCGACCAGAGTGAGATGCGCGGTCGCCCCGATGTCCTCGGCCAACGACCGCAACGCGGGCAGCGCGGCCTCACGTACCAAGGGATGCACCTGCCGTCCCAACCGCAGCACCCCGAGCCCCACCCGGGCACGACCACCCAGATCACGGCGTACGAGCGCATGCTGCTCAAGCGTGGCGAGCAGGCGGTACACAACCGTCCGGTTCACCCCGAGCTTGCTGGACAGCTCGGTGACGGTCAGCCCGTGATCGGTGTCGGCGAGCAACTTGAGGACACGCAGTCCCCGGTCGAGCGTCTGAGAGGTCTCCGCAGTCACGACGCCCACTCCTTAGTGGTGATGAGAGTCGACGGCCCCCTCCGCGGCGGTTGCGTCACCGGTCCCAACGGCGACGCGCTTCAGAGGCCGCCGGTCGGCAAGCGTCCCGGGCACTACCCGGGCGGGCACCGGCTGCGCTCCGCGGCGGCGCTGCCACGGGGCGTGTGCGTAGCGGGACAGTAGCGACCCGGTTCGCTCAGCGGAAGACTCCGTCCAGAATCCGGTCAGTGTCCGGTGAGAGCGGTGTTGCGTTTGTCCTGGTACGCCCGGCGCACATCACTCCCTGTACACCACCCTCGCACAACGCGCACACACCAATGCGCCGGTCCCGTACGCAACGAGACCGGCGCCCTGACCCTCGTACTCCTGCATGCGCGTGTGTCACCGCATACGGGTCGCCCACTCCTGCACCTTGGCAATCCGCTGCCTCAACTGCCCCGCCGTCGCCTCCGCACTCGGCGGCCCGCCGCACACGCGCCGCAGCTCGGTGTGGATCACTCCGTGCGGTTTGCCGCTCTGGTGGACGTACGCCCCGACCATCGTGTTGAGCTGTTTCCTCAGCTCCAGCAGCTCCTTGTGCGAGACCACCGGCCGCCGCTCGGCGGGGAGTTCGAGGAGGTCGGCCTCGTCCGCGGGCTTCTTGCGGCTGTGCGCGATCTGCCGTGCCTGCCGCTTCTGGAGCAGCAGCTGCACCTGATCGGGTTCGAGAAGCCCCGGAATCCCGAGGTAGTCCTGCTCCTCTTCGCTCCCCGGGTGCGCCTGCATGCCGAACTCGGCGCCGTCGTACAGCACGCGGTCGAAGGTGGCTTCGGACTCCAGCGCCTCGAAGGCGAACTCCTCCTGTTCGCCGGTGTCCTCGTCCTGCTCCTTGTTCGCCTCCTCCATCTCCTTCTCGGATTCGGCGTACGGGTCCTCCTCGCCTTCCTTCTTCGGCTTGTCGAGGGCGTGGTCGCGCTCGACCTCCATCTCGTTGGCGAAGGTGAGGAGGTCGGGGACGGTCGGCAGGAAGACGGAGGCGGTCTCGCCGCGCCGCCGGGACCGTACGAAGCGGCCGACGGCCTGCGCGAAGAAGAGCGGCGTGGAGATGGTGGTCGCGTACACGCCCACGGCAAGGCGGGGCACGTCCACGCCTTCGGACACCATGCGGACGGCGACCATCCAGCGGTCGTCGCTGTGGCTGAACTCGTCGATCCGCTCGGACGCGCCGGTGTCGTCGGACAGGACGAGGGTCGCCTTGTCGCCCGTGATCTCGCGGATCAGCTTGGCGTACGCGCGTGCCGAGTCCTGGTCGGAGGCGATGACGAGGGCGCCCGCGTCCGGGATGCCCTTCCTGACCTCCGTGAGCCGCTGGTCGGCGGCGCGCAGCACGCTCGGCATCCACTCACCGCGCGGATCGAGGGCGGTGCGCCAGGCCTGGCTGACGGCGTCCTTGGTCATGGGCTCGCCGAGGCGGGCGGCGATCTCGTCCCCCGCCTTCGTACGCCACCGCATATTGCCGCTGTAGGAGAGGAAGATGACGGGCCGCACCACGCCGTCGCCGAGCGCGCTGCCGTACCCGTAGGTGTAGTCGGCGGCGGACCGCCGGATCCCGTCGTTGCCTTCCTCGTACGCCACGAAGGGGATGGGGTTGGTGTCGGAGCGGAACGGCGTACCCGTGAGCGCGAGGCGGCGGGTCGCCGGTTCGAACGCCTCGAGGCATGCCTCGCCCCAGGACTTCGAGTCGCCTGCGTGGTGGATCTCGTCGAGGATGACGAGCGTCTTGCGCTGCTCGACGCGGTTGCGGTGCAGCATGGGCCGTACGCCCACACCGGCGTACGTGACCGCGACCCCCTGGTACTCCTTACTGAGCGGCCCCGCGCTGTACTCCGGGTCCAGCCTGATCCCTATCCGCGCCGCCGCCTCGGCCCACTGCTTCTTCAGATGCTCGGTCGGCGCGACCACCGTCACCTGCTGCACGACATGGTGGTGCAGCAACCACGAGGCAAGCGTCAGCGCGAAGGTCGTCTTACCGGCACCGGGCGTGGCAACGGCAAGAAAGTCACGCGGCTGCTCCTGGAGATACTTCTCCATCGCCCCCTGCTGCCAGGCACGCAACTTGCTGGCGGTACCCCAGGGGGCACGACCGGGAAAGGCGGGCGACAGGTGGTGCGAGGAGGGGGTGTTGGCGGTGGTAGTCACGGTCTCCGTGGGGTGGTTGGGCGGCTCTGCTGCGTATGACAACCGGGCCACCCTACCGGCGGCCCGGTTGTGCCAACGCGCGGACTACACCGCGCCACCCGTGGATGGGATCCAGCTCACAGTCCCGTTCGCAGGGCGCGCAGTCGGCCCGCGATCACACCGATGTCGCTCTCTTCACCGGAGGCCACGTCGATGACCAGGTCGTACGCCACCTCCTGGTCGCATGTCGCGAGGTCCACGCCGTTGGCGGCGAGGAAGGTGGCCGCGGCCAGCCAGGCCGTGCGCTTGTTGCCGTCCACCAAGGGGTGGTTGGCGGCAAGGGCATGAAGGAGCGCGGCTGCCTGTTCGTACAGGTCCTGGTAGGCAGCCGTGCCGAACATGCGGGCTCGCGGCCGGTGCACGGCCGAAGCCAGCAGCCCCGGCTCCCGGGCCTCGGGAGAACGACCGCCGAAGGCGACCTCGGCGATATCGACGACCTCGGCGACGGTGAGATGGCGGGTCACTCCCCCAGCCTCCTCAGCAACTCGGCGTGCTCCTTGGCGATCCGCTCGGCGAGCGAGCGGACGAGCCTGCCCTCCGCGTGGAGATGATTGCGTACGGCCTCCTCTGCGATCTCTTCGGGCATGCGGCCTCGCGCGTCGGCGAGGTCGTCGAGCGCCTGCCGCAGGGCGGGGTCGAGGCGGAGAATCAGCTCTTTCATGAGGCGAGGGTAGGGTTCGCGATCACCTGGTTTCGACCGGTTTACGATCACGCTCCCGCAGCCGCGTAGTCACCCAAGCCCCCGCCAACGCCACCCCCGCCATCGGCAGAAACACGGCGGCGAACGCGGCCGGTGGTGCCCCGGCGCCGGAGGCCGACGTGGCGGCGTGCGTGACCGTGCCGCCGCCCAGGGCCGCGAACGCCGCGCCGCCCGCTGACAGCAGCAGAACGTTCGACAGGCCGTCGGATATCTGGAGCGCGGCGGAGTTGGCGCCGGCCTTCTCCGGGGCGGAGAGGTGGAGCAGGAGGACGCTGGTGGAAGAGATCACCAGCCCCATCCCGAAGCAGCCGAACGCCCAGGTCAAGGCCAGCGTCCACACCGGCACCGCATCGATCAGCACACTCGGCGCGGCGGCGATCGCCGCGGCGACCAGCACCATCCCCAGACCCATCAGCCGCTCCCGGTACGGCTCCACCCGCGCCCGGGACTGCACAAAGGAGCCCAGCGCCCAGGTCGCCCCGCCCGCCGCGAGCGAGAACCCGGCGAGCGTCGGCGACAGTCCCCGCTGCGTGACCAGCATCAGCGGCACGAAGGACTCCGCCGCGATGAACGAGCCGGCCGCGACCCCCCGCAACAGCACCACGGACGGCAGCCCACGCGCCGCCCGGTACGTCCCGCGCGGCAGCAGCCCCAGCACCGCCGGCACCAGTAACGCCGTCCCCGCCACGGCCGGGGCCGCCGACAGCCACCGCAGATCTTGCGCCGCGTACTGCAACAGCCCCGCGCCCAGCGAGATCCCCAGCGCCAGCCGGATCCGGCGCCGGTCGAAGGGCGCGGCGACGGCACCCTCCGTCGGGCCGGACGCCAGTCGCCGTATCTGCGGCAGGGCGAGCGCCAGCGGGAACACCACCAGGACCGGTATGCCGATGAACACCCAGCGCCAGCCGAGCTGTTCGGTCACCGAACCGGCGGCCAGCGGCCCCACCACGGACGGGATCACCCAGCTCGCCGCGAACGCCGCCATGATCGACGGCCGCAGGTGCTCCGGATACGCCCGCCCCACGACCACGTACAACGCCACGATCACCAGCCCGCCGCCGAACCCCTGCACCGCCCGGCCGAGGATGAACAGCCACATCACCCCCGCCGTCCCCGACAGCGCGAGCCCCACCGCGAACGCCCCGATCCCCGCGGTCAGCGACGCCAGCGGCCCGCGCCGGTCCGACCACTGCCCGGCCAGCACCATCCCGAACAGGCTCGTCGTGAAGTACGCCGAGAACGCGAACGCGTACAACGAGACCCCGTCGAGCTCCCGCGCCGCCACCGGCATCGCGGTCCCCACCGCCGTCGCCTCGAAGGCGATCAGCAGCACGACGGACACGATCCCGATGCTGAGCGCCCGGTAGGGGCGGCCGAGCACGCTGTCCTCGGCGTCAGCACGGGCAGGGGCGGTGGCGTTGAGTTCGGCCGGTGCGGCTGGTTCGGCCGCCGTGTCCGCGACGTCGGCGTCGCTCGGTTCCCGGGTGGTCATGGTCGCCAGGGTAAGGGGCACGGCGCCTGTTGGCCCCTGTCGCCAGGCGGTGATCGCCTAAGACCTTGGTCGTACACCCTCGCCCCCTTGATGAGTTGTGTGAACGCGGTATGGCAGTCCCATTGCAGCCCCCGTCGATCGCTTGAGCCTCCCCTCACCAGCGGCCTACGGTCGAGAACATCGAGTTCGGGACAGGCGGTTCGGAAGAAGCGCATTGCTCCCAACCCGGCCGTGTGCCCGAGTGGTTGAGGGGACCGCCTGCAAAGCGGTTTACACCGGTTCGAATCCGGTCACGGCCTCCAGGACCGTCATGCCCTCCGCTGCATCTCCGCGCGGTGCAGCAGCCAGAGCGTGAACGCAAGCGTGGATATGTCGGCGCTGAGCGGTCGCAGCCCGGCGTCCGAGGCGAACCACTCGTGGAGCTCCCCGGTGGTGCCGTCGACGAGGAGGTCGGTGTCCTCGACGACGAGACGGCCCGGGCGGTCGAGACGACCGAGACAACCGAGGCGGATCAACCGGTCGGCTCCGTCCGGGAGTTGGCTCTCCTGGACCTGAACTTGTCCCTGTCCCTCCTCCGTCCGCTCGACCGCGTAGCGCTCGGCGAGTGTCTGCAGCGGCACATCCATGTCCAGCTGGAACATGCCGCCGTCCTCCGGAAGACCCGTCTCCCGGAGGAAATGGCGGGTCGGCTCATGCGTGAGCGTGGCCGGGAAGTCGACGTCCTCGAAGCGCATGAGCGCGCCCGCACCGAACTCCTCGTCGAGCAGCCGGGCGGGCAGGTCGAGCAGGAGACCCGCGCACGGGTCGGCGATCCGGGTGAGGGCATGGACCAGCGCGGCCATGCGCCAGTACGCCGCCATCTCGCCCCGCGCAGTCGCCTCGGCCGCCACCTCCAGCCCGCACCCCGGGCCTCCGTAATCGGCGTCGGTCAGCTTGATCGCCTCCGTACCGGCGTCAATCGTCCTCATGGCTCCCCCGTGCATGTGATCGCATAGCGCGTCCCCAGCAGGGCACGGCCGCCGTCCCGGCGGCCGCTCCCCACTGATCGAAAACCATACGCCGCACCACTGACAACGCCCCAAAACCCAAGCGCCACAAGGCTTTCGGCGCCCAGTCGCGACACCAGCCGCAGGCCGTCAACAGCCTCAGACCATCAACAGCCGCCGACCGTCACTGCCCCGTCGTCACCACGGCCGCCTGAGGCCGGATCGGCAGCCGGTTCACCGGGCGCCCGGTTGCCGCCCGGACGGCGGAGGCGATGGCCGCCGGGGTGGTCACCACCGGTACCGCACTGGCCGACTTCGCTCCGAAGGGGGCGACCACGTCGCGTTCCTCGAGGAGTTTGACGATGCGGATGTCGGGGGTGTCGAGGGCGGTGGGCAGGGCGTAGCCGGTGAGGTCGGGGTGGCGGACCAGTCCGCGTGCGGTGCGCAGGTTCTCGGTGAGAGCGGCGCCCACACCCTGGGTGACGCCGGCTTCGATACGGGCCCTGAGCTGAGCGGGATTCAGGATCCGCCCGACGTCCTGGGCGAGCGCCAGTTCGACGACACGTACCGAGCCCAACTCGATGTCGACGTCGACAACCGCGCGGATCGCGCAGAAGGCCATGCCCACGAAGGCGTCCCCCTGGCCGGCTTCGTCCAGTGGCTCGGTGGGATGCGGGCGGCACTGGGCGGTGGCCCACAGTTCCTTGCCCTCCAGTGCCTCCGTGACAGTGGTCGACAGCACGCCGTCGTACGAGGTGATCTTGCCGTCGGTGATCTGGAGCAGCTCCGTGGACATCCCGAACTTGTGCGCAAGGGGCTGCAGCAGCTGCGTACGGACCATCTTGGCGGCCCGTTCGACCGCGCCGCCGGACACCCAGGTGTGGCGGCCCCGGCAGCCCGGACCCGCCGGAGGCTGATCGGTGTCCACGGAGGCGACGTGCACCTCTTCGATGCCGAGCGTCTCCTGGACGATCTGCCTGGCCAGCATGGTGAAGCCCTGGCCGGTCTCCACGGCCGCGCAGAGCACCGTGGCGACGCCGTCGTGGACCTTCACGGTGGCTGTCGAGACCTCGTCCGCGCCCTCGGCGCCGAGCATGTGGACCATGCCGAGGCCGTAGCCGACACCGCGCCGCACCGCGCCCGGTTCGCCCGCGCCCTCGGGGCCTCCCGGCAGCAGCCAGTCCTCCTCGGGGGTGTCCTTGGGGAGGGCGGGCAGCGGGAAGTCCCGTACGGCCTGGAGGAGTTCGGCCACGGGGGCAGGACAGGTCACCGACTGGCCGGTGGGAAGCACGTCCCCTGTAGACATCACATTGCGCAGGCGCAGCTCCGCCGGGTCGATGCCCAGCTTCTTGGCCAGCTTGTCCATCTGCGCCTCGTAGGCGGCGCAGACCTGCATGGCGCCCTCGCCGCGGACATGACCGGAGGGCGGGTTGTTGGTGCGTACGGCCCAGCCCTCGATGAAGGCGTTCGGGACGATGTACGGGCCGCAGGCGAAGGAGACCGCGGCGGCCAGCGCCTGGGACGACGTGTCCGCGTACGGGCCCGCGTCGAGCAGGATCTGCGCCTCGACCTTCACCAGCCTGCCCTCGGCGTCCGCGTGGTGGCGGTAGCGCAGGAGGGTGGGGTGGCGGTGGACGTGTCCGAGGAAGGATTCTTCGCGCGTCGCCGCGAGTTTGACCGGACATCCGGTCTTCAGGGCGAGCAGTCCCAGGGGGAGCTGGAAGCCTTGGTCCTCGCGGTCGGCGGTGGCGCCGGGCACGCCGGTGACGACGACCTTCACGCGCTCCGGTTCCAGGCCGAAGCAGGAGGCGGCGGTGTCGCGGTCGGCATGCGGGTCCGTGGACGCCAGGTAGAGCTCGACGCCGCCGTCGGGGCGGGGCACGGCGAGGCCGGCCTCCGCGCCGATCGGGGCCGGGTCCTGGCGGCCGATGCGGTACAGGCCCTCGACGACGATCTCGCCCGCGGCCTCGGAGTCGCCGTGCCGCAGCGGGATGTGGCGGATCAGGTTGCCGTCGGGGTGCAGGGGTTCGGCTTCGAAGGCCTGCTCCGGGTCGGTCACCGGGTCGAGTACTTCGTACTCGACGATGACGGCGGCGGCGGCCATCCGCGCGGTGTCGGGGTGGTCGGCGGCGACGGCCGCGATGGGCTCCCCGTGGTGGCGTACGACCTCGGAGGCGAACACCGGGCGGTCGACCGTGCCGCGGCCGTACAGCGCGCTGCCCGGTACGTCCTCGTGTGTGACGACGGCCCGTACGCCGACCATCTGGAGCGCGTGGGAGGTGTCGATGGAGACGATGCGCGCGTGCGGGTGCGGTGAGCGCAGCACGGCGGCCCACAGCAGGCCCTCGGCCCACAAATCGGCCGCGTACGGGAACGTGCCCTCCGTCTTGGCGCAGGCTTCCACGGACAGCAGGGACGCGCCCAGGCCGTGCTGCGGCGCGGGGTCCTGAGCGGGAGCGGCCTCCACGGTGGTCGTGGTGGCGGTTTCGTTGCTCACGCCTGGCCTCCGTCCTGACCGTAGGGCTGCACACGCGGCGCTGACGCCTCGTACGCGGATGGGTCGACGCTACCCCCGCCGGGGCCCGCCTGGTGCGGGATACGGGCCTCCTCGGCGTCCTGGGCGGCTTCGGCGGACGCGTGCGACTCGCGTTCGGCGACGACTTCCCGCACGGCGTCGAGAACGCCGCGGTAGCCGGAGCAGCGGCACAGGTTGCCGCACAGCGCCTTACGGGTCTCCAGTTCGCTGGGCGCCGGGTTGCCCTCCAGGAGGTCGTGCACGGTCATCGCCATCCCAGGGATGCAGAAACCGCACTGCACGGCGCCGCACTTGGCGAGGGCCCGCTGTACGTCCGAGCGCTGCCCGTCGGCGGCCAGGCCCTCGACGGTGCGCACCTCGCTGCCCGCGGTGGTCACGGCGGGCACCAGGCAGGACGCCACGAGCCGTCCGTCGACCTGCACGTTGCAGGCCCCGCACTCGCCCTGCGAGCAGCCGTCCTTGGCGCCGGCGAGTCCGAGCCGCTCACGCAGCACGTAGAGGAGCGATTCACCGATCCAGGCGGACGTCACGGGCCGGTCGACGCCGTTCACCCGCAGAACGTACGAGGACAGGGGGTGCATCTCGTCGTGCGGAAGCGCACTCGGGGAGTCACCGTCCTCGGACTCCTCGGCGCTGTCCTCAGGGGTGCCCGCGCCGTCAGCGGACTCCGGAGCCTCCTCGCGCGCCTCCTGGGGCACGGCTTCGGCCTCAGCGCCCGGTTCGTCGGCGTACTCCTGAGAACCGTGCTCCGGAGAATCGTGCTCTGGAGTGCCGCCGTGCCCCTGAGTGCCGTACCCGGGCGACTCCTCCACCGGCTCTTCGCGCTCTACGGAGACGCTCTCCGCGGAGGCCCTCTCCTGCGAACGGCCCTCTACGGAGACGGCGATTTCGTCGGCGTGCTGTCCGGAGACGTCGATGATCTCGGCGGCCTCGTCGGCGCGGGAAGCCGCGGAACTCTCGGCGTGGCGGGCGTCCTCGTCCGATGCGAAGAGGTGCTCGGCGGCCTGCTGCTGCTCAGACAGGCGCTGCTCGGGCTGCGCCCAGGACTCCTGCGCCCAGGGCGCCGCCGCACCGCCGGGCAACGTTGCCGGAGGGCCCCCGCCCCACTGCTCGACCAGGGCCGAGGTGGAGTACTCGCCGGACTCGTCGGGCAGATCACCGTCGGCGACGGGGATGGACCACTGTCCGGTCACGTCGTGTCCGGGAGCGTCCGGGCTGTCCTGTGCGGGCGCTGCGGGCTCCTCGAAGGTCCACTGGCCGGTGGCCCCCGGGTGGTACGAGAAGCCGTCGTGAGCGGGCTGCTGCGGCTGCTCGTCGCGCTGCGCGTTCGGGTCCGGCCACCGCACCTCCTGCGGCTGCCCCTCCTCGGACTCGATGTGCGGCGGTACGTAGCCGTGGCCGGGTGCGGCGAGCGGGGAGTCCGACCGGAGCGCGTCGATGGCCCCTTCGGGGAGCTGGACGAAGGCGGTGGCGCCGTCGTCGTAGTCGCCCTGAGGCAGCGGATCCCAGCGGCTGCCCGGCCGGGGCGTGCTCTCTCCGTGCTGGTCGTCGGTCACGAAAGTGCCCTCCCCAGTGCTCGTCGGGCCAGCGCGGCGACGGTGCGCCGCAGGTGCAGTACAGCGGGCGGCAGTTGCTCCACGGAGCCGTCCTCCGCGGGGACCGGGTCGGGGATGCAGGCCGCCGCGACGTACTCCCCGAAGGCGTCCCGCGCTTCCGGCACGATCGCGCGGTTGTTGTCCCAGTCGATCAGCGAGGCGACCCACTGCTCGGCCTCCAGAGGCCGCAGCGGCATCGGCGCTATGGCGCCGACGGCGCACCGCACTCCACGCCGGGCGGGGTCGAGGACGAGCGCCACGGACGCCAGGGCGCGTCCGGGGCCGGTCCGTCCGGTCGCCTTCAGGAAGACCTGCGGGGCGTGCAGCAACGGCACGCGCACGTACCCGATGAGTTCACCGGCGCGCAGCATCTCCACGCCGGCGAGCAGATGCGAGACGGGGATCTCACGGCGGGCGCCGCCCTGGCCCGCGATGATCAACGTGGCCTCCAGGGCGGCCAGTACCGGAAGCGCGTCTCCCGTAGGGGCGGCCGAGGCGATGTTGCCGCCCAGGGTGCCCGCGTTACGGATCTGCGGGGGGCCGGCGGCTCTCGCGGCGGCCGCGAGGGCGGGGATGAGGGCCGCGAAGTCGGGGCGGCCCATGCGGGCGTGGGTGAGGCCCGCGCCGAGCAGCGCGTGGCCGTCCTGGTACTGCCAGCCGCGGATCTCGCTGATCCGGCCGAGGCCGACGAGCGCGGCGGGCCGCATATGCCCGGAGTTGACGGAGGTCATGAGGTCGGTGCCGCCGGCCACCGGAACGGCCGCCGGCATGGCGGCGAGCGCCGCCACGGCCTCGTCCAGAGACGCGGGCAGCGTCACGGTCTGCGCCGCCTGCGGTGCGTGCGTGGTCAAACCGGCTGCCCCTTCCCGCTGTCCCACCTGGTCCCACCTTGTGTTGCCGTACGGTACGTGCTGACAGGGCGGACGTGGCAACTCTGGCACATCTTCCTCACTGCACGGTGCGGGGGTCCGCTAGGAGGCTTTCGCACCCGCAACTGGCGGGTTGGTCCGATTTCGCACGACATCACCGGTCAGGGCTAATTCGCACTCTTCACAGACCCTTGTGCGTCTTTCGCCCGGTGCCACCGTTCCAGGGCGGCCGGTTCGCGGCAGCCCCTTGGGAGTCGGCTCACACGTTTGGGGGCGCCCCCTCGATCGGGCGTCCGAGCACCCCCGGTCGCCGCTGCCAGGGCAGAGGGCCCGTAGGCGGGCGATAGGCCACTCCCAGGGCGTCAAGTCGCCTGTAGTGGGCGGTCATCCGCTGCTCGAACCCCGCGAAGTCGCGTTCCGCTGGGGCGGGCAGCGCACTCCACGCGACCTCGGCGAAGGCCGCGAGCCGAGGGAACGTCTGATAGTCCACGCGCGCGTGGTCCTCCATCACCTCGGTCCACACATTGGCCTGCGTACCGAGGACATGCCGTGCCTGATCAGGGGTCAACTGCGGGGGTACGGGCTCGAAGCCGTAGACGTCCTCCAGGGTGCGTACGTAGCCGATGGGCACCGGTTCGTCGGCGCCGCCGTCCTGACGGTGGTCCAAGTACACCTGCTGCTCCGGGCACATGACGACGTCGTGGCCCGCCTGGGCGGCCGTAATGCCGCCTTGGTAGCCGCGCCATGACGAAACGGCAGCCCCAGGCGCAAGGCCCAATTTTGTCGTCTCGCCTCCGGGCGCTCTGATCCCCTGTCGACTCCCCCAGCCTCCGGCCGGGGGTGCCCCCACCTCGTCGAGCGGTCGCTTCGCTCCCTCCTCCTCGTCGCTTTCGACAGGGGCGCGCACTTCGGCTCGACTCCCGCCTTCGAGGATCTCGTCCCAGCCGATCAGCCGACGCCCGCGCGCGGTCAGCCAGTTGTCGAAGTGCCGGATGAACCACGACTGCAACGCGTCCTCGTCCGCGAGCCCCAAGTCCCTGATTCGCGCCTGCACCGTCGGCGACTGCCTCCACTGCTCCTTGGCGCACTCGTCGCCGCCGACGTGGATGAACTCCGAGGGGAACAGCTCCAGGACCTCCTCGAAGACCTCCTCGTAGAACCGGAGGGTGTTGTCAGTGGGGGCGAGTACGTTGAGGGAGATGCCCCAGTTGTCCCAGACGGAGAGGGAGGTCGTGTCGATGACGTCGGTGTTGCCGAGTTCCGGATACGCGGCGATGGCGGCCTGCGAGTGGCCAGGGATGTCGATCTCGGGGACGACGGAGATATGCCGCTCGGCGGCGTACGCGACGATCTCGCGGATGTCGTCCTGGGTGTAGTAGCCGCCGTGCGGCTTCTCCTCCCAGAAGGGCGAGGCACGATGGCCGAATTTCGTACGCGCCCGCCAGGAACCGACCTCCGTGAGCTTCGGGTGACGCTTGATCTCGATGCGCCAGCCCTGGTCGTCGGTGAGGTGGAAGTGGAAGACGTTCAGCTTGTGCGCGGCCATCAGGTCGAGATAGCGCAGCACGCCGTCCTTGGGCATGAAGTGGCGTGAGACGTCGAGCATGAGACCGCGCCAGCGGAAGCGGGGCGCGTCCTCGATCGTGACGTACGGCACGGCCCAGGCGCGGTCGCGCCTGAGCGGTGCCCTGCGGTACGCCTCGGGGCCGAGGAGTTGCCGCAGTGACTGGGCGCCCCAGAACACACCGGCCGCGCTGCCGCCCTCGATGAGGACGCCGGATTCGTCGCTGACGAGGCGGTACTCCTCGGGGCCGAGTTCGGAGTCGAGTTGGAGCCCGATGCCGTCGCCGTAGCTGTCGTCGAGTTCCCGCCCTTCGTGCAGGGGCAGGCCGGTGGCCTCCCGGAGGACGGTGCGCAGCCAGTGGCCGACGCCCTCCGTCGCGGTGCCGGCGTAGAGCTGGGAGTGCGCCGTCAGCCGCACCTCGCCGCCCGAACCGGCAACGAGGCTGTGGGGCGCGGGGATCAGTTCACTCACGTCAGTCCTTTACCGCGCCGCCCAGTCCGGAGACCAGCCGTCGCTGTACGAGTACGAAGAAGACCAGCACCGGAATCGTCATCACCGTGGACGCCGCCATGACGCCGCCCCAGTCCGGCTCTTCCGGCTTGTAGAAGACGAGGAGAGCCATCGGCAGAGTCGACTGCGAAGTGTCGCTGATGATGAAGGACTTGGCGAACAGGAAGTCGTTCCAGGTCGAGATGAACGAGAACACACTGGTGGCGACGAGCCCGGGAAAGACCAGAGGGAAAAGGATCTGCCACAGGAATCGCGCCCGGCTCGCTCCGTCGATGTACGCGGCCTCCTCCAGGGCCTCCGGGACCGCCTTCACAAAGCCCCGCAGCATCCAGATGGCGAACGGCAGGGAGAACGCGATGTGCGGCAGGACCAGCGAACCCAGCGTGTTCAGCTGACCGAAGTCCCGCATCAGAAAGAAGAGGGGGATCGTCAGCGCCTCGATGGGCACCATCTGCGCGATGAGGAACATGATCAGCAAGGTCGTGCGGAAGCGGAATCGGAATCGTGTCACCGCGGTCGCCGCGAGGAACGCGATGAGTGCGGAGACGACGACCACGGCGACCGCGACGGTAAGGCTGTTGAGGAAGTAACGGCCGAATTCCTGCTGCCCGAAGACGCGTCGGAAGGAATCCAGGGACGGGGTGAGCGTCCAGGGACGGGGCTCGGTCGACTCGATCTCGCCGGCCGGTTTGAAGGCGCTCAGCACCATCCAGTAGAGAGGGAACGCGACCACGGCGGCGATCAGCAGAGCCGACGCCTCCGCGGCCAGCCGCCAGGGCCGGCGCACCCGGAACCGTACGGGAAAACGCGACGAACTCAAGGAACTCACAGTTCCTCCCCCTGCCTGCGCAGCAGCCGCAGATAGACGAGTGTGACCGCCAGCAGAATCAGCAGCATCACCACTCCGATCGCCGAGCCGAGGCTGTACTGCGAGGAGGCGAACGCCTTCTGATACGCGTACACGTTCAGCACGAGGTTCTGTCCGGCGATGCCTCCGCCGTTCGTCATGACGTAGATCTGGGTGAAGACCTTGAAGTCCCAGATGACCGACTGGATGGTGACGACCACGAGGATCGGCCGGAGCATCGGCGCGAGCACCGAGCGCCAGATGCGCCACTGCGAGGCGCCGTCCAGGGCGGCCGCCTCCAGCACCTCTTCCGGGACGGCGCGGATGCCCGCGTACACCGTGACCATCACGAACGGGAAGGAGCACCAGACGACTTCGAGGAGTACGAGGCCGAAGGCGCTGTAGCGGTCGTACGTCCACGAGTGGTCGCCGAGACCCAGCATGCGGTTGACCGGCCCGAAGTCGGGGTCGAACAGGAGCAGCCACACGGTCGAGCCGGTGACCGCGGGCGTGGCCCAGGCGCCGAGCGCGGCCAGCATCAGGGCGAGCCGCGGCACGGCCCGTACGCGCGTCAGCAGCACGGCGAGCGCGCAGCCGACGGCGAGCGTCGACACGACGCAGCCCGCCGCGAACACCATGGTCGCGAGCAGCACTTGCCAGAACTGATCGTCCGCGAAGAGCGTCGCGTAGTTCCCGAACCCCTGGAAGGTCGTCGGTTCCCCACCGCTGACCTGGGCCTGCGTGTACTCGAGGAACGAGATCAGCCCGAGCTGGTAGACGGGGTAGACCATCAGCCCGCCGAGAACGACGAGGGCGGGCGCGAGATAGAGCCACGGCGTCCAGCCACCGCTCCCGCGCCGCCACGTGCGCCCCGGCCGGCCACCACCGCGCGCCGGGCTGCCCGCCACCCGCCGGGCCGGGACCGAAGCCCCGCCGACCGGAGACTTGCGGGCCATCCCCACGCCACCGCGCGCCGCACTCCCCGCCGCTGAGCCGTGGCCCGGCGGCGGAGGGCCCGGGAGCGGGTCTTTCGTCATGCGCTTCACCCCGCGGAGCTGAACGCGTCGTTCATCTTCTTCGTCGCGTCCTCAGAAGCCGCCGCCACGTCCTTCTTGCCGCTGATGACCTCCTGGAACATCGTCGGCAGGACGAGCGAGGCGTCGATCTGCGCCCAGGCCGGCGAGGCGGGTACGAACTTGGTGCCGGCGCCGAGCGTCTTCACGAAGGGCTCGACGAACGGCTCCTTCTTCGCGACGTCCGCGCGCACGTCCGAGTACGTCGGCAGGAAGCCCATGGCGTCGAAGAGTTCGCCCTGCGTCTTCTTCGAGGCGAGCTGCTGCATGAGGTCGACGGCGAGCGTGCGGTGCGAAGTGCTCTTCAGTACGCCGATGTTGTTGCCGCCCGCGAAGGCCGGCGCGACCTCGCCCGTCTTCAGACCCGGCAGCGGTACGACGGCGTACTTGCCCTTGACCTTCCCGGCCTCGACCGCCTGGTGGTTGAAGTCACCGGCGATCGCCATGCCCGCCTTGCCCGAGGCGAAGGCTGTGACCGTGTCGTTGCCGCTCATGCCCGCGCACTTGGCGGCCGGGCAGTTGTCGTCACCGAAGAGCGAGGTGTACGCCTCGATGCCCTTCTGGGCGCCCTTGCTGTCCATCGTCGCGGCGTACGAACCGCCCTTGTCCTCGGCGATCTCACCGCCGTTGGACCAGATGAACGGCATCGCGGCGTACGTGGACGCGCCGCCGACCACGAGCCCGTACAGCTCGGGCCTCGTCTGCCGGATCTCCTTGGCGGCGGCGATCAACTCGCTCTGCGTCCTGGGAACTTGGAGGCCCAGTTCCTTGAAGATGTCGGTGCGGTAGTACAGGGCGCGGACGCCGACGAAGAACGGGGCGCCGTAGATCTTCCCGTCGACGGTCACGGACTGCTTGGCCGTCGGGTCGGTGTCCTTGGCCTCGCTCCAGTCCCCGAACTCCTCGGTGATGTCGGCGAGTCCACCGTCCTTGACGTATCCGGCGGTGTCGGTGTTGCCGTACTCCATGAGGTCCGGCGCGCTCTTGGGATCGTTGAAGGCGGCCTTGATCCGCTGGGCGCGGGTCTCGACCGGTATGTACTCGACGTCGACCTTCGTGCCCTCGTGGGCCTTCTCGAAGGCGTCCACGGTGGCGTCGACGACCTTCTGCTTCGGCCCGGTGTTGACCTCCTGGAAGAGCCACACGCGCAGCGTCCCGCTCTTCTCGTCCTTGCCGCCGGAACTGTCGGAGGACTCAGGGGCACACGCGGTCGCGGTGAGGGCCGCGACGACAAGTACGGCCACCGGGGCGGCAGTTCGGGCAGAGTGCCGGGCCGAGAGGCGGGCAGGGAATCTGACGGGGAACTTCATCGGGCTTCCTCCGAGGGTGCGTTGCAACATGCGCAATGGCTGTTTCGCTCTGCACAACACCACGGAGGCTAGGAGTTCACGAGCACACGAACAAGGCCCTCCCAAAGGTCTCTACCACTCTGTGACCGCCGAAAGCGCCCTGTGCAACGGCCCTGGACATACGACGAGGCCGCGGCACCCCGCATCGGGGTGCCGCGGCCTCGTTGGGCATGCCGCACTACACGACGTACACGCCTGCCTAAGGGAAAGCGGCGTTACTTGTCGCCGCCCTTGCCCTGGTCTCCGCCGGAGCCCATGGACTCGTAGATCTCCTTGCACATGGGACACACGGGATACTTCTTCGGATCGCGGCCCGGGACCCACACCTTGCCGCAGAGCGCGACAACAGGCGTGCCGTCCAGCGCGCTCGCCATGATCTTGTCCTTCTGGACGTAATGGGCGAAGCGCTCGTGGTCACCGTCACCGTGCGAGGTCTGCGGCGCCGGCTCGACCAGGGTCCCCGTACCAGTCCCGCGCTGAGGCTGGGTCTCAGGCTCAAGAGTGCTCATGACTGCAAGGGTACTGAAGCTCACAGGCATCAGTTGAGCGAAGGGTCATCCGGGTACGTGGCCACCATCGCCAGCTCGTTGCGCTGCCGGCGGAGCACCTCGCGCCACAGCCGTTCCGGAACCGGGGAGGAGACGTCGCCGGGCTCGGACTCGACGACGTACCAGGCGCCCTCGGTCAGTTCGTCCTCCAGCTGGCCCGGGCCCCAGCCGGCGTACCCGGCGAAGATCCGCAGGCTGCCGACGGCCGAGGCGAGCAGTTCCGGCGGGGCCTCCAGGTCCACGAGCCCGATCGCGCCGTGCACCCGGCGCCAGCCGAGCGGCGCGCGCTCCCCCAGGGAGCCGCCGGGGATGACCGCGACACCGAGCGCCGAGTCGAGCGAGACCGGACCGCCCTGGAACACGACGCCGGGCTCTCCGGCGAGGTCCGCCCAGCCCTCGAGGATGTCGCCGACGTCCACCGGGGTGGGGCGGTTGAGGACGACACCCAGGGAACCCTCCTCGTCGTGGTCGAGGAGCAGCACCACAGCGCGGTCGAAGTTCGGGTCCGCCAGGGCGGGAGTGGCCACGAGCAGCCGCCCTGTGAGCGAGGACACCTCGGTCATGCCTGACATGATCTCGCATCTTCCCCCTGGGAGGGGAGGCATTGCCAAGGGAGCGGTGAATGCAGCTCAGGGCGTAAAGGAGCAGGCGGAGCGCACGGCCGCGCCAGTGACCCCGCGTACCCGCCGGAGAACCGTTCGTGTTGTGGCAAAGCTATGACGGAGCTGAGCCGTACTTGGGCTACCGATACCGGGGTAGGCGGCCATTACGCTTGCTTCTCCGGTTCACCGGCCGCCCCAGCGAACCTGCCCCGTGAACCTGCCCCCTGTCCAACTTCATCGGAACGCGAGATACATGACCGTCAACGGTTCAGACGACGTCCTGCTTGTCCACGGCGGAACCCCGCTGGAGGGTGAGATCCGTGTCCGTGGTGCGAAGAACCTCGTACCGAAGGCGATGGTCGCCGCCCTGCTCGGCAGCGCTCCGAGCCGGCTGCGCAATGTGCCCGACATCCGTGACGTACGTGTCGTACGCGGGCTGCTGCAGCTGCACGGGGTGACGGTCCGGCCGGGAGAGGAGCCGGGCGAGCTGGTCCTGGACCCCTCGCACGTGGAGAGCGCGAACGTCGCGGACATCGACGCGCACGCGGGCTCCTCGCGCATCCCGATCCTGTTCTGCGGACCGCTGCTGCACCGGCTCGGCCACGCGTTCATCCCGGGCCTGGGCGGCTGTGACATCGGCGGCCGGCCGATCGACTTCCACTTCGAGGTGCTGCGGCAGTTCGGCGCGACGATCGAGAAGCGGGTGGACGGCCAGTACTTGGAGGCCCCGCAGCGGCTGCGCGGCACGAAGATCACGCTGCCGTACCCGTCCGTGGGCGCGACCGAGCAGGTGCTGCTGACGGCGGTCCTCGCGGAGGGTGTGACGGAGCTCTCGAACGCGGCCGTGGAGCCGGAGATCGAGGACCTGATCTGCGTCCTGCAGAAAATGGGCGCGATCATCGCGATGGACACCGACCGCACCATCCGCGTCACGGGCGTGGACAAGCTCGGCGGCTACACCCACGCGGCCCTCCCGGACCGCCTGGAGGCCGCCTCCTGGGCTTCCGCGGCGCTCGCGACCGAAGGCAACATCTACGTCCGCGGCGCCCAGCAGCGCTCGATGATGTCGTTCCTGAACACCTACCGGAAGGTGGGCGGCGCCTTTGAGATCGACGACGAGGGCATCCGCTTCTGGCACCCCGGCGGCCAGCTGAAGTCCATCGCGCTGGAGACGGACGTGGCCCCCGGCTTCCAGACCGACTGGCAGCAGCCGCTCGTCGTCGCCCTGACGCAGGCGACGGGCCTGTCGATCGTCCACGAGACGGTGTACGAGTCCCGGCTCGGCTTCACCTCCGCCCTGAACCAGATGGGCGCGCACATCCAGCTCTACCGCGAGTGCCTCGGCGGCTCCAACTGCCGCTTCGGTCAGCGCAACTTCCTGCACTCCGCGGTCGTCTCGGGCCCGACCAAGCTCCAGGGCGCCGACCTGGTCATCCCCGACCTCCGCGGCGGCTTCTCGTACCTCATCGCCGCACTGGCGGCCCAGGGCACGTCCCGGGTCCACGGCATCGACCTGATCAACCGCGGCTACGAGAACTTCATGGAGAAGCTCGGGAATCTGGGCGCGAAGGTGGAACTGCCGGGCAAGGCGCTGGGCTAGCAGTTCCCGAAGTCCCGTACGTACGACAGTGGGGCGGCCACCCGGTCCGGGTGGCCGCCCCACTTGTTTGTGTCGTATCCGCGACTCTGACTGGTCCTACTGGCCCTTCGCGGCTTCCTTGAGCTTGGAGCCCGCGGAGACCTTCACGCTGTAGCCGGCGGGGATCTGGATCGGGTCGCCGGTCTGCGGGTTGCGCGCGGTGCGAGCGGCACGGTGGGTGCGCTCGAAGGTCAGGAAGCCGGGGATGGTGACCTTCTCGTCGCCCTTGGCGACGATCTCGCCGACGGTCTCGGCGAACGCGGCCAGAACGGCGTCGGCGTCCTTGCGGGTCACCTCGGCGCGGTCGGCCAGCGCGGCCACCAGCTCACTGCGGTTCATGTTGTTACTCCCGTGTTCTTCTTGCCGTTGAGGCGTGCCACGCGGCGGAGCCGCATGATGAGCACCAGCGGAGCCGATGCTGCCAGGGTCCTCGGTCGGTCCCCGGACCCGGGTCCATAGCCAGACCCTCGCGCCCAGAGACGCATCCTGCCCCCACCTGCGGCGGGAAAGCCAATCCGGCACCCCTGGGAGTCACACGAAAAGCGCCACAGCCTCGAAACGGTGACGCTCCGTCCGCTCCCGGCGGCAGATCGCAGGGCCTGCAAGGCCTGAGCCTGGCCGCCACCCTAGGGGCGGCCAGGGACACCATGTCCCACGACGCGCCGTATCCGGTCCGCCGTGGCGACCATCACAGCGTACGACGCGGCCTGTCGAGCCGTGCCGGCCGGGGCGGCGTCAGGCCGGCGCGCTGCCCGTGGCCGCCACGCCCGCCGCCTTCGCCGCGTTGCGCACCGCTCCCGCGACCGCGCCCGCGACCTTGTCGTTGAAGACGCTCGGGATGATGTAGTTCGCGTTCAGCTCGTCCTCGGTCACCACGTCCGCGAGGGCGGTCGCGGCGGCCAGCATCATCTCCGTGTTGACCGTGCGGGACTGGGCGTCCAGGAGGCCGCGGAAGACGCCGGGGAAGACCAGCACGTTGTTGATCTGGTTCGGGAAGTCGGAGCGGCCCGTGGCCACGACGGCCGCCGTCTGGCGGGCGATCGCCGGGTCGACCTCGGGATCAGGGTTCGCGAGCGCGAACACGATCGCATTCTCGGCCATCGCCGCCACGTCGTCGCCGTCCAGCACATTGGGCGCCGAGACGCCGATGAACACGTCGGATCCGCGCACGGCTTCCTTCAACGTGCCCGTGACGCCCTCGGGGTTGGTGTTGTCGGCGATCCATCGCAGCGGCGAATCGGGCGCGGCCTGCCTCAGGTCCTCACGGCCTGCGTGTACGACTCCGTGGATGTCGGCGACGACGGCGTGCTTGACGCCCGCCGCGATCAGCAGCTTGAGGATGGCCGTACCGGCCGCGCCCGCGCCGGACATGACGACGCGGATGTCGCCGATCGCCTTGCCGGCGACGCGCAGCGCGTTCGTCAGGGCGGCGAGTACGACGATGGCGGTGCCGTGCTGGTCGTCGTGGAAGACGGGGATGTCGAGGGCCTCGCGCAGGCGGGCCTCGATCTCGAAGCAGCGCGGAGCGGAGATGTCCTCGAGGTTGATGCCCGCGAAGCCCGGTGCGATGGCCTTGACGATCTCGACGATCGCGTCCGTGTCCTGGGTGTCCAGGCACAGCGGCCAGGCGTCGATGCCGGCGAAGCGCTTGAAGAGGGCCGCCTTGCCCTCCATGACGGGCAGGGCCGCCTTGGGCCCGATGTTCCCGAGGCCGAGCACCGCGGATCCGTCCGTCACGACCGCGACTGAGTTGCGCTTGATGGTCAGGCGGCGGGCGTCCTCGGGGTTCTCGGCGATCGCCATGCAGACGCGGGCCACACCCGGCGTGTAGATCATCGAGAGGTCGTCACGGTTGCGGATCGGGTGCTTGGACTGCATCTCGATCTTGCCGCCGAGGTGCATCAGGAACGTACGGTCGGAGACCTTGCCGAGCGTGATGCCCTCGATGCCGCGCAGCTTCTCGACGATCTCGTCGGCGTGCGAGGTCGACGTGGCCGCGATGGTGACGTCGATACGGAGCTTCTCGTGGCCGGACGCCGTGACGTCGAGGCCGGTCACCGAGCCTCCGGAGGACTCTACGGCCGAGGTGAGGTGCGAGACGGCGGTTCCGCTCGCGGGCACCTCGAGCCGGACCGTCATCGAGTAGGAGACGCTGGGCGCCGTTGCCATGGCCGACTTCCTCTGCTTTCACCGTGTTCGCTGTGTCGCGTGTATGCCGTCCGATCGTCGCACCTACCGCGGAGTACACGGTAGCCACCCTGGGTTGCGAACGTTTTGTTCGCGCAGGTGGCACGGGGTGCCAGGGAGATTCCGGCGCACTTGGGACAGAGAGAAGGGGTCCACGTCACCAGGTGACGTGGACCCCTCTCGGACAAACAATGGCACCGACCCGCCATGCTCGCCTCGCGGCAAGTGGTCGCTCGAAGCGACGAAGGTTGGGCCCGGGGGCTTGGATCGGGTCGGTGCCTCATCCAAGGTAACAAAGGATCCCCTCAAGGCAATTCCCGTCCCGCGAGTTGATTTCCGGGCCGAGAGTTCATCGCCCGGGGCGCAGGAAGGGCCACGGGGTCGGACCCGCATCGCCACGGCGTCAGTCGCGCAAGAGGTCGGGTACTCCGTTCGCGTCGGGCTCGTCGCGGTCCTGGGAGACGACGGTGAGCTGCTGGGTGGCCCGGGTCAGGGCGACGTACAGCACGCGCAGTCCGGCCGGCGACTCGTCGGCGATCTCCGCGGGCGAGACGACGACGGTCGCGTCGTACTCGAGGCCCTTGGCCTCCAGGCTCCCGAGGGCCACGACGCGGTCGCCGAGCCCGGCGAGCCACCGGGCGGCCTCCGCGCGCCGGTTCATGGCGACGACGACGCCGACCGTGCCGTCGACCCGGTCGAGCAGCCGCGCGGCCTCCTCGCGGACGGTCCGCGCGAGCCCGTCCCGTACGACACTGAAGCGGGGCTCCACGCCCGTCGAGCGAACCGCCGACGGGGACGTCGAGCCGGGCATGGCCAACGCCAGTACGCGGGCGGCCAGTTCGGCGATCTCGGCGGGGTTGCGGTAGTTGACCGTGAGCTCGAAGCGGCGGCGTGGGCGGGTGCCGAGCGCCTCGTCGCGGGCTTCGGCGGCCTCGTCCGGGTCCGACCACGAGGACTGGGCGGGGTCGCCGACGACCGTCCAGGTGGCATGCCGGCCACGGCGGCCGATCATGCGCCACTGCATGGGGGTGAGGTCCTGTGCCTCGTCGACGATGACGTGCGCGTACTCGGTACGTTCCTGAGCCAGCCGTTCGGCGCGCTCGCGCTGTGACTCCTCGCGGACCGGCATCAGCTCCTCCAGGCCGGTGAGCTGGTCCAGCGGGTCCGCCTCGCGCTTCCTGCGGGGGCGGGCCGGGGTGCCGAGGATCGCCTGGAGTTCGTCGAGCATCGCCACGTCGTGCACGGAGAGGCCGTCACGCCCCAGGGAGCGGGCGACGCGGCGCACCTCGCCGGGGTTGAGGATCCGCCGGGCCCAGCGCCCGAGCCGCCTCTCGTCGGCCATCGCGGCCAGTACGGCACGCGGGGTCAGCTCGGGCCACCAGGCGTCCAGGAACGCGATGAAGTCGTCCTCGGAGCTGATGTCCTCGTCGAACGACGACCGCAGTTCGGCGGCCAGCTCCGGGTCGGTGTGCCGGGATCCGGCGCCGGAGCGCTCCCACAGGGCGTCGAGCAGCAGCTTGCGGGCGCGGGGCCGCAGCAGGTTCACGGGCGCGGTGCCGGACAGGGCGGTACGCCGGATGCGGTCGAGCTCGTCGGCCTCCAGCTCGAGGCGGCGCCCGAAGGCGACGACGCGGAGGCGGGTCGTGGAGACGGCGGGGGCTTGCGGCCCGTCGTCGCCGAAGTCGCGATCGCCGAGATCGCCATCGCCGGAGTCGCGATCGCCGGAGTCGTCGCCGAAGGCAAGCTGCTCCGCTCGCCCGTGGCCGCGTGCCCGCGATGCTGCGCCGCTGTCACCGTTGCCGTTCCGCGCGGAGCGCGAGGACGCGTCGCCGCGCCGACCGCCCGCGCGCCCGGCACTGCCCCCCTCATCCGCCGCCTCCAGTGCCCCCCGCGCCGCCTTCCGCAGCACCTTCAGCATCCGGTACGAGCCCTTGGCGCGGGCCACCGCCGGGGAGTCGTACAGCGTGGCCTCCGCGCCGTCGACGAGGGAACCGACCGCGCGGATGGCGACCTGCCCCTCCTCGCCGAGGGACGGCAGAACGCCCTCGGTGTACGCGACGAGCAGCGGGGTCGGCGAGACGATCAGGATGCCGCCCGCGTACCGCCGCCGGTCCTGGTACAGCAGATACGCGGCCCGGTGCAGCGCGACGGCCGTCTTGCCGGTGCCGGGACCGCCCTCCACGTACGTCACCGACGCGGCGGGCGCCCGGATGACCTGGTCCTGCTCGGCCTGGATGGAGGCGACGATGTCCCGCATGGTGTGGCTGCGGGCCTGGCCGAGCGCGGCCATCAGCGCGCCGTCGCCGACGACGGGCAGCTCGTGCCCGTCGAGGGAGGCGGTCAGCTCGGGCCGCATCAGGTCGTCCTCGACACCGAGTACGCGACGGCCCTTGGAGCGGATGACCCGGCGGCGTACGACCCGGCCCGGATCGACCGGTGTCGAGCGGTAGAAGGGGGCGGCGGCGGGTGCCCGCCAGTCAATGACCAGCGGGGAGTAGTCCGCGTCGAGAACGCCGATCCGCCCGATGTGCAGCGTTTCCGCGACGTCGGCGGTGTTGTCGGACCGTATGGCGCCCTCGGCGGGCTCGACCGCCGTGTACGCGCCGTCCGGACCCTTCTTGCCGTCCTTGCCGGCCAGCAGGTCGATCCGCCCGAAGAGGAAGTCCTCGAACTCGTTGTTCAGGCGGTTCAGGTGGATCCCCGCCCGGAACACCTGCGCGTCACGCTCGGCCAGCGCGCCCGGCGTGCCCACCTGACCGCGCTTGGCCGCGTCGTTCATCAGGAACTCCGCCTCGTGGATCTTCTCCTCGAGGCGCCGGTAGACCCGGTCCAGGTGTTCCTGCTCGACGCCGATCTCTCGATCCCGTACGGAATCGCGGGCGGACGACTCGACCGAGCGCAGCGCGGCTTCCTGCTGAACCTGAGCGGCCACCGGGCCCCCTTCTGACGTGCATGGCAGCCGTCAACCGTACGCGAAGGGGGACCCCGGAGGCTACGTGTGCGCTCGTGGTTCGCTGAGTTCTGTCACGCGTCGACCTGGACGAGACGCGTGCCCTCGAACGTGACGACCTCGAAATGGTCGATCTCGTTCGGTGACATGGCCGCGCCGCCATGGACGTACAGCGGGTTCTTCGCCTTCTCGTTGGTGCTGTTCTCGATGCCGTAACCCCACTTGGGCACGGACCAGGAACTCACCGTCTCGCGGTCGCCGTTCTTGCCGACGGCGACGAGGGAGCACTTCTCCGGGCCCTTGAGGTTCTTGAGCTCCAGCACCGCGTGGGTGCCCCAGCCCTTGGACTGCATGCCGACCGTGGCGCTGACCTTGGTGGTCGGGTCGGTGGCGGAGACCTTGTCCTTCATGTCGTTGAAGAAGGCGTCCTCGGCGGGGCTCGTGGAGTGCGGGGCCGCCGTCACGTTGTTGTTGCTGTCGCCGTCGCCGGTGACCCCGATCGCGGTGACCGGGCCGCCGATGATCAAGGCGGCTGCCGCCGCGACCATGTACATACCGCGCCGCCGCTTCTGGGCACGGCGCTCGGCGACCTCGTCGACCAGCCGGTTGACCAGGCGCGGGCTCGGCTTGGCGGACAGCGATTCGCCGATGGCCGGGGTTCCCTGGGAACCCGGCAGATCCGCGAGGGCGGCCAGCATCGGCTCCATGCCGGCGAGCTCGTCCAGTTGCTGCGCGCACCAGTCGCAGGTCGCGAGGTGCGCCTCGAAGGCGGTCGCCTCGGCGTCGTCAAGGATGCCGAGGGCGTACGCACCCACGGTCTCGTGCACATCACCCTGACCCTGCGAACTTTGCATAGGTCCAGGAGTACCCGTTCCGTATCCCCCGTATGTACTCATGCCGTCACCCCACGCTCTTCCAGCGCCAGCTTCATCGAACGCAAGGCATAGAACACCCGGGAGCGCACGGTGCCGCTGGGTATGCCCAGCGTCTGGGCCGCCTCATTGACGGTACGTCCCTTGAAGTACGTCTCGACCAGGACCTCCCGGTGAGCAGGGGTCAGGTCGTCCAGCGCGTCCGACAGTGTCATCAGCCACAACGCCTTGTCGATCTCGTCCTCCGCGGGGATGACCTCCAGCGGCGACGGGTCCACCTCCTGAGGCCGGGCCTGCCGGCTGCGGTGGCCGTCGATGACGATGCGCCGGGCAACCGTCACCAGCCAGGGGCGTACCGAACCGGTAGCTCGGTTGAGCTGACCGGCGTTCTTCCAGGCGCGGATGAGCGTCTCCTGCACCACGTCCTCCGCGCGCTGCCGGTCGCCCGCGACCAGCCGCAGCACATAGGCGAGCAGGGGCCCCGCGTGTTCCCTGTACAGCGCACGCATCAGCTCCTCGTCGGGCTCCGAGGGCTGGGACATGCGATGTCGGGCCCTCGGCGGTCGTTCATCGGCCACGGCGGAATCCTTGCGCACGCCTACCTCCGGTGTCCGGGGGTTCCCCCGAGTCAGTCGCTCTCCACCGGGTACGCAGACGGGCGCCACCCTGTTCAAGATGTGACCCAAGTTTCTTCAACGCCCCCAGACCAGCCGGACATCGCAGCACATTCCCGTCACTAGGGCTTTACATTCCCGCCACGCTGGCAAGATCGCGTCGCTGCCCCGAGGGCGACAGGAGGAAACACGTTGTTGCCAATGTCACTCCAAGTCGAGGAGAACAAAAGGAACTTAAGGGGCGGTGCAGATCTGCGCTCCGTTCAGGGGGCGCCCTTAGTGGGCGCCTGGGGGCGCAGCCCCCTCACGCGGCGGAGTCGCACATTGATCCAGCCGGGAAGGGGCGGGGCTGGGGAAAAAACCGTCACGCCCGAGCCAGCGCGGCCCGCCGCCGATGCCGAGCAACCCGCTCCCGGTTCCCACACGTCTCACTGGAACACCACCGACGCCGCCGCCCCCGCGACGTATCGAGGTAAACGATGGGACAGTTGTCCCCCTCGCACTCCCGGATGCTCGCCCGGGCAACGGGGTCGGTGAGCAGCTCCACGGCATCGCGAGCCACAGCAGCAAGGAGCGCGGCACACGACGGGTCGCCATCGAGGGCCCGTACGAGAGACCCCCCGTCGTCCCACACCGCACGCGGAGCCGGCGTCGGCGCGGCGCAGGCCAGCTCATTGACGCGGGCCAGAGCGATACCGAAGGGCCGGGATTCTCGCGAGGGCTCCCCACGCACCAACTGCCCGATATGCCCACGCAGTTCCCGAAACCCCACGAGCCACGACGCATCGACCGCCCCCATCGCCGTACCCGCCGGAACAAGCCCCGATCCGCCGATCCAGGCCCGCAACGGCTCGACCGCGTCAAGCCGTTCCTCGGGATGCGTGGTCGCCAGCAGGTCCAGACAGATCCGCCCGGAGTCGAACCGCAGCTCGTATGAGGACGAGGCCGAGGACGGAGCCGAGTACGAGGACGAGCCGGTGGCCGTGCCCGCGGCCATACCCAATGCCATGTTCCTGTCACCGCCTTGGGGTAACGCCATAAGGGGTCGGTGAGGGTCGTACCCCTACAGTGCCCGCCCACGGCCGCAGCCGGAACCCCCAGGAGGAACCCGACGCGGCAGCGTCAGCTCCGACGCGGCGGCGTCAGCCCTGACGCAGCAGCATCAGACGTCCGCGTACTTCGAGTCCGCCGCCGGATCCAGCGCAAGCCGATACCCCCGCTTGACCACCGTCTGGATCAGCTTCGGCGCCCCCAGCGCCGTACGCAGCCGAGCCATCGCCGTCTCGACGGCATGCTCGTCCCGCCCCGCGCCAGGCAACGCCCGCAGCAGTTCGGCCCGGGACACAACCCACCCCGGCCGCCGCGACAACGCCCGCAGCAGAGACATCCCGGCCGGCGGTACGGGCCGCAGCTCACCGTCCACCAGCACGGCGTGCCCACGGATCTCCACCCGATGCCCCGAGATCGGCAACGTACGGGCCCGCGAAGGCAGTTCCTGACACAGCAGCTGTACGAGGGGGCCGAGCCGGAAGCGTTCCGGCTGAACCGTGTCGATGCCCCGAGCCTGCAACGGCAGCGCGGTCACCGGCCCGACGCAGGCCGCGAGTACGTCATGGTTGAGGGCGGCGAGGAGCTCCGGCAGCAGCCCACGCTCCTCCGCGCGGCCCAGCAGCGAGGCTGCGGCCGGCGCACTGGTGAAGGTCAGCGCGTCCAGGCCGCGACTGACCGTGGCGTCGAGCAGCCGGTCCACGGGCGCGATGTCCTCCGGCGGCATCCACCGGTAGACGGGCACACCGACGACCTCCGCACCCGAGTCCCGCAGCGCCTCGACGAAGCCGGGCAGCGGCTCGCCGTGCAGCTGGATCGCGATCCGCCGCCCGTCGACCCCTTCCTCCAGCAGCCGGTCGAGCACCTCGGCCATGGACTCGGAGGACGGGGACCACTCCTCGGTGAGCCCCTGGGCCCGTACCGCCCCTTTGACCTTGGGCCCGCGGGCGAGCAGTTCGACCCCGCGCAGCCGGTCGAGCAGCGCCTCGCCGAGCCCCCAGCCGTCGGCGGCCTCGACCCACCCCCGGAACCCGATCGCGGTGGTGGCGACCACGACGTCCGGCGCCTGGTCGATGAGTTCCTTGGTGGCGGCGAGCAGTTCGCTGTCGTCGGAGAGGGGCACGATGCGCAGGGCCGGGGCGTGCAGAACGGCGGCACCGCGCCGCTGGAGCAGGGCACCGAGTTCGTCGGCACGGCGGGCCGCCGTCACGCCGACGGTGAATCCCGCGAGGGGCCCGTGTTCGTGTCGGTCTGGTCGCTGCAGTTCGTCGTGCATCAGCTCTCGTCCCGATGTCGATTCATCCCGCACCGGTCTGTCGTCCCGGTCGTACCCGCCGTACATCAGCGGTCGACCGAGCCTGTCAACGGCTCGTGACAGGCTCGGTTCCGCTAGATGTCGGCGGTGTTACGTCACACCTTCGCGTAGCTGAGCTGCGGCTTTGCCTCGGTGGCTGCGGTGGCCTCGCTCTGGGCACTCGCCGGGTGGCGAAGGTATACGGCCCAGGTGACCACGAAGCAGACCGCGTAGAAGGCGAGGAAGGCGACGAAGGCGCCGGTTCCGGTGCCCGCGGACAGGAAGGACTGGCGGAAGGCGAGGTTGATGCCGAGCCCACCGAGCGCGCCCACGGCCCCGATGAGACCCATGGAGGCACCGGACAGGCGGCGCCCGTACGCGGCGGCCGCCTCACCATCCAGCCCCATGGCGACAGCCTTGGTCTGGAAGATGCCGGGGATCATCTTGTACGTCGAGCCGTTGCCGAGCCCGGTCAGGACGAACAGCGCGATGAACGCCACGCTGAACAGCGGCAGCGACTCCGCCACGGAGGCCGCGACGATCGCGCCGGTGGCCACCATCATGGCCGCGAAGTTCCAGAGGGTGATCTTCGCGCCGCCGAAACGGTCGGCGAGCCAGCCGCCGAGGGGCCGGATCAGCGAGCCCAGCAGCGGGCCGATGAAGGTGATCGAGGCCGCCTGCAGAGGCGTACGGCCGAACTGCGTCTGCAGCACGAGGCCGAACGCGAAGCTGTAGCCGATGAAGGAGCCGAAGGTGCCGATGTAGAGGAAGGACATGATCCAGGTGTGCGCGTCCTTGACGGCATCCTTGGCCGCGCCGGTGTCGTTCTTCACCGACGAGATGTTGTTCATGAAGACGGCGGCGCAGACGGCGGAGATGATGATGAACGGGATGTAGAGGCCCAGCAGCAGTCGCGGCCCGCCGCTCGCCCCGATGACCGCGAGCCCGACCAGCTGCACCACCGGTACGCCGATGTTGCCGCCGCCCGCGTTGAGACCGAGCGCCCAGCCCTTCTTCCGCAGCGGGAAGAAGCTGTTGATGTTGGTCATGGAGGAGGCGAAGTTGCCACCGCCGATGCCCGCGAGCACCGCGCAGGCCATGAACGTGGAGTACGAGGTGCCCGGCTCCATCACGATGTACGCGGCGATGGTCGGGGCGAGCAGCGCACTCGCCGAGAAGATCGTCCAGTTGCGGCCACCGAAGCGGGCGACGGCGAAGGTGTACGGCACGCGCACGATCGAGCCGACCAGGGTCCCCATGGCGACGAGGAAGAACTTGTCGGCGGGGGTGAGCCCGTACTCGGGGCCCATGAAGAGCACCATCACCGACCAGAGGGTCCAGATCGAGAACCCGATGTGTTCCGAGAGCACGGAGAACCAAAGGTTCCGCCGGGCGACCTTCTCGCCGGTCTCTTTCCAGAAGGTCTCGTTCTCCGGATCCCAGTGCTCGATCCAGCGGCCTCCCTTGCTCGATGCGGGCGCTGTACTAGGGGCTGTCATGACGCCTCCACGGTTCTCCGGTGCTCAGGTGTCGTACGTGGGGTCCGTACTTGGGGTGATGAGTCCCGAAGGTAGGGATGGCGCGTTTCCGGTCTGTGCCTGTGAGTGACCGCCGGGGAACGTTGCTCTCACGAGGGGGCGGGGGCGGCGGTGAGGTCGAGAGG
>NZ_JAAKZX010000067.1 GCF_011045025.1 Streptomyces ureilyticus
CTCCCACCCCACCGGTCCCACTGGCGGCGCTCCTGGCCCGTGAGGACCTCGCCCTCCGCCAGATCGCCGGGCCGACCGATCCGGACCTCGTCGTCCACTGGGCGCACACCTCGGAGATGGCGGACCCGTACCCGTACCTGCTGGGCGGCGAGCTGCTGCTGACGGCCGGGGTGCACATCCCGGAGGCGGCGGGCTCGGGTACCTACTTCGACGACTACGTGTCCCGGATCGTCGCGGCGGGCGGCGCGGCCCTCGGCTTCGGGGTGGCGCCGGTGCACGACACGGTGCCGCGGGCGCTGGTCGCGGCCTGCGAGGCGTACGAGCTGCCGCTGGTCGAGGTCCCGCCGCAAACCACCTTCTCGGGCGTGGCCCGGGCGGTCTGGCAGCTCATGGCCCAGGCGCGCCACGCGGAGCTGCGCCGGGTGACCGAGGCCCAGCAGAGCCTGGCCGCGGCGGCCTCCCGGCAGGATCCGGTGCCGTCGGTCCTGCGGCAACTGGCTCGGCGGGTGGGCGGCCGGGCGGTGCTGTACGGGACCGACGGGGCGGAAGTCGCGGTTGCGGGGCGGGAGTTGGCGCCGGGAGTGAGTGGCGCGTTGGTGGAGCTGGCGGCGATCGTGCGGCCGGTCGAGGGCCCCGGTGTCACGCCCACGCCCGCCCCTTCCTCCGCCACCGACACCGTGGACGGCACCCATCTCGCCGCGTACGCCCTCGGTACGGAGCAGAGGTTCGTGCTCGGAGTGGCGGCGCCCCGGCGTGAACCCGGCGACCACACCATCGCCTCCGTCGCCGCCGTACTCCTGTCCCTCCTCACCGGCGAGCACCAGAGCGGCACCGGGGCGGCCCACTCCTCGGCTCTCGTACGACTGCTGCTGGGCGCCGCGCCCGAGGACGTGGCACCTCTCCTGGGCGGGAAGCGGTGGGTCGTGGTGCACGCGTGTCCGGACGGCCCCGCTGCTCCGGACGCCGTCGCCGCGTCCGCGCTGGGGGCGGCGCTCGGCTCGGCGCTCGTGGACGTGGACGGGGAGGTCGTACGTGTCCTCGTGCCCGCCGATCGTGAGCCGGCCCCGCAGTCCGGCTGGACGTGCGGGGTGAGCTCGGCCGTCGGCCCGCGGGAATGGGCGACCGGCGATATGCAGGCCGCCCGCGCGCTGGCTCGCGCGCGGGCCACCCGTACGCCCCTGGTCCGCCACAGCGAACGCCCCAGCCTGGCCGGTCTGATTCCGCCGGCCGAGGCCGAGGCTCACGCCCGTACGCTCCTCGCCCCGATCGCCACGAACCCGGCCCTCCCCGAGACCCTCCGCACCTGGCTTTCCCTGCACGGCAGTTGGGACCGCACGGCGGTCGCCCTGTCCGTGCACCGGAACACGGTGCGGCAGCGGGTCGCGCGGTGTTCCGCCCTGCTGGACATGGACCTCGACGATCCGGACGTACGGATGGAGCTGTGGTTCGCGCTCAGGCACGAGTGACCCGGGAGCGGCGCGGACGCCTGTCCCGGGTCACTCGTGGGCCTCTCGCTTGCTCAGTTCCCGCTTGCTCAGTCGCTCAGCGCAGGTCCGAGCCGAACAGGGCGTTCGTGGTCGGCGCCGACAGCGTGCCGGGGCCGAAGGCGAAGGCCGACGTGGTGGTGAGGCCGTTCGTGTTGCCGCGCAGGAGCCAGACCGCTCCGGCGGCGGCGTTCTCAGCCGTCGAGGCGACGGCGAGGTCGCGGTGGCCGTTGCCGTCCACGTCCACGAGTGCGGTGGCCGCGCCGAACGCGTCGTCCGTCTCGGCTACTCCCGGCACACCCTCGGTGTTCTGGTTGAAGACCTGGGTGCCGGTGCCCGTGACGCCGGAGGCGCTGCCGGGGACCAGGGCGAACGAACCGGCGTCGGTGAGGCCGCCGAAGTCCTCGCCGGCGATGCCGAGCGCGATGTCCGCGAAACCGTCGCCCGTGACGTCGGCGACCGAGACCGCGGAGCCGACGCGGTCACCCTCCTCCTGGGCGCCGTAGAAGCCGGGCAGGCTCTGGTCGAAGGACTTGGTGTCGGCCAGTCCGGAGGCCGAGCCGTAGGCGACGCGGACCTGTTCGGACCAGTCGTCGGCGCCGACCACCACGTCGTCGAAGCCGTCGCCGTTCACGTCACCCACGCCGGTGCCCGGCTGGTCGCCGCCCGCGGTCTCTCCGGGTGCCCGCTCGGTGGTGAAGCCGGAACTGCCGCCGTACAGCAGCCGATTGCCCCAGGTGCCGTCGCCGGTGTAGTTCCACTGGACGATGTCGTCCTTGCCGTCGCCGTTCACGTCGCCGACCTGGCCGGAGACGACAGGCCCGGTGATCGAGTCGGGGCCGTCCTCGCAGCCGCCGTTGGTGACGCAGGAGGCGTCGTCCGCCTCGTATCCCCACCATTCGGACTTGTCGAGGATGTTCTGGGTGGCGGCGGGCGTTCCGGCGCGGGAGATCGGGCCCTTCCACAAGGTGGCCGGGGCGCCCACGGGGTCGTCGCCGCCGACGTTCTGCTTGGAGAACAGGGCCAGGTCCGTCGTGCCGTCCCCGTCGAAGTCACCGGCCTGCGGGGCGGCCCCGTACCCGGCGATGTTCGTGCCGCCGGTCAGGCCCGAGGGGGAGCCCCACAGGATGACGGAGCCCGCGGTGCCGCCCGCGATCACGAGGTCGCCGTAGCCGTCGCCGTCCAGGTCGCCCTTGGCGAACGTGGACCCGAAGCGCTGGTCGGCGGTGGCCGAGCCGGGGACGCCGCTGGTGGAGCGGCTGACGAGCTTCTTGTTGGCGGCGGAGAGGCCGCTGGGCGAGCCGTAGGTGACGGCCACGTAGCCGGCCTTGGCCTTGCCGGACACCGTGGCGCCCGGGGCGCCGGTGACCAGGTCGGCGTGGCCGTCTCCGTTTAAGTCGTCCTGTACGTCCACGTCCGCCGCTGCGGCGGCGGGCGCGGCTTGGGCGGAGGCCCCGGTGAGGGCCAGGGTGCCGACCCCTCCGGCGAGCAGCGCCGCGGCGGCCACGGGAGCGGTCAGCCGGGCGGTGGGGGTTCTGCGTCGTGCTCGGGACATGCATGAGCCTTTCGAGTCGGTCCGTTCAGCGCGTTGGACGCGCATTCATGGACTGGGACCCGGATGACGATTCACCGGTTGCACGGCCGTACGACATTTTTTGTTCACCCACGGACCTTGGCTTGAACTGAACACCCCGTTGAACACGGGGAGTTCAGGCCTCTGTGCGGTGGGCTACCGGACGGCTGCTGGTCCGCTACCAGATCGCCTCCACCCACTCCGGGTGGTCGATGAACGGGTTGCGGTTGTGCTGGTACGTGTCGTAGATGATCTCGTTGCGGTTCTCCTCGAAGGCGCTCGGCGGGTCCTCGTCGTTCCACTGCTTCAGCACCGAGAGGCGGCCGTGGTACGGGGAAGTGCCGTTGGTGACCGAGTCGTTGGGCTCCAGGTCCGCCCAGCTGTCGTCGCCCTCGTAACGGACGGCCATGTAGAGGATCATGCGGGCCACGTCGCCCTTGACGGAGTCGCGGGGCTCGAAGGAGTTCGAGTCGGTGAAGTTGCCGGACGCGCCGCTGACCGCGCTGCCGCCGTTGTCGAAGTCCTTGTTGCCGCGGATGCTGTTGATCCGCACGTCCTCGGGCCGCAGGTGGTGCAGGTCGGTGCCGGGACCCGTCGACGTGCCGAAGTCGCCATGGGACTTCGCCCAGACGTGCTCACGGTTCCAGTCGCCGGTGTCGCCGCCGTTGAGGGACTTGCTGCGGGAGGTGCCGCTGTAGAGCAGGATCACGTTGTTGCTGTTGTTCGGGTCCTGGTCCGTGGCCTTGAGGGCGTTCCAGACCGCGGAGTACGAGACCTTGGTCTGGTCGCTGATGATCGTGTGCAGCGAGTCCTTCAGGGCCGGGCCCGTCTTGCCGATCGCGTCCTGGTAGTACGTGTCGTCGTACGCGTCGGTGGTGGCCACGGCGGGGCTCGCGGCGGCGGTCGGCAGGGTGACGCCGATGAGTACGGCGGCGGCGGTCAGCGCGAGCGGCTTCCAGGCGCGTATTCGTGTGCCTGTCTGCCGGCTGGTGCCTGTCTGCGTAACGGACATGGGGGGTGCCCTTTCCCGGGGACGGCACGCGTGGAACGCGATGGTCCGGCTCAAGGTGCCTGTGCTCTACGCGTGTTGACCACTTGGTCAATCGCGAGAGTGGCACGGGGGAGGGGTCCGCCGTGTAACCGGGAAGGGGCGGTTGTGTGACGTTCCCGTAGAGCCGCGTGGTGCGCGGGCTTTGCGCGGGTTTTCCCCAACTGGCTGAGGGTTTGCTCTAGTTGACGGCCGTCGGGTCCGGGCGGTACGGGGATGCCGCGCAGCTGCGGGTGACGATGTCGGCGAAGGCGCGGGCGAGGGGCGGGAGGGCGTCCCAGCGGCGTACGGCCCAGCCGACCGACAGCGGCGGCAGCGCCGGAATGGGGACGAGCCGCAGGGGGCCGTCCTCGGGCGTCGGCAGGCCCGGTACGGCGGGTACGACGGCGTGACCCAGACCGAGTTCGGCGAGCAGCAGGGCCGTGTCCCAGTCGGCGACGCTCGTGTCCGAGCCGACCCGGATGCCCAACTCGGTGAAGGCCGCGTCCAGGTGGGCGCCGGAGGTGGAGTTCGGCGGCAGCCGGACGAGGCGGATGTCCGACAGGTCGGGGGCGTCGATGCGTGCCCGGGTTGCGAGCGGGTCGTCGGCCTGGACGGCGAGCACCCAGGGCAGGTCGACTACGGGGCGCTGCTCGATGCCACGCACCGGGTCGCCGACGGTGATCCAGGCCAGATCGAGGTTGCTGGCCAGGAGGGCGTCGAAGCAGCTGCGGCTGGAAGTCTCGGTCTGGAACTCCAGGCTCGCTCTGGGATAACGCCTGCGGAAGGAGACGATCGCCTCGGCCATGAAGTGCCGTACGGTCGTGCCGCCGGTGGTGATCCGGACCGAACCGCTGTCACCGTTCACCAGCTCGCCGAGGCGGCGCAGCGCGAGATCGAGCCCCGCGATCCCGTCGGCGGCGGCATCACACAGGATTCGCCCGGCCGCCGTGGGAACGACCCCGCGCGGCTGACGCTCCAGCAGGCTCAGACCGGTCTCCCGCTCCAGCCGCTTCACGTGCTGGCTGACAGCCGACTGAGTGCAGGTCAGATCCCGGGCCACCGCACTGAGGCTTCCCGCCCGGCACACGGCCACGAACACACGCAGGTCGTCCAACGTCACGGGCACCCAAGCTACACCTTGGGGTATGCGAGAAAACCCCAGGATTGACTGGGGTGCTCGACCCCCGCGAAGATCGTCACAGGGCCCAGGCGGCAACCCGTCCGGTGCCTTCGCCCGGCTCCGGACCAGGCGATGGCGTCGTACGGGTGCCGACCGCCCAACCTGCGTGCGAGCTGCCCTACTTCGCCGGGAAGAGCCGTAGCTTCGCGGTGTCGCCCGCGATGGCGAGAACCTCGATCGACAGCTCGTTGACGGTGGAGGGTCCGCCCTGGTCGGGGTGCTGCCCGAGCAGGTTGGAGGCGAATCCGGTGGCGTTGACCGATCTCAGGTCCACGCCCTCGGCGCCGACGGCGGTCACCGTGAACGGTCCCGCCCGAAGGCTCTCGGCGCGCGGGAGCTCGGTCCCCTTCTTCACGACGACTGTGCAGCTTCCGTCCGTACACGCCCGCAACTCGGCCGGTGTCGACGGCTTCATCGGCTTCACCGGGGGCGGCGACGGCGACGCGGAGGGCTTCGTGGGCCAGGGCGCGGCGGTCGACGGTTCGGTCGAAGGCGACGATTCGGCTGACGCGGGCGCCCCCTTGTCGTCACCCGAGTCGGAGCCGCAGCCGGTCAGCGCGACGGAGAGGACCAGGAGGGCGCAGACGGTGCCCGCCGCACCGCGCACCGTGGACAGCCTGGCCGTACGGCGACGGGCCAATGTTTCCGATGTGGTGGTCATGGGCCCGTTCTATAGGCGGGTGCCCGGGAGGGGTCCCCGCGTTCCCGTCACCTAGCCGACCGAGAAGGTGGTACCGGGTGCGGCATAGTCAACGGAACCGTCGAACCGGGCCGAGGCGCGTGCCACCGCCTGCTCCGGGGTGAGGAATCGGCCGACGTGGGTGACGATCAACCGGCCTGCTCGGGCTGCGACGGCCGTGTCGCCGGTGTCTTCGGGCGTGTGGTGCACCTGTTCGCCCTCGGTCGGCGCCTGGGCGCTCTCGGCTTCGCACAGCAACACGTCGCATCCCTCGGCCAGTTCCGTGAGGTTCGTGCACGGTGCTGTGTCGCCGGAGTAGACCAGCGACCCGCCGGCCGCCTCGATGCGCACGGCGAACGCCGGGACGCCGTGCGCCACCGCCCGGCTGGTCAGCCGCAGCGAGCCGATGGTCGCCTGATGCCCGTCGTGCAACTCGGTGACGGCGAAGGCTGATTCGATCGGACTGCGGGCCGGTGTGTTGGTGAGGAACCCGGCCAGCCGGTCGGCGATTCCCGGCGGGCCATAGAGGGGAATCGGCGCAGCCAGGCGGATGTCCGCGTACAGGGCGCCGTAGTACGCGGTGAGCAGGTCCGCGCTGTGATCGGCGTGCAGGTGGGAGATCCAGATCGCGTCGAGCTCGTCCAGCCGCACGTGCCGCTGGAGCGGGCCGAGCGTCCCGCTTCCCGCATCCACCCAGATCCGGGTGTCGCCGCTCGACACCAGATAGCCCGAGCACGGGTTGTCCACGCTCGGGTACGGCGTCGCGCACCCCAGGACCGTAAGGCGAAGAAGCTCATCACTCATCGCGGGATCTTAGAACGTACGATCCCCAGGTTCTGACAATTTCTCATTCAGGGTGTGGGACGGGCGATCCACAACCACAAGGACCTCGTCCTACAACCGGCTGACCGTAGGGCTGTTACTGAACGGGAGGCCAGGGGGAGAGCAGATCACGCAGCAGCTCGGTGAAGGCGCTGTCCAAGGTGTCCTCCCAGCGCTGGTCGCCGACTGCTTCGGGGCAGAGAGCTGCGGGGCGGGCGATCCAGAGGATCTTCCACGTCCTGGACTTCAGCGCGAGGTCGCCCCAGACCCCGCCACGCGGGACGAGCGGGTAGAGCAGATCGCCGATCCGTTCCGTCGCGACGTCTATCAGCGGGCCCTCGATCGCCGTGTGCGCCGCTACGAGCGCCATGGGGGAGGAGCGGGCGATCGCGGCAGTGGTCGGATGGCGGCGGACGACACGCGCCACGTGGGTCAGGTGGTCGATGATTCCCGGAGTGGTGCCGTCGCTGGGGCAGGTGCGTTGTGCCTCGTCAAAAGCGTGCGCGAGTTCGGCTTTGAGCGCGAGATGGTGCAGTTCGGAGGCGGATTTCCAGTTGGCGTAGAGGAAGTTGCGCGACGTGCCACAGCTGCGGGCGATGGCGGTCAGGGGTACGTCCAGGCCGTCTGTGCGCATCAGCGTTCGTGCGGTGGTGATCACGTGTCCCGTGTTGTACGGGTTGCGCTCGGATCTGGATTGCGGGCTCATGGCCCCTATGGTGCGAAAAGCGTGAACACACGGGGGCGTGATGCCCTTTGTGTACTCAAACGAGCGGTGTTTGAACACGGCGGGGAGAAGTGCTCACACTTTTGCTAGGGGTACTGGTCCGCCGGCCCCCTCAGGATGGGAACTAGATCGTAGACGGCCTGGAGCCGATGGACCACGGCCGGCGAATCGTGGACTCTGCCGACGGACATGGCCTCGCTGTACGCGGCCGGGGGCTGGTCCTCGAACCACCACAGCGACAGCATGCTCTGCATCAGCGGATGAACGCCCAGGCCGAACGGCAGAACGTGAGCACGTACCCGCTCGCTCTCCACGAGGTGGACGAGGTGCATGATCTGCTCAGCCATGACGTCCTGGCCGCCGACCGGGCGACGTAGCACTGCCTCGTCCAGCAGCGTCCACACCACGGGCGTCACCGGATCGTCGAGGACAATCGTGCCGTCCCGCTGCGGCAGAAAGCTGCTCAGTCCGGACCGCCTCTCCATCGCCACAGCCCGCGCACCTTACGGGAGTTTCGGCCTACAGGCGTTTCGGCGTGCACTCCGCCGGGAGGTCCCCCAACTCCCTTTTCGGGAACGCCCGTACAACCTCCAGCCACTCCGGTGAGTCGAGAGACCAGTGCGCCGAGGCGCGCTCGTACGTACTCAAGAGGACGGAAACACTCGATGACTCACCGGATATCCCGGCCTGCCCGCGGGCTCTGCGAGGGCCTCGACGCCGGGATCCCGGCGCGGCCCACCGTGACCGCGACGTCGGCGGTGGCGGCGTCGTGATCATCTGGCTGAACGGTGCCTTCGGGGTCGGCAAGACCACGACCGCGAGAGAACTCACCACCATCTTCCCGGACTCCAGACTCTTCGACGCCGAGCAGGTCGGGTACATGCTCTGGCACGTCCTTGGAAAGCCGCGGGAGTTCCAGGACCTTCCGCCGTGGCGCGGGCTGGTGGTGGAGACCGCGCGTCAGGTGCTCGACTATGTGGGCGGCACGCTGGTCGTCACGCAGACCGTGCTGGAGAAGCCGTACTGGCGGGAGATCCGTACCGGGCTGACCCAAGCGGGCATTCCCTTACGGCACTTCGTCCTCCACACCGACCACAACACCTTGGTCGAGCGCATCCAGAACGACACCGACCCGGAGGGCGCCGACGCCCGCGGGTGGCGGCTGGACCATCTCGAGGACTATGACCAGGCACTCCTCTGGCTACGCGAGGAAGCGGAGCTGATCGACACCACCCGTATCCCGCCGCCCATCGTCGCGAAGCTCGTCATGGGAATGGCCCAGGAGCATCCCTAAGCCCGTCCACCGGAAACTCCGCCCCGGAATTAACGGCCCGTACGCTCTCCCTCCACCACCCCCGCCCTACGGTGATCCCATGCGTTTGAGATCCGTACTCGCGACCCTTACCGCCGGCCTTACCGCGGCCACCTGCCTCACCGCCGCCGGACCGGCCGCAGCCGCCGGAGCCCCACCGCGGAACGCCTGCTCCCCCTCCGTTTCCATCGACGGCTTCTCCGACGCCCTCGACAAGACGACGTACGAGGGCACCTTCGTCGGTAACTTCTCCGCGCTCGCCGTCGACCGGGACGGCAAGCTCGCCGCCCTCTCCGACCGGTCCTCCCTCTTCACCCTGGACCGGAAGACGCTCCAGCCCCGTTCCGTCGTCGCGCTCGCGGACGAGAACAAGGCCGCGCTCGACTCCGAGGGGCTGGTCATCGAACGGGACGGTACGCGGCTCGTGTCGTCCGAGGGGGAGCCGGCGGTTCGGCGTTACGGGAGGGACGGGGCGCTCCTGGGCCGGCTCCCTGTGCCGGACGACCTGCGCGTCGCCCCCGCCGGGCGAGCCGCCACCAACCAGACCTTCGAGGCCCTGACGTTCCGCAACGGCGGCCGCACCCTGCTGGCCGGCATGGAGGGCTCCCTGTCCGGTGACACGGCCGGCATCGTCCGCTTCCAGACCTGGCACCGCCACGGCTCGCAGGACTTCCGTCTCGCGGCCCAGTACGGCTACCGCGCGGACACCGGCCTCGGCGTCGTCGAGACCACCGCGACCCCGGACGGCCGTCTCCTCGTCCTGGAACGCGGCTTCACCTCGGGTGTCGGCAACACGGTCCGCCTCTACGCCGCCGACCTCCGCCGCGCCACTGACACCAGCGGCATCGAGAACCTGACCGGCCAGGACGGCGTCCGCCTGATCAAGAAGACCCTCCTCGCCGATCTCGTGAACTGCCCCACCCTCGGCGCCACCGCCAAGCAGCCCCAGCCCAACCCCCTCCTCGACAACATCGAGGCCATGACCGTCACCGGCCACCGCCACGGCCGCCTCAAGGTCCTCCTGGCCAGCGACGACAACCAGAACGCGGCGCAGATCACCCGCTTCTACTCCTTGCGCGTACGCCTCTGACACCTCTGACCATTTCGCCTCCGACTGTTGCGGAGGGATGAAATCCGGTTCCGATCGCGTTGGTGCCTTCCGGCGGACAAGGATCTGAAGATCTGGATCCAACCGATCTACGGGAGGCACCGGCGTTGGCAGCGCAACAGGGGGAGTCGAGCGGCTGGGCACGGCGGCTCGCCGGATACGCGTGGCGGTATCCGAAGGACGTCGTGCTCGCGCTCGGCTCCTCGCTCGCCGGTATGGCGGTCATGGCGCTGGTCCCGCTCGTCACCAAGGTGATCATCGATGACGTCATCGGGGACAAGACCCGGGACATGGCCCCGTGGGCGGGCGCCCTCATCGGGGCGGCCCTCCTCGTGTACGTCTTCACGTACATCCGGCGCTACTACGGCGGCCGGCTCGCCCTCGACGTCCAGCACGACCTGCGGACCGAGATGTACAAGGCGATCACCCGGCTCGACGGGCGGCGCCAGGACGAGCTGTCGACCGGGCAGGTCGTGGGCCGGGCGACCAGTGACCTCCAGCTGATCCAGAGCCTGCTGTTCATGCTCCCGATGACGATCGGGAACGTACTGCTCTTCCTGATCTCCCTCGGGATCATGGCCTCGCTGTCCCTGCCGCTCACCCTCGTCGCGCTGGCCGTCGCCCCCGCCCTGTGGTTCATCGCCAAGCACAGCAGCAGCCGGCTGCACCCGGCCACCTGGTACGCGCAGGGTCAGGCCGCCGCCGTCGCGGGAGTCGTCGACGGCGCCGTGAGCGGCGTACGCGTGGTGAAGGGGTTCGGGCAGGAGGACCAGGAGACCGGGAAGCTGCGAGAGGTCGGGCGGCGGCTCTTCGCGGGGCGGCTGCGGACCATCAAGCTGAACGCCCGGTACACCCCGGCACTGCAGGCCGTGCCCGCGCTCGGTCAGGTCGCGATGCTCGCGCTGGGCGGTTGGCTCGCCGTACGCGGGCACATCACCCTCGGTACGTTCGTCGCCTTCTCGACGTACCTCGCCCAGCTCGTCGGGCCCGTGCGCATGCTCGCCATGGTGCTCACCGTCGGGCAGCAGGCCCGGGCCGGTGCCGAGCGGGTCCTTGAGCTGATCGACACCGAGCCGTCCATCGAGGACGGCACGAAGCCGTTGCCGGCCGACGCGCCCGCGACCGTCGAGTTCGACGATGTGAGCTTCGGATACGCCGACGCCTCGCAGCCCGTTCTCGACGGGCTCAGCTTCGAGGTCCGGCCGGGCGAAACCCTCGCCGTCGTCGGCTCCTCCGGCTCCGGCAAGTCCACCGTCTCCCTCCTCCTCCCGCGCTTCTACGACGTCACACGCGGCGCCGTCCTCGTCGGCGGCCACGATGTGCGCGAGCTGAGCCTCGAATCGCTGCGTGCCGCGATCGGGCTCGTCCCCGAGGACTCCTTCCTCTTCTCGGACACGGTGCGCGCCAACATCGCGTACGGCCGCCCCGACGCCACCCAGGAGGAGATCGTCACCGCGGCACGGGCCGCGCAGGCGGACCGGTTCATCGCCGAACTGCCCGACGGGTACGACACCAAGGTCGGCGAACAGGGACTGACTCTCTCCGGCGGGCAGCGCCAGCGCGTCGCGCTCGCCCGCGCGATCCTCACCGACCCGCGCCTGCTGGTCCTCGACGACGCGACCTCGGCCGTGGACGCCCGCGTGGAGCACGAGATCCACGAGGCGCTGAAGCACGTCATGGAGGGCCGTACGACCCTCCTCATCGCCCACCGCCGCTCCACGCTCAACCTCGCCGACCGCATCGCCGTCCTCGACGGCGGACGACTCGCCGACATCGGTACGCACGACGAACTTCAGCAGCGCTCACCCCTGTACCGGCGGCTGCTCACCGACCCGGACGAGCTGGGCGGCGTCTCGCCAGGGCACACCCAGCCCGCCTGCCCGGTCGAGGACACGTCCATGGGGGTCCCCCCGCCCGAGTTCATTCGAGGGTGGGGGAGGGACGAACTGGACGCCGAGTTCGACGCCGAGCGTGGGATCACCCCCAAGCTGTGGACCGGCGACCGTGAGCCCCGGGACGCCGCCATGGACGGCATGCCCGCGACACCCGAACTCCTCGCCCAGGTCGAGGCCTTGCCCCCGGCGGACGACAAGCCCGGCATCGACGAGGCGCGGGCGGTCACCCCGGAGGAGTCGTACGGGCTCCGCAGACTGTTGCGGGGCTTCGGGCTCCCCCTTCTCGTCAGCCTCGGCCTCGTCGCCGTCGACGCGGGCATGGGCCTGCTGCTGCCGATCATGATCAGGAACGGAATCGACGACGGTGTCAGCAAGGTCGCCGAGGGCGCGGTGTGGACGGCGTCCCTGCTGGCCCTGCTCACCGTGGTCGTCCAGTGGGTGGCACAGACCGGTGAGATCCGTATGACGGGACGTACGGGCGAGAGGGTCCTGTACGCGCTCCGGCTGAAGATCTTCGCGCAGCTCCAGCGGCTCGGACTCGACTACTACGAGCGGGAGTTGACGGGCCGGATCATGACCCGGATGACGACCGACGTGGACGCCCTGTCGACGTTCCTGCAGACGGGACTCGTCACCGCCTTCGTCTCGGTCGTCACCTTCTTCGGCATCATGGTCGCGCTGCTCGTGATCGACGTGGAGCTCGCGCTGGTCGTCTTCGCGACGCTGCCGCCGCTGATCATCGGCACGGTCTTCTTCCGCCGGTCGAGTGTGAAGGCGTACGAACTCGCCCGTGAGCGCGTGTCCGTGGTGAACGCCGACCTTCAGGAGTCGGTGGCCGGGCTGCGGATCGTCCAGGCGTTCCGGCGTGAGCGCGGCGGCCGGGAGCGGTTCGCGGCAGGCAGCGACAGCTACCGCAAGGCGCGGATCCGGGGGCAGTGGCTGATCTCGGTGTACTTCCCCTTCGTGCAGTTCCTGTCGTCGGTCGCGGCGGCCGCGGTGATCATCGTGGGCGCGGGGCGGATCGACGCGGGGACGCTCAGCACCGGTGCGCTGGTCGCGTATCTGCTGTACATCGACCTGTTCTTCGCGCCCGTGCAGCAGCTCTCGCAGGTCTTCGACGGCTATCAGCAGGCGAGCGTCTCGCTGGGCCGCGTCCAGGAACTCCTCCAGGAGCCGACCTCCACCAAGGCTGCCGACAAGGCGCTCGACGTCCCGTCACTGCGTGGGGAGATCGCCTTCGAGGACGTCGACTTCGCGTACAAGGACGACGAAGAGGCCCTGAGCGGCGTGCAGTTGCACATCCCCGCCGGACAGACCGTGGCCTTCGTCGGCGAGACGGGTGCGGGCAAGTCGACGCTGGTCAAGCTGGTCGCCCGGTTCTACGACCCGACGGGCGGACGGGTCACCGTCGACGGCACGGACCTGCGTGCGCTGGACCTCACCTCCTACCGGCACCGTCTCGGCGTCGTCCCCCAGGAGGCGTACCTCTTCCAGGGCACGGTCCGCGACGCCATCGCCTACGGCCGCCCCGACGCCACCGACGCCGAGGTGGAGGCCGCCGCCCGCGCGGTCGGCGCACACGACATGATCGCCACGCTCGACGGCGGCTACCTCCACGAGGTCGCCGAACGCGGCCGCAACCTCTCCGCCGGGCAACGCCAGTTGATCGCCCTCGCCCGCGCCGAACTCGTCGACCCCGACATCCTCCTGCTCGACGAGGCCACCGCCGCCCTCGACCTGGCCACCGAGGCCCAGGTCAACCAGGCCACCGACCGCATCGCCGGCCGCCGCACCACACTCGTGGTCGCCCACCGCCTGACGACAGCGGCCCGCGCGGACCGCGTCGTGGTCATGGACCACGGCCGGGTCGCGGAGGACGGCACCCACGAGGAACTGCTCGAACGCGGCGGGCGGTACGCCGAGTTGTGGCAGATGTTCCTCGGGGAGCCCGTCACGGCCCCGCTGTCGTAGTGCCGTAGCGTTTCTCCCGGCTTTCTCCCACCACGCAACCAGACGGCCTTCGTCATGCGTCCGTAGACGGAGTACGCCGATTGCTGCGGGAGGAACAACAGTGGACAAGAGCGCGATACGCCGCCATATGGCGCTCGCTGTGGCTGTACTGACCGCTTCCGGACTTCTGTCGCTCGCGGGCCCCGGCACGGCCACCGCCGAGGCGGCAGCCCTCTGCTCCGGCCGCAAGGTCCGCACGCTGCCCTTCTCCACCGGATCCGTCCAGATCTACAAGAAGCGCGGATACGTCTGCGCGCTGACCCTCCCCAAGAAGGAGGGCACCCGCACCTACATGTCCGTAAGCGTCCGGGCCTGGCGCGCCCGCCCGGCCGTCAACAAGGGCCTGTTTCGGCACCATGCGGGCCCGGTGACGGCACATGTCGGCCACCGCCGCGTACTGGTGAAGGGAATGGTCGGTTCGGCGTCGGTGAGCTCGGGCTGGATCCGCCTGTAAACCGCGACCCAGCTCAGAACTGTCCGTAATGCACCCAACATCCCCTGGTCTCAACGGAGTTGCTCCGATAAGTTCCGGCGGACATCTGTGTTTTCCAGGGGAGTGTGCATGCGCAAGACGCTCAGATGGCTGCTGTCGCTCGTGGTGCTCATAGGCACTGTGAGCACGGCCGGCGCGGCCACCGCCGCACAGCCGGAGGCCACCGCCGCACAGCCGTCGGCAACCGCCGACATAAAGGACCGCCTCCTCGCGATACCGGGCATGAGCCTGATCGAGGAGAAGCCCTACACCGGCTACCGCTACTTCGTCCTCAACTACACCCAGCCGATTGACCACCGGCACCCGTCCAAGGGCACGTTCAAGCAGCGCATCACGATGCTGCACAAGGACACGGCCCGCCCGACGGTGTTCTTCACCAGCGGCTACAACGTCTCGACGACGCCGCGCCGCAGCGAGCCGACCCAGATCGTGGACGGCAACCAGATCTCGATGGAGTACCGCTTCTTCACTCCGTCCCGCCCCGACCCGGCGAACTGGTCCAAGCTCGACATCTGGCAGGCGGCCAGCGACCAGCACCGTATCTTCAAGGCGCTCAAGAAGATCTACGCCAAGAAGTGGCTCTCCACGGGCGGTTCGAAGGGCGGCATGACCGCCACGTACTACGAGCGCTTCTACCCGCGCGACATGGACGGCGTCGTCGCGTACGTCGCCCCCAACGACGTGGTGAACAAGGAGGATTCGGCGTACGACGAGTTCTTCGCGAATGTCGGCACCAAGGAGTGCCGCGACAAGCTGAACGCCGTGCAGCGCGAGGCACTCGTACGCCGTGAGCAGCTGGAGAAGCGCTACGAGGAGTACGCCGCGGCCGAGGGTCTGACCTTCAAGACCATCGGCAGCATGGACAAGGCGTACGAGGCCGTCGTACTCGACTATGTGTGGGGCTTCTGGCAGTACAGCCTGCTCGCCGACTGCGACACCATCCCGGCCGACGCCGCGAACGCCACCGACGACGAGCTCTGGAGCACGATCGACACGATCGTCGGCTTCTCCGCCTACGCCGACCAAGGCCTGGAGCAGTACACGCCGTACTACTACCAGGCGGGTACGCAACTCGGGGCGCCGGACATCGAGTTCCCGCACATCGAGTCGGGGCTGATCCGGTATGGCTACCAGCCGCCGCGGAACTTCGTGCCGCGCGACATCTCCATGAAGTTCCAGCCGTGGGCGATGCGCGACGTCGACACCTGGGTCAAGCACAACGCCAAGCAGATGCTGTTCGTGTACGGCGAGAACGACCCGTGGGGCTCCGAGCCGTTCCACCTGGGCAAGGGCGCCCGTGACTCGTACATCTTCACGGCCCCCGGCGCGAACCACGGCGCCAATGTCGCAGGCCTCGTCGACGACGAGAAGGCCCTCGCCACGGCCCGCATCCTGAAGTGGGCGGGCGTCGCCTCCGCCACGGTCCAGGAGGACCCGTCGAAGGCGAAGCCGCTGGCCAAGCACGACAGGAAGCTGGACAAGCACAGCGCGGAGCGCCAGCTGCGGCCGTAAAGCCGTACCTGCCCTATCTGCCTTACTGTCTGGCCTATCCGGTCCAACTTCCTTGTTGCGCCCGTCCGTTGATCACAGCGGGCGGGCGCAGCCCACCGGCTTCGGACCGCCGAGCCGGACGTACAGGGCGGTTGACGCGGGACACTCGGCGCGCTTCTCGACCGCCGAAGTCACCTTGTACTCGGGCGACTTCTCGCCCTTGCCGTCGCACGCCGTCTCGCGGACCTCGCCCTCGCCTGCGCTGTAGACGCAGTCGCCGACGATCGTGCGCGGGCCTCCGCCACCGCCCGGGTCGCCGGGGTGCGGCTTCTGGAGATTGCGCATACAGGCGTAGCCCTGCGGGACCGCGCCGTCGCCGTCCTCGTCCGCGGACGGCTTCTGTTCGCTGATGTGCAGCACGAAGTCCGTGGTGGCGGGGCACGGCGGACCTTCGCTCTGCTTGCCGTCATGGCGCGCCACGACCCGCGCCGCCGCCCGCTCGCTGCTGCACGCCACCTCGGTGAACGACGTCCGCCCGAACGAACTGCACTCGTCGACCCCGAGGAACTCCGCCCCGTATCCGGCGGTCCGCGTCGGCGTCACCCGCCCGCTCTCGCCGTTCTCGCCGAGCCGGCCCTCCCCGGAATCCGCGGACCCCGAAAGCCGATCGCACCCGGTGAGCGCCGCCACCATGACCAGCAGCGCGCACACCACCCACCCACACCGTGCCTTGTACATGACGCTCCCCCCGATACCCCCGCCCAGCGTGACCCGCCACAGCGGGCCCACGCCAGACGTGCGGGGTGCTTTGCGTCTTTTGGGGGCTGTGCGCCGGGTGTGCGGCGTACGTGGCGTACGGCGGACTGTACAGCCGTACGTCATCCAATGTCGGACTAGGGCCTGGTCTGCGTTTTCCCGGGGGCGACCCCCGGACCCCAGCAGAAGGACTCGTTGTCCGGCCAGGGCTTAGTAACTCAACCCGTGCCCGATCGGATACAGCACCCGGTCCGGAGCGTCCGCCCGCTGTACGGGTACCGGCAGCCTGCCCGCCGGTTCGACACGGCCCGCGATCACCCGGGCCGCGGCGCGCAGCTCGACGTCGGTCCAGGAGTACGTCGCCAAGTAGGCTGGTACTGACGGCAGTTGAGCCACGTCGTACGGGTTGCGGACGGCGACCGCGATCACCGGGCGGCCCGTCGCGAGCAGCTCGCCGACGAGCGTCTTCTGCGAGCTGGTCGCCGTGACGTTGTACGTGCCGACGACCACCGCGTCCGCGTCCCGCGCCGCCGCCACGGCCTGCGCGATGGCCGCCGCGGAGGGTGCCGTACCGGTGGATAGGGCGGTGGCGGTGAAGCCCAGTTCCGTGAGCGCGCCCGCGAGGACGGTCGTCGGCGGCCCGGTGGTCCCGGACGGCGAGGCGGGATCGGCGCCGACGACGAGCACTTTCCGGTGCGTACGGCGCGAAAGCGGCAGTAGGCCGCCCGAGTTGACCAGCAGCGTGGTCGTACCGTCGGCGATCTTGTCGGCCGCCCTGAGATGCGCCGGGATGCCGACGACGCGGTCGACGCCGCGGTGGGAGACGTACGGATCCTTCAGCAGCCCCAGCTTCGCCTTCAGCCGGAGGACGCGCAGGATCGACTCGTCGAGGCGGGCCTCGGTCAGCTCGCCGCCGCGTACGGCCGCCAGGACCGCGTTCCAGGCGACGTCCAGCTTGGGCGGGTTGAGGAGCTGGTCGACACCGGCTTTGAGGGCGAGCACCGGCACCCGGTCGTCGCCGTACTTCGTGCGGACGCCCTCCATGCCGAGCGAATCCGTCACCACCACCCCGTCGTAGCCGAGCCGTTCGCGCAGGATGCCGGTCAGGATCGGACGGGAGAGCGTTGCCGGGTCGCCGGAGGGGTCGAGCGCCGGGACCATGATGTGCGCGGTCATGATCGAGTCGATCCCGGCGGCGATCGCGGCCTGGAACGGCGGCGCGTCCAGCTCGGCCCACTGCGCCTCGGTGTGCTCGATGACCGGGAACCCGTAGTGGCTGTCGGTCTCGGTGTCGCCGTGCCCCGGGAAGTGCTTGGCCGTGGCGGCCACCCGGGAGCCCTGGTAGCCCTTCACCTGGGCGGCGACGAGAGCGGCCACGGCCTGCGGATCGGCGCCGAAGGAACGTACGCCGATGACCGGGTTGGCCGGGTTCACGTTCACGTCGGCGACCGGCGCGTAGTCCTGCCGGATACCCATCGCGCGCAGCTCCGCACCGCCGATCTGCCCGGCTCGGCGGGCACCCGACCGCGACCCGCCGGCGCCGAGCGCCATCGCGCCAGGGAGGAGGGTCGCGGGCTTGCCCACGCGGGCGACGATGCCGTGCTCCTGGTCGGTGGAGATGAGAACGGGCAGCCCGCGGGGCTTCTCGAGCGAGGCCCGCTGGATCCCATTGCTCAGGTCCGCGATCTGGTGCGGGTCACGGGTGTTGTGCGCCCAGGCGAAGTAGATGATCCCGCCCACGTGATACCTGGCGAGCAACTCGGCAGCAGTCCGTACGCCGATCTCCCGGAGGTTCGCGTCGATATCGGCCTGGTCGGGCGCGGTAGCCGAATGCCCGTACACCCGCATCACAAAGAGCTGGCCGACCTTCTCTTCGAGAGTCATACGGGAGATGAGGGCACGCAGCCGCCGGTCGCCGCTGTCCGCTTGGGCGGGGCTCTGACCCACCGCGACGGCCGCCGCGGTACCCGCCGTGGCGGCGAGCAGCGTACGTCTGGAGGTACCGGACTTCCTCGTACGTTCGTACACGTGCGCTCCTTCCGGAGAGGGTCCAGGGACCCGTGGAGGGGCGAGCATGAAGGAAACTTCCAAGAAGTCACGGATAACCGGGAACTTTCTGCCAGTCAAGGGTGCGCGGCACTAGAAAAGTCCGGTGCGGCTTCCAGCGGAGCGCCTTGGCGGCCAGCGGAGCTGTGACCCCCCCAAGAGGGGCCGTCATCGGCGCTGTTGGAGGGGGCGCGCCGATGACGGCATGCTGCCGGCCGCAGGCGGTTGGAGAGGGTGAGTCAGCGATCGCAGCCAGCAGCGAGGGCCGACACCGCACGGCGGAGACTCATCCGGCAGCCTGCGCATTGGACGGAGGGTGGCGGGGATGGGTTCCCCGAATCGGCCCGATTCCCGGAAATTGGTACGGAAACGCACCACCGTGCCCGAGGAGGTCCCTGCGGCACTGTTTCGGGCCGGGGCGCCGCAGAGAACCTGTGAACTCTCCGAACCCGCCGAACTCGAACTCGCCGATCAGCGCTTCTTGTTGTACGTCGCCGTCACCTCGACCTCCACGAGCCACCCCGGCACCGCCAGCGAGGCGACCTCCATCGTCGCCCGCGCCGGACGGGCCTTGTTGGCGAGCAGCGGCGGCTTGGGGGCCGAAGTGCCCATGGGCACCGGCACGACCTGGAGGGACTTCAGGTCGATGTTGGCGAAGTACTGCCGGTACGCGCGGTTCCAGCCCGCGTAGTCGGCGATCTGCGCGCCCGGCGGCTTCATCAGATAGGCCTTCATCGTGATGACGTCGGCCGGCTTCACGCCCGCGGTCTCGAGGTTGGTCTTGATGTTGCGGAGCACGACGAGCGCCTGCGCCTCGGTGATCGTGACGCCCTGCGCCCCTTCGGTGAGGGCGGGGTCGGTGTAGCGCTCGGGCGTGCCCTCCGGCGCCGCCGGGTTCAGCGCGGACGGGCCGAGACCGCTGCTCTGATAGACGGCGACCTCCCCGCCCGTCGCCACGCCGTTGGCGATGGCCGGGTTGGACTGCCCCTCGGGCAGCATGACCCGTACGTCCTTCGGGCCCGGCGACCACCAGCCCTTGGCGCCAGCGACTGTCGCGGAGCCGGTCAGCAGCGCCCCGGTCAGGGCCGTACCGACGAAAACCTTCGTACGCCGCTTCATCCCGCCATCACCCTCTCGTGGATCCCGGTCACGACCTTGCGTGCCGAGGTGAACGCTCCGTGCTGCCAGGCGATGACATGGCTGAGCCAGTCGCCGGCGAAGTAGACGTGTCCCGCGGGCTGGTTGAGCAGCCTGTACTCGGGGCCGGTCTGCGAGGGCCAGCCGACCCAGCCGCCCTCGATGTGCGGCGTGCGGTGCCAGGCGACGCTGAAGGAGTGGTCGAGTTCGGTGCGGTACTTGTCGCCGTGGATCTTCACGCCCCGGCTCACCGCCCGCTTCAGCCGCTCCGCGTGCGGCAGATCGCTGTACGCGACAGCGTTGTCACCGAAGTTGTAGTAGCCGATGAGCGTGCCGCGGCGGCCCTGATAGCCGTACGACGGATACCAGATGGTGGCCAGGTCCGTGTCCGTCGGTGTGATGCCGCCGTAGATGTGCTCGTCCGTCTCCCACCAGCGGCTGCGGTACTCGAGCCCGATCTTGCCGACGGGCGTCGCGACGGGGTACTTCAGCGCCGCGGTGACGTCCGCTCCCAGGTTGTGCTTGATCCGGGCCATGACCATGGGCGGGATGGCCGCCACGACGAAGTCGGCGCGCCGTGTGCGGATACGGCCCTCGGCGTCCTCGTACGTGACCTCCGCGCCGTCCGGAAGGTCCTTTACCTCCATCGCCTTGGCACCGTAGGTGATCCGGTCCTGGCCGACGGCTTTGGCGAGGGCGTACGGAATGGCGTCCATCCCGCCCACCGGCTGGAACATCAGCATGGCCTGGTCGTAGCCGGACTCGAAGGAAAAGCGCTGCCCGACGCCGCTCGCCACGACGTCCGACAGGGAGGGCACCGGGCCGAGGACCGTGCCCTCCTCGAAGGCCGCACCCGGCTCGACCGAATATCCCCGACGGTCGCTGCCGGTGTACGCGAAGCCGTCCGCCTTGCCCTTGATGGCGCCGAAGTTCTGCAGGAACGCGATGAGGCCTTCCTTGTCGGAGGCGGTGAGTTCCTTGTCCAGGGCGCCCTGGTCGGTGGCCTTGGCGAGCAACTCGGAGACGTAGCCGTAGACATCGGCCTTCGCGGTACGCCAGCGCACCGGCTTGCCCGCGAGGGCGGCACTCTTCTCGTGGTAGATGTACGCGTTGGCGTTCTGGTTGGTGAACACCTCGAGGGGAACGCCGAGTTCACGGCAGTACTCGAGGGTGACGTGGGACTGCGGCAGCCGGGCCGGGCCCGCGTTCATGTACTGGCCCCGGGAGAACGAGCCCTTCTGCGTACGCCCGTCCAGATCGGTCAGCGTGGTGCCGCCGCGGACCGTCCAGTTGCGTCCCCCCGGGCGGTCCTTCGCCTCCAGGATCCGGCAGTCGTAGCCCGCCTTGCCCAGCTCGTACGCCGTGGCCAGGCCGGCTATGCCGCCGCCGAGAATGAGAACCTTCTTGCGCCCGCGCCCGGTGAGCGCGAAGTCGCCGCTCCGGGGCGCCCGGTACGCCTCGGCCCTCGCTTCCGGGACCGGTGCGAGCCCCAGGGCCCCCATCGCCGAGTACAGCGTTCCGGCGCCGCCCGCGATCCCGACCGATCTCAGGAAGCCGCGGCGAGATGCCTCTGCAACCATCAATTCCTCCTCGCCCACAGCCCACGGCCCTGACGGGCCGAGGCTGCATCGTTGGATCAACCCGGCCCGGTGGGGGGTGAGTTGCGGGTGAGGCCGGAGTGCCCATTGAGCCTCCGTCAGGGGTGTTACAGGGCTATGCCAATGACGTATCCATGACAGACGCGTCGGCTCGACAGCCGGAGAGCGGAGATGCGCAGGACGTTCAAGGGCCCGACACGATCACGGCCACTCGGCCAGTCGGACGATCAGCCGTGAAGGGCACCGGCGGAAAGTGGATCACCGCAGTGGCGGCAGGGAGAGGGGGCAGGACTCGGCGGCGAAGGGATTCAGCACCCCGTCGACGTCGAGCAGGAGCAAGGGCCGAGCCACAGCTGTCGCCGTCCGGGCTCACGCCGACTCGTTCAGCAGCCGCGACAGGTGCTCCCGGCCCGCCCCCAGCAGCCCCTCCAGCGGCGCGGCCGCGTCGTACCAGCGCTTCTCGTACTCCCAGCACAGCCAGCCGTCCCATCCCTCGCGGGAGAGGAGTTCCACGCACTCGGTGAGGGGGAGGACGCCCGAGCCCAGCGGCAGCGGGGTGGTGTCGTCGGCCGAGGCGATGTCCTTCACCTGGACGTAGCCGAGGTAGGGGGAGAGGGCGACGTACGTCGAGCCGGGCTGTTCGCCGCCGAGCCAGGTGTGCATGACGTCCCAGAGGGCGCCGACGCGGGGGTGGCCGACCAGGCCGAGGACGCGGATGGCGTCCGCGCCGGTGCGGTGCGAGTCGTGGGTCTCCAGGAGGATGCGTACGCCGAGATCGGCGGCGTACTCCGCGGCCGTACCCAGCCGTCGCGCGGCCGTCGCGTCGGCTTCCTCGGGGCTCTGCTCGGTGCCGCCGCCGGGGAAGACGCGGATGAAGGGGGCGCCCAAGTCACGGGCCAGCTCGAGGAGTTCGCGGATCTGCTCGAGTACGGGACCGTCCTCGCCCGGTGCGGCCACGCGCGCGTACCCCGCAAGGCCCAGGATCTCGACGCCGGCCGCCTTGAACTCGGCGGCCACGTCGGCCCGTCGGCTCAGATCTATGCCGGGGTGGACCGGCTCCTCGGGGTGCGCGCGCAGCTCGACACCGTGGTAGCCGTGCGCGACCGCGAGCCGCAGCACGTCCGGAATGGGCAGTCCGGGAACGCCGAGAGTGGAGAACGCCAGCTTCATGCTGCGGACCTTACCTTTTGCCCCCGCATGCTGGGCAGGGTCAGTCCTGCGCGCCATGCAGGTCCAGGCGCCAGTCCTGACCGATCAGGTCCACGCCGAAGGAACGGTGCGGTTTCTCGTCGACGAGGACGAAGCCGTGGCGCTGGTAGATCTTGCGGGCCGAGGTGAGTACGTCGTTCGTCCACAGGACCATTTCGCGGTAGCCGACGCCCCGCGCGAACTCGATGCAGGCGCGCACCAGTTGGTCTCCGATGCCGAGTCCGCGGGCGTCCGGTTCGACGAGGAGGAGCCGCAGACGTGCCGCGCCCGGCGCCTCGTCCCGTACGCACATCACGCAGCCCACCGCGCGGCCGTCCAGCTCCGCGATCCACACCCGCTCCAGGTGCGGGTCGTGATCCTCCGCGAAGTCCGCGACGATCCGGGCGACCAGGCCCTCGTAGTCCGTGTTGAACCCGTGCTCGGCGGCGTACAGCGCGGCGTTGCGTTGCACGATCCAGCCGAGGTCGCCGGGGCCGGGGTCGCGCAGGACGACGTCCTCGCCGCGCGGCCGCCTGCCGTCGGACAGCACGTCCCGGATCGTGCGCATCGCCTCTACGAGCCGGGGCCGCTCGTCCGCCGGAACGGTCGCCAGCAGCGAGCCCACCGACTCCTGCGACCGCTCGTCGAGCAGATCGGCCGCCTCACGCCCGCGCGCGGTGAGCGTGACGCGCCGTCGCCGGGTGTCCTTTTCGGACGGTGCGCGCTCGATCAGGCCGTCCTGCTCGAACTTCGCCAGGATCCGGCTCAAGTACCCGGCATCCAGCGATAGTTCGCCGCGCAGGTCGGCGGCGTCCGTACGGGGCGCGTGCGCGAGCTCGTACAGCACGCGGGCCTCTGTCAGCGTGTACGGGGCGTACAGCTGGCGGCTGTAGTCCAGCGCGCCGATGACGTTCGTATAGAACCGGTTGAACGAGCGGATGTCCTGGATGGTCATGGCAGCCCGACCTCGAGATCGTTGACTCAGTCAGAGATATCGCCATTCCGAGGGTAGGCCGACGACTGGGCCACGTCCATGGGTCGGCCACGGGGTGCCTCCGGCGGTGGGGCGGGTGGGTTCGTTTTTGTCTGCGGATGCGGGAACCGCGCGACCAGCCACGGCGGACCCGCAGCCACGACCCGCCGTGTCACCCCCACCCCGTAGGCGCCCTGCTCAACCGCCGGAGGCACACCGCATCAACCCTTGGGCACCCCGGTGGACCCCCGCACCATCAACTCACCCTGCACCGTCACAATCCCCCCGTCCGGCGCCTCCTCCCGCCCCATGGCGATCCGCCCGGCCCGGGCCCCCGCCTCCGACAACGGCAACCGCACAGTCGTCAGCGCGGGCACCGCATCAACGCTGAACGGCAGGTCGTCAAACCCGACGACCGACACGTCATCGGGGATACGAAGCCCGGAATCCCGAAGCGCGGCACAAGCGCCCAGCGCAACCGTGTCGTTGGCGGCGACAACAGCCGTCAACGACGGCTCCCGCCGCAGGAGTTCGAGGGTCGCCTCGTAACCCGCCCGGCGGTCGTACCGCCCATGCACGGTCCACGCAGGATCGTCAGCAATGCCGTGCGCGGCGAGCGCGGCCCGATGCCCCTCAAGCCGATGACGTGTCGTGGTCCGCTCCTCGGGCCCCGCGATATACCCCATCCGCCGATGCCCGAGCCCGATCAGATGCTCGGTCAGCTCGCGCCCACCCCCGCGGTTGTCAAACGTCAACGCCACCGCCTCGGCGTCAGCGGGCGCGGGCGGCCGCCCGCACAGCACCACCCGCGTCCCCGCATCCGCCAGCTTCCGCAGCTTCGTCGCGACGGCCGCCGCATGCGTGGTGTTCTCGACGGCGCCCCCGGTCAGTACGACCGCGGCGGCGCGCTGCCGCTGAAGAAGCGTGAGGTAGGTGAGCTCGCGCTCCGGGGAGCCGCCCGTGTTGCAGACGACGCCCAGCCGCTCCCCGCCCGCGCGCCCGCCCGGCCCGCCGATCTCGGACTGGATCGCCGCCGCCATGATCCCGAAGAAGGGGTCGGCGATGTCGTTGACCAGGATCCCGACCAGGTCGGAGGTGGCGGCGGCCAGTGCGCTCGCCGGGCCGTTCAGTACGTAGTCCAGCTCGTCCACGGCCCGCAGCACCCGGTCCCGCGTCGTTGCCGCCACGGGATAGTTGCCGTTCAGCACACGGGACACGGTGGCGGGCGAGACCTGCGCGCGAGCCGCCACGTCCGCCAGGGTCACGGTCATCTATCGTCCTCCGGTCAGGGATCTACGTCGCATATCTCATCACCGCGCGGGGTTGTCCGATCCGCCGCACAGAGGTTAGCTTCTTCACACATAGAAAGCGCTTGCTGCAACGCTCACCTGTTCACTGTGGGGCGTACGCGGCGCAGGACGCGTACGAAGGGAATGACGTGACACGCAAGACGGTGCGCATCGCGATGAACGGTGTGACGGGACGCATGGGCTACCGCCAGCATCTCGTCCGCTCCATCCTCGCCCTGCGCGAACAGGGCGGCCTCGATCTCGGTGACGGCACCGTGCTGTGGCCCGAGCCGGTGCTCGTCGGCCGCCGTGAGCACGCATTGAAGGCGCTCGCGGACCAGCACGGCCTCGAACACTGGTCCACCAGCCTCGACGCCGTACTCGACGACCCGGCCATCGACATCTACTTCGACGCACAGGTCACCTCCGCCCGCGAGGACGCCATCAAGAAGGCCATCGAGGCCGGAAAGCACATCTACACCGAGAAGCCGACCGCGACCGGCCTCGAGGGTGCCCTGGAGCTGGCCCGGCTGGCCGCGGACAAGGGCATCAAGCACGGCGTCGTCCAGGACAAGCTGTTCCTGCCCGGCCTGCTCAAGCTGAAGCGCCTCATCGAGGGCGGCTTCTTCGGGCGGATCCTGTCCATCCGCGGCGAGTTCGGCTACTGGGTCTTCGAGGGCGACTGGCAGCCCGCCCAGCGCCCGTCCTGGAACTACCGCGCCGAGGACGGCGGCGGCATCGTCGTCGACATGTTCCCGCACTGGGAGTACGTGCTTCACGAGCTGTTCGGCCGCGTCAAGTCCGTACAGGCGCTGACCGCGACCCACATCCCGCAGCGCTGGGACGAGCAGGGCAAGCCGTACGCCGCGACCGCCGACGACGCCGCGTACGGCATCTTCGAGCTCGAGAACGGCGCCATCGCGCAGATCAACTCCTCCTGGACCGTACGCGTCAACCGCGACGAGCTGGTGGAGTTCCAGGTCGACGGGACCGAGGGCTCCGCAGTCGCGGGTCTGCGCAACTGCCGTGTCCAGCACCGCAGTTCAACCCCCAAGCCGGTCTGGAACCCGGACATCCCCGCCACCGAGGTCTTCCGCGACCAGTGGCAGGAGGTCCCCGACAACGCCGAGTTCGACAACGGCTTCAAGGCGCAGTGGGAGCTGTTCCTCAAGCACGTGTACGCCGACGCGCCGTACCACTGGGACCTGCTCGCGGGCGCCCGCGGCGTCCAGCTCGCCGAGCTGGGGCTGAAGTCCTCGGCCGAGGGCCGCCGTTTCGACGTGCCGGAGATTTCGCTGTGACGACTGGGACAACTGGTACGACGACTGGGCTGATCCAACTGCCTGGCGCGGACGGGGTGTTGAGGCCCTACACCCCCCGCACCGAACCGCTCGCGCTCTCCACGGGCGCCCCCTTCACCTCTCGCACGGTCTTCTCGGCGGCGCATGTCGTCGCGGACCCGTACGCCGACGTGTCCCCCGACTCGCCCGCCGCCGTCGACTGGGACGCCACCCTCGCCTTCCGCCGGCACCTGTGGTCGCACGGGCTCGGCGTCGCGGAGGCGATGGACACGGCTCAGCGGGGGATGGGGCTCGACTGGGCCGGGGCGGCGGAGCTGATCCGCCGCTCGGCCGCCGAGGCGAAGGCCGTCGGCGGGCTGATCGCGTGCGGGGTGGGCACGGACCAGCTGGCCTCCGGCTCCCTGGCAGAGGTCCAGGCGGCGTACGAGGAGCAGCTCGCGCTCGTGGAGGGGACGGGCGCGCAGGCGATCCTCATGGCGTCCCGGGCGCTCGCGGCTGCGGCTTCCGGCCCCGAGGACTACCTGGAGGTCTACGGCCATCTGCTGCGCCAGGCGTCCGAGCCGGTGATCCTGCACTGGCTGGGCCCGATGTTCGACCCGGCGCTGGAGGGTTACTGGGGCTCGTCCGACCTGGACGCGGCGACCGACACCTTCCTGGAGGTCATCGCCGCGCACCCCGACAAGGTCGACGGCATCAAGGTCTCCCTCCTGGACGCCCAGCGGGAGATCGACCTGCGCCGCCGCCTGCCGAAGGGAGTCCGCTGCTACACGGGCGACGACTTCAACTACCCCGAGCTGATCGCGGGCGACGAGCAGGGCTTCAGCCATGCCCTGCTCGGCATCTTCGACCCGCTGGGCCCGCTGGCGGCGGAAGCGGTACGCGTCCTGGACACGGGTGACGTGAAGGGCTTCCGCGAACTCCTCGACCCCACGGTCGAGTTGTCCCGCCACCTCTTCCAGACCCCGACCCGCTTCTACAAGACGGGCGTGGTCTTCCTGGCCTGGCTCGCCGGCCACCAGTCCCACTTCACGATGGTCGGCGGACTGCAGTCGGCCCGCTCGCTCCCGCATTTCGCCCGCGCGTACGAACTGGCCGACGGCCTTGGCCTGTTCCCGGACCCGGCGCTGGCCGCGGCGCGGATGAAGAACCTGCTGTCGCTGTACGGAGTGGAACAGTGAGCCTGTCGCGTTTTTCCATCAACCAGATGACGGTCAAGCAGCTGTCGCTACCCGAACTGGTCGACGCCTGCCTGGAGTTGGGCGTACCGGGCGTCGGCCTGTGGCGCGAGCCGGTCCAGTCGTACGGCGTGGAGGAGACCGCGAAGCTCATCCGTGACGCGGGCCTGACGGTCACGACCCTCTGCCGGGGCGGCTTCTTCACGGCGATCGACCCGGAAGAGCGTTCCCGAGCCCTCGACGACAACCGCCTGGCCGTCGACGAGGCGGCCACCCTCGGCACGGACACCCTGGTCCTGGTCTCGGGCGGTCTCCCGGCGGGCTCGAAGGACCTGCACGGCGCGCGGGAGCGCATCGCCGACGCGCTGGCGGAGCTGGGCCCGTACGCCCAGGAGCGAGGCGTACGACTGGCCATCGAACCACTCCACCCGATGTTCGCCTCCGATCGCTGCGTGGTGTCCACCCTGGCCCAGGCCCTGGACATCGCGGAACGCTTCCCGGCGGAGCAGGTGGGCGTGACGGTCGACACGTACCACATCTGGTGGGACGACACGGCCCCCGCCCAGATCGCCCGCGCGGGCGCGGGCGGCCGTATCCACACCTTCCAGCTGGCCGACTGGACAACCCCGTTGCCCGAGGGCGTCCTCACCGGCCGCGGCCAGATCGGCGACGGCGCGATCGACATGAGGGAGTGGAAGGGCTACGTCGAGGAGGCGGGCTACACCGGCCCCATCGAGGTCGAGCTCTTCAACACCGGCCTGTGGGCCCGGGACGGCCGCGAGGTGCTGGCGGAGACGGCGGCACGGTTCGTGGAGCACGCCGCGTAAGGGGTGTGCGACGACTGACGCGCGTGGGGCGCCCTGCGAGGGAAGGGGCGCCCCACGTGACGTCCACTGCCGATGGCTGCTCCTTGCGGTGGGCGCTTGTCTGCGTTTGACGGGAGTCCGCCCTGGGGCTGGACTGGAATCACTGGCGCTGCGGCCGGACCCCGTTCTAGGGAGAGCAGCGATGACGACCATCGAAACTTTCAATCTTCTGCAGCCGTACCGGATCGCTGAGGAGACGTTCGTCATCCCGTGGGCCCTGGAAGCTCCGCCGGTCGGCCACTTCCCGATGAATTCGATGGTGATCCGGGGATCCGAACCCGTGCTCGTGGACACCGGGGCACCGGCGGTGCGGTCCCAGTGGCTGGAGGCCGCGTGGTCCGTGGTGGATCCGCTGGACGTGCGGTGGATCTTCCTCACTCACGACGACCGTGACCACGCCGGCAACCTTTTGGCGGTCCTCGCTGAATGCCCGAACGCGACGCTGCTGACGACGTGGTTCTCGATCGGGCGCATGGCCGAGGAGTGGGAGACGCCCATCAACCGGTGCCGCTTCATGATCGACGGCGATACGGTGGATGTGGGTGACCGAACGCTGGTGGCCAAGCGGCCGCCGTTGTACGACAACCCCACGACCCGCGCCCTCTTCGACGCGAAGACCAATGTCCTGTGGGCGGTGGACACCTTCGCGACGAACGTGCCCGCTCCCGTCCCCGAGATCGCCGACCTGTCCGCCGATGAATTTCGCGACGGCCAGTTCTTCGGCGGACGCCTGGTCTCGCCCTGGGTCGCGCTGCTCGACGGCCAGAAGTTCGGGGCGGTGGTGGACGGCTTCCAGCGGCTGGACGCCGAGGTCATCGCCGGCTGCCATTCACCGGTGCTTCGCGGGCCGCGGATCGCGGAGGCGTACGACCTTCTCCGCCGGCTGCCCGAGCTTCCCGCGTGGCCGGAGTTCACGCAGGCCGACCTGGACCAGTGGATGGCGGTCGCCGAGGGTTCGGTCCCGCCGGAACAGCCACGGCCGTCGGCCACGTGACTACAGGCCGAGAGACGTCTGTGTCTCTCGCGTCTCCTGTATCTCCTGGTCGTCCGTGAAGGCACCGGACGCCGCCGCCCCGCTGAGGAGTGCCGTGGCGAGCGCCGCCGCTCCGACGAGCGCCCAGCGCGACCGCCACGAGCGCTTGGTCCCGCCGTTGCGCGCCGGTGGAGCGTCCACGTGCCCGCAGGCGATGGTGGTGAGCGCGTCCGCCGGGGCTTCCACACGCCCGCAGGCGATCGTGGTGCGCGCGTCCGCCCACGTCTCTGCCTCGTCCCCCCCGCACTCCGCAGGCCGTGACGAACGCGACGACCAGTTCCTCGCGGGGCAGTCGTTCCCTGCCGAGCATCGTCGCCGCCGTGGAGTAGGGCAGCGTGTGGCCCGCCTCCGTCGCGCGGCGTTCCAGTTGGCGGTAGCTCAGGCCCGACCAGGCCTTGAGGCGTCGTAGCGCTGCCATGAAGGCGGCCGGATCGGTGTCCGGTGGTGTGGGCGGTGCTGTGGTCATGGTGGTGGTCCCCCCTGTTGAGCTGGACGTACACGAGCTCGCACAAGCTCGAACACCCTGACAGCTTGAGGAACGGCGAGAGCGGCGGTCAACCTCGACGCAGATTCCCGATGTTGGAGGTCATATGGGCAAGGGTCTGCGTCTGCGTCACTGTCGCCGTACGGGCGGCGCCGCCACCGCCCTCGCGGTTCTGGTGATGCTGGGCGGATGCGCCGAAGAGCCGGCCGCCGGCCGTACGCCGGGCGGGGCGGCCGGCGGGCGCGCGGCACCGCCCGGCGCCGCGTCCGCGAAGGCGCGCGACGGGGAGTCGATCGCCGGCTTCCTGCGCCGCACCCTGCCCGCCGGGTCCGGCGGCACCGTGATCGCCGCACGCGGCAGCGAACTCGCGTACTGCGGAGGGTTCGGGACGGCGGACCGCGCCTCCGGAACCCCCGCGAGCTGCCGCACCGTGTACGACGTCATGTCGATCACCAAGCAGTTCACCGCGGCCGCGATCCTGAAACTGGAGGTCATGGGGCGGCTGCGGGTAAGTGATCCGATCAGCCGGTACCTGGGGCGGCCGGTGCCTGGAGACAAGCGCGGCATCACGATCGAGCACCTGCTCACGCACACATCGGGCCTGGTCGAAGGGCTCGGCGACGACTACGAACCCGTCTCGCGCGAGGAGATGGTGCGGCAGGCCCTGGCGTCGAAGCTGCGGTCCGCCCCGGGTGCGGAGTTCCACTACTCCAACACCGGCTACAGCCTGCTCGCCGCGATCATCGAGGAGGCATCCGGGGAGGGCTACGAGCCGTTCCTGGCCCGTCACCTGTTCGCACCGGCCGGAATGGACCGCACCGGATACGTGCTGCCCAAGTGGCCGCGGAACCTGGTCGCGGTGGAGTACGACAGCGAGGGGCGGAGCCAGGGCAGGCCCATCGACCATCCCTGGGCGGCCGACGGGCCGTACTGGTACCTGCGCGGCAACGGCGGCATGCTCTCCACCGCGGGTGACATGTTCCGCTGGCACCGTGCCCTCTCGGGCGACGAGATCCTTCCGGCGCAGGCCAGGAAGAGGCTGTTCGCGCCCCATGTGCGGATCCCCGACTCCGACGAGCTGATCGGGCCCGGCCCGTCGCACTACGGATACGGCTGGGTCGCCACCCGCACTCCCGAAGGCCCGCTCGCCTGGCACAACGGCGGCAACGACTGGTCCCTGGGCTATCTCGCGCACTGGCCGCGCGACGGCGTCCTGGTGTTCTGGGTGAGCAACCACGCCTACCGGGACGGGAAGTGGGACCTCCAGGACCGTGCGGAGAAGCTGACGCTGGGCATCGCCGACCGGGTACGGGCGGAGGACCGCTGAGGTCCACAGAGATCCACAGAGGTCCCGTAAAAAATCTTCGAAGGCCCGTACAACCCTCTGCCCACTCCACGGGTCGTACTTGGCATCAGAGCTTCTGGAGGGGGGATCTGGGGGGATCCGCGGGGGTTCTGATGTTTGGGGAGGGGTAAAACGAGGGGCCTGGTCGACGGACCGGGCCCCTCGAAGCCGTTCGGGCCTTCCGGTCGAAGCCTTCCGGCTTTCCGGGGCCCGGGTGCTTCCTAGAAGAAGACTCCGCAGCGCAGCAGCACGTTCGCGTACGGGCGGGCCTCGCCGGTCCGTACGATCAGGCGCGCGTCCGCCGACAGGGCCTTCAGATCGTCGTGGGAGATGTGAGTGAGGGCGGCCGGGAAGCGGTCGGTCAACAGGGCGGACGCCTCCGGGTTCGCTTCCCGTATTTCCTTTGCCGCCGTGGAGCCCTCCACGACCAGTTCGTCCAGGAGGCCGTCCAGGACCTCCGCGAAGGACGGGACGCCGGTGCGGAAAGCGAGGTCCACGACCCGCGGCCCGGCCGGGATGGGCATGCCGGCGTCGCAGATCAGTACGCCGTCGCCGTGGCCCAGTTCGGCTATCGCACCCGCGAGGTGACGGTTGAGGATTCCGGCCTTCTTCACAGGGCGGCTACCTCCGACGCGGTGGGGAACGAGGCCTGGGCGCCCTCCCTGGTGACGGCCAAGGCGCCCACGTGCGTCGCATACCTCGCGGCTTCCGCCAGGGACTCCCCGAGCCCCAGCCGCCAGGCCAGGGCCGCGGTGAAGGCGTCGCCCGCACCCGTCGTGTCCACGGCTTCGACCTTCACGGACGGGACGTGGGCCACCCCGGACGCGTCGGAGACCAGTGCTCCCTCCTTGCCCAGCGTGACGACCACCGAGCGCGGGCCGAGGGCGAGGAGCGCCTCGGCCCACTCCGAGGGCGTGGCGCCCGCGTCGGCACCCAGCACCACCCGCGCCTCGTGCTCGTTCACAATCAGCGGATCGCAGGCCGCGAGCACCTCCGGCGGCAGTGGGCGGGGTGGCGACGGGTTGAGTACGAAACGGGTGCCCTGCCGCAAGCCCCGTACGACCTCCTCGACCGTCTCCATCGGGATCTCCAATTGCGCCGAGACCACCCGTGAGGCCTGGAGGAGGCTGGCGGCGGCCTCTACGTCCTCGGGGACGAGCCGCCCATTGGCCCCCGGCGACACCACGATGCTGTTGTCCCCAGACGGGTCCACCGTGATCAGCGCGACCCCGGTGGGCGCGCCGCCGACCAGCACGCCCCCCGTGTCGACACCGGCGTCCCGCATCGAGTCGAGCAGCAGCCGCCCGTGGCCGTCGTCGCCGACCCGCGCCAGGAGCGCCGTACGGGCCCCGAGGCGGGCGGCCGCGACACCCTGGTTCGCGCCCTTGCCGCCCGGGTGGACGGCCAGGTCCGAGCCGAGCACCGTCTCCCCGGCGCCGGGCCGCCGATCGACGCCGATCACCAGGTCGGCGTTGGCCGACCCCACGACCAGGAGGTCGTAGTCGTACATGAACTGTCTCCCTCTGTAGGTGATCCGTAGGTGAGTGGGGGCGGTCAGCCGCCGAACCCGGCCACGTTCTCCTTGGTGACCACCTTCACCGGCACCTTCACCGTCTGCTCGACCGACTTGTCGTCGGCCGCACGCAGCGCGTTTTCCACCGCGATCCGGCCCAGTTCCTTGGGCTGCTGCGCCACGGAGGCGTACAGCGTGCCCGTCTCGACCGCCTTCAGGCCGTCCGGCGTGCCGTCGAAGCCGACGACCTGGACCGACTTGCCGGCCTTCGAACCGAGGGCCTTGATCGCGCCGAGGGCCATCTCGTCGTTCTCGGCGAAGACACCGTTGACGTCGGGGTGGGCCTGGAGCAGGTTCGTCATGACGTCGAGGCCCTTGGTGCGGTCGAAGTCCGCGGGCTGCTTGGCCACGACCTTGATGTCCGGGTAGGCCTTCAGTCCCTCGGCGAAGCCCGCGCCGCGCTCGCGGCTGGCGGACGTGCCCGCCTGGCCCTGAAGGATCACGATCGTGCCCTTGCCGCCCAGCTTCTCGGCCAGGGCCTTGGCGCCCAGCTTGCCGCCCGCGACGTTGTCGGAGGCGACGAGCGCGGCCGTGTCCGCCTTGTTCACGCCCCGGTCGACGCCGACGACCGGGATGTCGGCCTTGTTGGCGGCTCGTACCGACGGGCCCGCCGCGTCCGAGTCCACGGGGTTGACGATGATCGAGCCGACGCCCTCACTGGTGAAGTTCTGCAACTGGTTGGCCTGCTGGGACGCGTCGTTCTGGGCGTCCGTGACGGTCAGGTCCGCGCCCGCCTTCTTCGCGGCCTCCTCCGCGCCCTGCCTGATCTGCACGAAGAAGGGATTGTTGAGGGTCGACAGGGACAGGCCGATCTTCTGGCTCGACGCGCTCGACGAGGACGAGCCTCCGTTGAGGAGGGAGGTCGCGCCCACGACCGCCGCCACGACGACCGCCGCGAGCGCGTACTTCACGGCCTGTGGCCCCTTGCGGCCCGACGCGCCGGTCCCGGCGGCGCCCGGTGTCGCGCCCGCCTTGCGCCGCACCGTGTCCAGCAGCACCGCCAGCGCGATGACGACACCGATGACGACCTGCTGCCAGAAGGCGGACACGGAAAGGAGGTTGAGCCCGTTGCGCAGCACCGCCAGGATCAGCGCGCCGATCAGGGTGCCGGACGCCTTGCCCGTACCGCCGGCGAGCGAGGCACCGCCGATGACGACCGCGGCGATCGCGTCCAGCTCGTAGCCCTGGGCGGCCTGCGGCTGCGCGGAGGAGAGGCGGGAGGCGAGCACGATGCCCGCGGCCGCCGCGAACAGGCCCGACAGTGCGTAGATCGCGAGCTTCTGCTTCTTCACGCGGAGGCCGGAGAGGCGGGCCGCCTCCTCGTTGCCGCCGATCGCGTACATGGAGCGGCCGAGGTACGTACGGCCCAGGGTCACGGCCGTGATCAGGCCCATCGCGATCATCACCAGGACCGGGACGGGCAGCCAGCCGCCGAGGGTGTCACCGAGGTGTGAGACCGAGTCCGGGAAGGCGATGGGGCTGCCCTGTGAGATGACGAGCGACAGGCCGCGGCCCACCGACAGCATGGCCAGCGTCGCGATGAACGGCGGCAGTTTTCCGTACGAGATGAGGATGCCGTTGACCAGACCGCAGGCGATGCCGGTCGCGATCGCGAGGATCACGGCGATCCAGACCGGTACGCCCTCCGAAGTCGCCGTCCACGCAAGGACGGTGGCGGACAGCGCGGCGACCGAACCGACCGACAGGTCGATGCCCGCCGAGACGATCACGAAGGTCACGCCGAAGGCGAGGATGGCGGTCACGGCCGCCTGGACGCCGACGTTCAGCAGGTTGTCCGTCGTCAGGAAGTCGCCGGAGAGCGCCGACATCGCGATCACGAGGACGATCAGGGCGGTGAGCGCCCCGTTGTCGAGCAGGAGGCGGCGCAGGCCGGCGGCCGAGGAGTCACCTGCGCTCGACCGGCTCTTGAGCGTGTCAGTGGCCACGGCTGGCCCCCTTCTCTACTGAGTTCGTGCTGGCAGTGCTGTTGGTGCTGTCGGTAGCGGCAGTGTTTTCCGGGGCCTCTTGGGTCTCCGGGGTCGTGCTGACGGCGAGTGCCATCACGGAGTCCTGGGTCGCTTCGTCGGCCGAGAGCTCGCCCGCGATCCGGCCCTGGGCCATCACCAGCACCCGGTCGCTCATGCCGAGCACCTCGGGCAGGTCGCTGGAGATCATCAGGACGGCGGCGCCCGCGGCCGTGAGTTCGTTGACGAGCTGGTAGATCTCGACCTTGGCGCCGACGTCGATACCGCGCGTCGGCTCGTCGAGGATCAGCACCTTGGTGTCGGCGAGCAGCCACTTGCCGATGACGACCTTCTGCTGGTTGCCGCCGGAGAGGGTGCGCACATGCTGGCCGAGTCCGGCCATCCGCACGCCGAGCTGCCCGGCGATCCGCGCGGCGGCCTCCCGCCGGCCCTTGAGGTCGACGAACCCGCCACGGGTCGCCGCGCGCATCGTCACCAGCCCGAGGTTCTCCTCCACGGAGGCGTCGAGGAGCAGCCCCTGCCCCTTGCGGTCCTCGGGGACCAGCCCGATGCCCGCGGTCATCGCCGCGCCGACGTCGTGCCCGCGCAGCCGCGTGCCCGCGACCTCCACGGAGCCCCGGTCGTACGGATCGGCGCCGAAGACCGCCCGTACGACCTCGGTACGTCCCGCACCGACCAGGCCCGCGATGCCGACGACCTCACCGGCCCGCACCTCGAAGCTCACGTCGTGGAAGACACCGTCCCTGGTGAGCCCCTCGACGGTGAGCAACGCGGCGCCGGCGTCGGCCCGTTCAGCGGCCTGTTCGGCGGGGCGCTCGCGCGGATACTGCTGCTCGATCGACCGGCCCACCATGAGGCGTACGAGTTCGTCCTCGGACGTGGCCGCGGGGACCTGGCCGACGCTCCTGCCGTCCCTCAGAACCGTTACGCGGTCTCCTAGGGCGGCGATTTCCTCCAGGTGATGCGTGATGAAGACGATGCCGACGCCGCCCTCGCGCAGCCTGCGCACGATGGAGAAGAGTTTTTCGACCTCTTCGGAGGTGAGCACCGCGGTCGGCTCGTCCATGATCAACACGCGTGCGTTCAGGCTCAGCGCCTTCGCGATTTCGACCATCTGGAGGCGGGCGATTCCCAGTTCACGCACCCGCGCGCGTGGGGACACGTGCACGCCGACCCGCTCAAGGAGTTCGGCGGCGTCCGCCTCCATGCGTTTCCGGTCGATCAACCCGAAGCGGCGCGGCTGGCGGCCCAGGAAGATGTTCTCGGCGACCGTCAGATCGGGGACCAGGTTGAACTCCTGGTAGATGGTCGCGATCCCGAGCCGTTCGGCGTCCTGAGCACCATGGACGCGAACTTCCTTGCCGCCGACCACCACGCGCCCGGCGTCGGGCCGGTAGGCGCCCGACAGCATCTTGATGAGGGTGCTCTTGCCCGCACCGTTTTCGCCGAGCAGCACATGCACTTCGCCGCGCCGCAGATCGAAGTCGACGTTGTCGAGCGCGACCACACCGGGGAAGGTCTTGCGTATCCCTTCGACGCGCAGCAACTCGGCTTCGTTATGCGGCGACTTGGCGTCGTTGCGGGGCACCTTGTCTTCGTTTCGAGGCGGCTCGTCTTCGTTACGCGGCAACTCGTCCGGATTGCTCACGTGATGCTCCTTTGCGTGGAAGGCGGCTGCTTGGGCGGAGGCTGCATAGACCGGGACGGCATAGTCCGGGGCTGCGCAGCCTGCGGCTCGCCGCACGAGCGGCGGACGACGAGACGGGCGGTGAGGGTCACGGACTGCGGGGGCCGCCCCTCGATGCGGTCGACGAGAGCGCGTACGGCGGCCCGGCCCAACTCGCCCGTCGGCTGGGCGATCGCCGTGATCGGCGGATCGGTGTGCACGAACCACGGGATGTCGTCGAACGCGGCGAGCGCGATGTCGTGCGGAACCGACATCCCGCGCGCGCGGATGGCGTCCAGTGCGCCCAGGGCCATCAAGTTGTCGGTGGCGAACACCACCTCGGGCGGCTCGGGGAGGTTCAGGAACGCCTCGGTGGCCCGGCGTCCGCTGGCCGCCTGGAAGTCGCCCTGCCCTACGTACGCGTCGGGCAGCGGAAGTCCGTACTCGCGCAGTGCCTCCCGGAACGCCTCGACGCGCTCGCTGCCGGTCATGGTGGCCGCCGGGCCCGCGATGATGGCGAGCCTGCGATGCCCGAGGCCGTGCAGATGGGTGACCAGATCGCGCACCGCCTCGCGCCCGTCCGCCCTGACCACCGGCACGTCCACGCCCGGGATCCACCGGTCCACAAACACCATCGGGGTGCCCGTGTGCGCGGCGTCCAGCATCAGGGGGGAGCCGCCGTCGGTGGGGGACACCAGGAGGCCGTCGATACGGCGGTCGAGGAGGTTGCGGACGTGGTGGTCCTGCAACTCCGGCTGCTCGTCCGCGTTCCCGATGATGACGCTGTAGCCGTGGGCGCGGGCCTCTTCCTCGACGGAGCGGGCCAGTTCGGTGAAGTACGGGTTGAGTACGTCGCTGATGACCAGGCCGAGGGTGTGGGTCTGGTCGGTGCGCAGGGAACGGGCCACCGCGTTGGGCCGGTAGCCGAGAGCGTCGACGGCGGCGAGGACGCGGGTACGCGCCCCAGGACTGACGGACGGGTGGCCGTTGAGCACCCGGGACACCGTGGCAACGGAGACACCCGCCTCCGCGGCGACGTCCTTGATGCTCGCCATCACCGTCCCACCTCCTTGTGGAATCGATTACATGGAGGATTGGAATCGATTACATGAGACTTGGCAAGCCCTCGGGATCGGATCGTGATGAAGTTGTCCACAGGCTTCGCCCGGTGTCAGAGGCGGGCGGTAGCGTCGGATCATGTCGAATCTGGCAGGGAACCAGGCGGGCACCGGGGCGCGGAACCTGGCGGTCCTCGAAGGCGTGCTCGAGCGGATCACGTACGCCAACGAGGAGAACGGCTACACGGTCGCCCGGGTGGACACCGGACGGGGCGGCGGCGATCTGCTGACGGTCGTCGGCGCGCTGTTGGGTGCCCAGGTGGGGGAGTCCCTGCGGATGGAGGGGCGCTGGGGGTCGCATCCTCAGTACGGCAAGCAGTTCACGGTGGAGAACTACACGACGGTGCTGCCCGCCACCGTCCAGGGCATCCGCCGCTATCTGGGATCCGGCCTGGTCAAGGGCATCGGGCCGGTGTTCGCGGACCGCATCACGCAGCACTTCGGGCTCGACACCCTCCAGATCATCGAGGAGGAGCCGAAGCGGCTCATCGAGGTGCCAGGGCTCGGACCGAAGCGGACCAAGAAGATCGCCGACGCCTGGGAGGAGCAGAAGGCGATCAAGGAGGTCATGCTCTTCCTCCAGACCGTCGAGGTGTCGACGTCGATCGCGGTCCGTATCTACAAGAAGTACGGCGACGCCTCGATCTCGGTGGTCAAGAACCAGCCCTACCGGCTCGCGTCCGACGTCTGGGGCATCGGCTTCCTCACCGCCGACAAGATCGCCCAGTCCGTGGGCATCCCGCACGACAGCCCGGAGCGCGTCAAGGCCGGTCTCCAGTACGCCCTTTCGCAGTCCACCGACCAGGGCCACTGTTTCCTCCCGGAGGAGCAGCTGATCGCGGACGCGGTGAAGCTGCTCCAGGTGGACACGGGCCTGGTCATCGAGTGCCTCGGGGAACTGGCGGCGCCCCAGGAGGACGACGGCGACCCCGGAGTCGTACGAGAAAAGGTCCCCGGCCACGACGGCGGCGACCCCGTGACGGCCGTCTACCTGGTCCCCTTCCACCGGGCCGAACTCTCCCTGTCCGCCCAGCTGTTGCGCCTCCTGCGCACCGACGAGGACCGCATGCCGGCCTTCAGGAACGTGGCCTGGGACAAGGCATTGGCCTGGCTCAAGGACCGTACGGGAGCGGAGCTGGCCCCCGAGCAGGAGGAGGCCGTGCGTCTCGCGCTCACCGAGAAGGTCGCCGTGCTCACCGGAGGCCCCGGCTGCGGCAAGTCCTTCACGGTCCGCTCGATCGTGGAGCTGGCCCGCGCCAAGAAGGCCAAGGTCGTGCTGGCGGCGCCCACGGGCCGCGCCGCCAAGCGGCTGGCCGAGCTCACGGGCGCGGAGGCTTCGACCGTGCACCGGCTCCTGGAGCTGAAGCCCGGCGGGGACGCGGCGTACGACAAGGACCGGCCGCTGGACGCCGACCTGGTGGTCGTGGACGAGGCCTCGATGCTCGACCTGCTCCTCGCCAACAAGCTGGTCAAGGCGGTGCCTCCGGGGGCGCATCTGCTCTTCGTGGGAGACGTCGACCAGCTGCCGAGCGTCGGCGCGGGGGAGGTCCTGCGCGATCTGCTCGCCGAGGGCGGCCCGGTGCCCGCCGTCCGGCTCACCCGGATCTTCCGCCAGGCCCAGCAGTCGGGAGTCGTGACCAACGCGCACCGGATCAACGAGGGCAAGCAGCCGATCACCCAGGACCTGAAGGACTTCTTCCTCTTCGTCGAGGACGACACGGAGGAGGTGGGTCGGCTCACGGTGGACGTGGCGGCCCGGCGCATCCCCGCCAAGTTCGGCCTCGATCCGCGCCGTGACGTCCAGGTCCTCGCCCCCATGCACCGCGGCCCGGCGGGAGCGGGCACCCTCAACGGACTGCTCCAGCAGGCGATCACACCCGCCCGCCCCGACCTCGCCGAGAAGCGCTTCGGAGGCCGGGTCTTCCGCGTCGGCGACAAGGTCACGCAGATCCGCAACAATTATGAGAAGGGCGAGAACGGTGTCTTCAACGGCACGGTCGGCGTGGTCACCTCCCTCAACGTGGACGACCAGCGACTGACGGTGCTGACCGACGAGGACGAGGAGGTGCCGTACGAATTCGACGAGCTCGACGAGCTGGCGCACGCGTACGCGGTGACGATCCACCGCTCCCAGGGCAGTGAGTACCCGGCGGTGGTGATCCCGGTGACCACCAGTGCCTGGATGATGCTCCAGCGCAATCTGCTCTACACGGCGGTCACCCGCGCCAAGAAGCTTGTGGTGCTGGTCGGTTCACGCAAGGCGATAGGCCAGGCGGTGCGCACGGTGTCCGCGGGACGACGCTGTACGGCCCTGGATTTCCGGCTCTCACCCCGGCCTCTCGACCCGTGAGCGAGATTTGATCGATCAAGTGAGTCACAAGGGTCACAGAGCACTTCCGGAAGCAGGGCGAAGGGGGGCAGGATGAACGGGGTGGCGGCACTGAGTGCCGTCATTAGGCCCCATGGCCGACCCCGAGTGCACCGTCCTGCGCCAAATGGGGGATGGTAGAGACAGTCAGGGCACCTCGAAGAAGAGGCACAACGTCGGTGAGGGATGACGTGAGCGACAACTCTGTAGTACTGCGGTACGGCGACGGCGAGTACACCTACCCGGTGATAGACAGCACCGTCGGTGACAAGGGCTTCGACATCGGGAAGCTCCGCGCCCAGACCGGTCTGGTCACACTGGACAGCGGTTACGGCAACACCGCCGCCTATAAATCCGCCATCACCTATCTCGACGGTGAGCAGGGCATCCTCCGGTACCGCGGTTACCCGATCGAGCAGCTGGCAGAGCGCTCCACCTTCCTCGAGGTGGCCTACCTGCTGATCAACGGTGAGCTTCCGACGGTCGACGAGCTCTCCACCTTCAAGGGCGACATCACGCAGCACACGCTGCTGCATGAGGACGTCAAGAACTTCTACCGTGGCTTCCCGCGCGACGCCCACCCGATGGCGATGCTGTCCTCGGTGGTCTCCGCGCTGTCCACCTTCTACCAGGACAGCCACAACCCGTTCGACGAGACGCAGCGCAACCTCTCCACGATCCGTCTGCTCGCCAAGCTTCCGACGATCGCGGCGTACGCGTACAAGAAGTCGATCGGGCACCCCTTCGTCTACCCGCGCAACGATCTCGGTTACGTCGAGAACTTCCTGCGTATGACCTTCTCGGTCCCGGCGCAGGAGTACGACCTGGACCCGGTCGTGGTCTCCGCGCTCGACAAGCTGCTGATTCTGCACGCGGACCACGAGCAGAACTGTTCGACCTCCACGGTCCGTCTGGTCGGTTCCTCGCAGGCGAACATGTTCGCCTCGATCTCGGCCGGCATCTCGGCGCTGTGGGGTCCGCTGCACGGCGGCGCCAACCAGTCCGTCCTGGAGATGCTGGAAGGCATCAAGGCCAACGGCGGCGACGTCGACTCCTTCATCCGCAAGGTGAAGAACAAGGAGGAGGGCGTCCGCCTGATGGGCTTCGGCCACCGGGTGTACAAGTCCTTCGACCCGCGCGCCAAGATCATCAAGGCCGCCGCACACGACGTCCTCTCGGCGCTCGGCAAGTCCGACGAGCTGCTGGACATCGCGCTCAAGCTGGAGGAGCACGCGCTCTCCGACGACTACTTCGTCTCGCGCAACCTCTACCCGAACGTGGACTTCTACACGGGCCTGATCTACCGCGCGATGGGCTTCCCGACCGAGATGTTCACGGTCCTGTTCGCCCTCGGCCGCCTCCCCGGCTGGATCGCCCAGTGGCACGAGATGATCAAGGAGCCGGGTTCGCGTATCGGCCGCCCGCGCCAGATCTACACGGGCGAGGTTCTGCGGGACTTCGTCCCGGTCGAGTCCCGCTGATCGGTTAGCTCTCGTACGTACGCGTGCTACGTGCACCTACGTAAAACGGAAGGCGCCCCGCTGCCGGTCCCCCCACGGGCCGGAGTCGGGGCGCCTTCCTTGTCCCGGTTCGGATTCCCCCCACGGGATCCGGCCGGGCGTCTGAGGACAGCGCCTGAATCGCTGTGATCTAAACGAGCAAAACCGTCGTGTACTGCGTACTGCTCTGTGTACTGCTGAACTTCGTGTACTGCTGCGAGTGCGGTCTGCCGGGACCCGTACGGGAGGGCCGCTCAAGCTCCCCGTGTACGTGTCCCGGCAACGCAGTCCGGGAACGTCCCCCAAGACATCCCCAGATGCCAGTCACGCCCCCCAAGACGCTTCTGACATCGCCAACTTAGACTCACGAACCCCTTCGAGGGTTACCTTCACTTCACTGTGATCTGCGTCTCTTGCATATGTCCTGAAGATGCACAAGAGACCCGATATCGCTATCGGAGCCCAAGCGTAAGGAAGATGCGCGAGCCTTGTGAAGAGCTTATGTGAGGCTCGCGTCGGACTCCAGAGGTGTTCTTACTTCGACATCACCGAAATGCCCGGAGTCGGAGACTGTTCGTCACCACGAACACCGAGGAGAACGCCATCGCGGCGCCCGCGATCATCGGATTCAGCAGCCCCGCCGCGGCCAGCGGCAGCGCGGCCACGTTGTAGCCGAAGGCCCAGACGAGATTTCCCTTGATCGTCGCGAGGGTCTTCCGCGACAGCCGGATCGCGTCCGCGGCCACCCGTAGATCCCCGCGTACGAGCGTCAGATCGCCCGCCTCGATCGCCGCGTCAGTTCCGGTGCCCATGGCAAGGCCCAGATCGGCGACAGCGAGCGCCGCCGCGTCGTTGACGCCGTCGCCGACCATCGCGACGGCCCGGCCCTCGGCCTGGAGCCGCCTGATCACCTCGACCTTGTCCTGCGGCAGCACCTCGGCGAACACGAACGCCTCGTCGATGCCGACCCGGCGCGCCACCGTCTCGGCGACGGTCCGGTTGTCCCCGGTCAGCAGGACGGGCGTCAGCCCCAGGGTGCGCAGCTCGCGGACCGCCTCGGCGCTGGTCTCCTTGACCGCGTCGGCGACGGTCACGACACCGCGTGCCACTCCGTCCCAGGCGACGGCCACGGCGGTACGTCCCTCCGCCTCGGCCCGCGTCTTCAGTGCCGCCAGCTCGTCCGGCAGCGCGACACCGGCCTCGTCGAGCAGCCGCGTCCGTCCGACGAGCACCTCGTGCCCGTCGACGGTTCCGCGGACGCCGAGGCCCGCGACGTTCTCGAAGCCGGCGACGGCCAGGAGCGGCCCTGTGCTCCCCCACTCTCGGCTTCGCTCGAGCGGGGGGACCCCCATTTCTGCGCCCGCCGCGACGGCCTGGGCGATCGGGTGCTCGGAGGCGTGCTCCAGGGCGCCTGCGAGCCGCAGTACCTGCTTCTCGTCCGTGTCGGCGGCGACGTACACCTCCTGGAGGGTCATACGGCCGGTGGTGATCGTGCCGGTCTTGTCCAGGACGACCGTGTCGACGCGGCGTGTGGACTCCAGGACCTCGGGGCCCTTGATGAGGATGCCGAGCTGGGCGCCGCGGCCGGTGCCGACCATGAGGGCGGTGGGGGTGGCGAGGCCGAGGGCGCACGGGCAGGCGATGATCAGCACCGCGACGGCGGCCGTGAAGGCGGCGGTCAGCTCGTCCGTCATGCCGAGCCAGACGCCGAAGGTGGCGACGGCGATCAGCAGGACGGCGGGGACGAAGACGGCGGAGATCCGGTCGGCGAGGCGCTGCGCCTCGGCCTTCCCGTTCTGCGCGTCCTCCACGAGCTTCGCCATCCGCGCCAGCTGCGTGTCCGCGCCGACGCGGGTCGCCGCGACGACGAGCCTGCCGCCGGCGTTCACGGTCGCGCCCGTCACGGCGTCGCCGACGGTCACGTCCACCGGCACCGACTCGCCGGTCAGCATCGAGGCGTCGACCGCCGAGGCGCCCTCGACGACGGTGCCGTCGGTGGGGACCTTCTCGCCGGGCCGTACGACGAACTGGTCACCGACCCTGAGATCGGCAACGGGGAGGCGTATCTCCCGGCCGTCTCGCAGTACGGAGACATCCCTGGCGCCCAGTTCCATCAGGGCCCTCAGGGCCGCGCCCGAGCGCCGCTTGGCGCGGGCCTCCAGATAGCGGCCCAGGAGGATGAACGTGACGACTCCGGCGGCCACTTCGAGGTAGATCGTCGACGAGGCGTCCGCACGGGAGACGGTCAGGTCGAAGCCGTGCCGCATGCCCGGCATCCCCGCGTGGCCCCAGAACAGCGCCCACACCGACCAGCCGAAGGCGGCCAGCGTGCCGACGGAGACGAGTGTGTCCATGGTGGCCGCGCCGTGCCGGGCGTTCGTGAACGTCGCCCGGTGGAACGGGAGTCCGCCCCAGACGACGACGGGCGCGGCGAGTGTCAGCGACAGCCACTGCCAGTTGTCGAACTGGAGTGTCGGGATCATGGAGAGGAGGACGACGGGGATCGCGAGCGCGGCGGAGACGGTCAGGCGCTCGCGGAGGGAGGCGAGTTCAGGGTCTTCGCGGGGTGCCGCTGCCGCCGTCTCGGGCTCCGGCTCTGGGGGTGCCGGTTCCTCCGCCGTGTAGCCGGTCTTCTCGACGGTGGCGATCAGGTCGGCGACGTGTATGCCGTCTCCGTACGAGACCTTCGCGCGCTCCGTCGCGAAGTTCACCATGGCGGTGACGCCGTCCATGCGGTTGAGCTTCTTCTCGACGCGGGCTGCGCAGGAGGCGCAGGTCATGCCGCCGATGGTGAGCTCGACCTCGGCGGATGCCGCTGTGCTGCTCAAGGTTGGCCCTCAGGCCGTGCCGACGAGTTCGAAGCCGGCCTCGTCGATCGCGGCGCGCACCGCGGCCTCGTCGAGCGGGCTGTCGGACACGACGGTGACCTCACCGGTCGAGGCGACGGCTTTCACCTCGCGTACGCCGGGGAGCGAGGAGAGCTCGCCTGCGACGGAGCCTTCGCAGTGGGCGCAGCTCATTCCGGTCACCTGGTAGGTGACGGTGACGGTCTGCTGGGTCATGTCGTTGCTCCTTGGTGGGGCGGGTGGGGCTTTGCTCCCACTGTACCCCTAGGGGGTATGCATCCCAAGTGGGGGTCCGTCGTGGCTGAGGGCTCCCCGAGCGCCCATCAGGGGCGCGGGGAACTGTGCGGCAAGCCGCAACGCACCCGCAGCCGCGACGCAACGTGTCACCGCACCCCGGTAGGCGCACCCACCCAC
>NZ_JAAKZX010000068.1 GCF_011045025.1 Streptomyces ureilyticus
GGGTTCGGGTGGGTCATCGTGTCCTCCAGCCATGTGGAACGTCGGCCCTGGACTTGTCCCACGCGTACCCGTGGGCCGTACGCCCACTCACCCCGTCGCGAGACGTACGGGGCCCGGATGGACGGTCAGACGGTGACCGCGGGCACGGCCTGCGGACTGCGTTCCTGGTCCGAGTCCGGCACCGGCTCGGAGGGGTCCGCGCCGAGGGCGACGATCCGGTTGTCGGCGTCGACGTGCACGACTCGGGGCCGTAGGGCGCGGGCCTCGGCGTCGGAGACCTGGGCGTAGCTGATGAGGATCACCAGGTCGCCGGGGTGCACCAGGTGGGCTGCCGCGCCGTTGATGCCGATCACGCCGGAGCCGCGCTCGCCTTCGATGACGTACGTCTCCAGGCGGGCGCCGTTGGTGATGTCGACGATGTGGACGAGCTCGCCGGGCAGCAGGTCGGCGGCGTCGAGCAGATCGGCGTCGATGGTCACCGATCCCACGTAGTGCAGGTCGGCCTGGGTGACGGTGGCGCGGTGGATCTTGGACTTGAACATGGTGCGCAGCATTTTGAACTCCTGGAAGACGGCTCCCTGCCAGCTTTCTGCAGGTCAAGGGCGGTCTCTACCGTACACCGGTAGGCGTTGGACTCGAAGATTGTGAGGAACATCGCTTCACTCTGGCGAGAAGGCTCCCTGCCTGCGTTTCCGCTCGAACGGACGCTGGGCAGCTGCACCCAGGTCCTCGCGGATGCCCAGAAAAGCGGCGAGATCATCGCGAGCGACCCCGAAGGCCTGAAACTCGTCATGAGCGCCTCCCTCCACGGCATGGCCGCCTTCATCACCAGCTGCATGCTGCCCCCGGAGGCGGCCCTGGCAAGCGTGGACACCCTGGTCCACCACCTGCTCCACGGCATGAGGCCCCGCTGACGAAGGAGAACGCGGCGAGCAAGATCGCCCCGGCGAGGGACCTGTTCGACCCGCACGTTCCATGATCGGTTGAGCTGCGGCTTCTTACCGGGACATAGCCCGCTCCGAGTGTGTATCAGCTGGGTAGTCAGCTGCCCTCCGGCCAGGCTGTTGCGCTGGTCGCACAAGACCTGGAGGGTCGTCTCGGCAAGCTGCTCGGCGTTGGGAACCTTGCGGTTGCGCAGTCATTTCTCCGGCCGCTCGACGCCGATACGGCGAAGAGCGGCCGGAGACCGGTGTGCCCCAGCACCACCGAGTCACCTGAGGGCAAGCGGCCGCGGTGGCGCGGTCGGCAGTCAGGCGGCGAAAGAGGCGAGCAGTTCGTTGTACTGCTTGGCGGAGGTGGCCAGGTCCTCGTCGGAGAGGCCGAAGGCGGTGCCGTACACCTTGACCATGGGCTGCTGGATGTCGAACTGGCACAGCCGCAGGGTCGCCTTCCAGTTGCTCAGGAGGGTTTCGATGGTGGCCTTGTTCGAGCCTTCGGGGGTGTAGTGGTCGGCGGGGACGCCGGTGGTGACGGCGATGACGGCTTTCTTTCCGGCCAACTGCGAGGCAGAGCCGTCCATGGTGAAGGCCCAGCCGAGGGTGAAGACCTTGTCCTGCGACTGCTTGAACAAAGGGGCGGTGTTGTACCAGAACACCGGGTGCTGGAAGACGATCACATCATGGTCGGCCAGCAGCGCCTGCTCTGCAGCGACGTCGATCTGGAAGTCAGGGTAGGTGGCGTAGAGGTCGTGCAAAGGAGAGGGTGAATAGACGCGGGTGGGTCGGTGTGACGGGTCAGGGGGCTTCGCCGGGCGTCAGTCCTTCGCGAAGTCCAGGAGCGCTGGTTGAGCTGGGAACAGCGGTCAGCGGTCGATGCCGGCCATGTTGGCCTCGTTGTGGCGTTCACCGGCGGGGTATCGGAGAGTGTCATCGAAGGCATCGCGCAGGCGCTGCAGCTCGACGAAGCCGAACGCATCCACCTGATCGACCTCCTGCGCGGCGCCGGCACCACCCGCCCGCCACGCCGCCGACCGGCCCAGCAGCGCATCCGGCCCGCGGTACGGCGCTTCCTCGACTCCATAACCGGCACGCCCGCCTTCGTCCTCAACGGACGCGGGGACATCCTGGCCGCCAACCACCTCGGGCGCACCCGCTTCTCCCCGGTCTACGCCGACCCTGCAGCCGCCCAACAACGCCAGATTCATCTTCCTCAATCCGCACGCGACCGAGTTCTTCCGCGACTGGGACCAGGTGGCAGGCGACGCCGTCGCCATGCTGCGCGCCGAGGCCGGCCGCGATCTCTACGACCGGCGGCTGACGGACCTGATCGGCGAACTGTCCACCCGCAGTGAGGAGTTCCGTCACCGCTGGGCTGCCCACAACGTCCGGATGCACACCACCGGCGTGAAGCTTCTGCACCACCCGGTCGTCGGCGACCTCGACCTACCGTTCGAGACCTTCCCGGTGGGCGGCGACCCCAGCCAGTTCCTTCTCACCTACACCGCCGAGCCCGCCTCCCCCTCGCAGGACGCTCTGAACCTGCTGGCCAGTTGGGCCGCGACGGACGACGACATCGAGCGGTCCACGCCGGCCGACGATTCCGAGCCGGCCGACTCGACCGAGACACCCGACTGATCGGTTGAAACGGCTCGGCCGCTGCCAGCCGAGCGGTTCCGTTCGGGTCGACCGCCATGAGGTATGACCAGCCGCGCTCCTCCAGCGCGAGCCGGAAGGTGACGCTGGGGCCGTAGCCCTCGCGTCACCTGTCGCCCGCCGCCCACTCCTAGGGCAGGAACAGCTCCCACCCAACTTCCCCTGCAGTCAGGGTCTTCACGCTATGAGGGGAGGGACAACTCAGCCGCCACTCTTACGCCTGAACGACCGCTGGCTCGCAGCCGGGCCGTGCGCCGCACGCACCTTCGACGCATCCGGGTTGGCGGCAACATCGGCCGCGTCCGCCTGCGCACCGCGCTTGCGCGCCAGGGCTTCGCGGAACTTGCGCTTGAGGTCGTAGTTGCCGTCGCTGTCCGGCGCCAGAGGGGACGTCTCCGGGGCAGCCTGCTCCGAACCTTCCGTAGATACGGGCTCTGCGGTCATGGTGACCTCCTGAGTTCGGGGGGGTGGGCAAGCACAGCTTGTCATGCCGGGCGCAGTGCGGGACGCCGGCAACATCATCCTGCTCCGTTTCGGCGGGTATCCCTCTCGCGGTCGAGGGCGTTCGCTTGGTAGGTGAGGCGCACAGGACGGCTTCGGGCCAGGCCGAGGGTTGTCGATCCCGTGGCCAGGACGTTCACTCCCAGGGCAGTGCCCCTCAGCCGTTGCGACGCACGAGGGCGGCCTTGCGGGCCTCGGCGAGCTTGCGGGCCTCGCCAGCCTTCCGTGACTTGCCGCCGGCGCCGCGGGAGGTGTCCTTGCTGGTGCCGAGGCCGCGGAAGGGAGCGTTGCTGTTCTTGGGTCGGGGGACGGCGGGCCCGCCATCGAGCGGGGTGCCGGAGGGAGCCTTGGCGCCGGTGATCCGGCTCAGCTCCGCCTCGCCCGAGCGCACCTTGGTGACGGTTGCCTCGATGCCGGCCCCGGCCATCATGCGGCTCGTCTCGCGGCGCTGGCCCGCCAGCACGAGCGTGACCACGCTGCCGGACTCACCGGCGCGGGCGGTGCGGCCGGCCCGGTGCACGTAGTCCTTGGAGTCGGTGGGCGGGTCGACGTTGACCACGAGATCGAGGTCGTCGACGTGCAGGCCACGGGCCGCGACATTGGTCGCCACCAGAACGGTGATCTGGCCGTTCTTGAACTGCGCCAGGGTCCGTGCGCGCTGTGGCTGGGACTTGCCGCTGTGCAGGGCCCCGGCGTGCACCCCGCTGGCCCGCAGATGCCGGGTGAGCTGGTCGACGGCGTGCTTGGTGTCGAGGAACAGCAGTACGCGGCCGTCGCGGGCGGCGATCTCCGTGGTGACGGCGTAGCGGTCAGGGCCGTGCACGACCAGAACGTGGTGCTCCATCGTCGAGACCGTGCCCGCGGACGGGTCGACCGAGTGGACCACGGGGTCGTGGAGGTAGCGGCGGACCAGCTGATCGACGTCGCGATCCAGAGTGGCCGAGAACAGCATCCGCTGACCGTCGGGGTGCACCTGGTCGAGCACGTCGACAACCTGCGGCAGGAATCCCAAGTCGCACATCTGGTCGGCCTCGTCCAGCACGGTGATCCTTACCCGTCCCAGGCGGCAGGCGTTGCGCTCGACCAGGTCGTGCAGGCGTCCGGGGGTGGCGACGACCACCTCGGCTCCCTGGCGCAGCGCGGCGACCTGCCGGCCGATCGGCATGCCGCCGACGACCGTGGCCATCCGCAGCCGTAGTGCCTCGGCGTACGGCGCCAGCGCCTGGGTGACCTGTTGGGCCAGCTCCCGGGTAGGCACAAGGATCAGAGCGAGGGGCTGCTTCGGTTCGGCGCGCCGCCCAGCCGTACGCGTCAGCAGCGGCAGGCCGAAGGCGAGCGTCTTGCCCGATCCGGTGCGCCCTTGCCCCAGAACGTCGCGTCCCTGAAGGGCATCGGGCAGTGTGGCGGCCTGGATCGGAAAGGGTTCGCGCACCCCGAGTCCGCTCAGCGTCCGCAGCACCTCCACCGGTAGTTCCAGACCGGCGAAGGAGACTGCCGGGAGCAGTACCGGGGTCGTGGCCTCGGGCTTGGCGGGACCGCCGTGAGCGATGCCGGAGTCATCGGGATGCTTCATGAACAGCCTTCCGCAGGGGAACGTACCGAGGAAGGCTCGGCAGGATGGAACAGCCCACACACAAGCGGAACCGAACAGGCAGAATCGCCCACCGCGACGACCACGCAAACGCATGAGGCTAACACGGCGCATAACATCGCGCCGTGATACCGGTCGCCCCTCCCGCGTCGATGACCCGAAGCGGCCCGACAGCCCTTCCGGCCTACCTGGTCCAGACCTCAACTCACCGAGCGGTAGACGTCGTCCGCCCCGACGTGTTGATGTTCACCGCCCGGGCTTCACCATTGCGCAAGCCCCAGCCCACCGTCATGACGATCTCAAGCGCGAGGAACTCGTCCGCGGCCCTCAGCGCCTTCTTCACGTAGGCGAGTGCCGGGATGGCCGCCTTCTCACGGACGTACTCCGGTTCCTGGACCCCTTCACAGGGTCGGGTCTCGCTGCCTGGGTCTCCCGTCCCGGGGAAGCTTCCCCTACGCCGGCTCCGCAGGTGGCGTTCTGTGGGATCTGCCCCGGCTGCTCTCCTCAGCCTCGCGAGGGCCCTGTGGTTTCTCCAGCGGAGCGCGCGGTCGCTCGGGACATCAGGGTGCGGTAGCAGACCTTCCCGGTGGGACCGAGGGGCATCTCCTTCAGGACCAGGAGACGTTCGGGGTGTTTCCGGCGTGCCAGGCCACGGTCCCCCAAGTGGGTCGTGAGGTCGGACAGCGTGGGAACGGGTGTGCCCGGGTCCGGGCGGATGCACGCGCACAGTCGTTCCCCGAGGTCCGGGTCGGGCACCGGGATGCAGACCGCCTCGGCCACCGCTGGATGGGTGCCCAGTTCGCGTTCGACCTCGGCGAGACTGATATTGAGCCCGCCGCGCACGGCGATGCGTTTGAGCCGATCGAGGACGTGCAGCCTTCCGCGCTCGTCCAGCCGGCCGAGGTCGCCTGTGCGCACCCAGCCGTCGGAGGTGCGGTAACGGGCGTCCAGTTCAGGCGCGTTGACGTAGCACAGCGGCGTCATGGGGCCCAGGGCCTCGATCTGACCGGTCCGCCCAGTGGGTAGCGGCGTGCCGTCGGGTCCGGTGATCCGGATGCGAGCCACCACGGGGTCCGGGGTGCCCGCGCTGTCGCCCGGCGGGTGGCTTTCTCCGGCCGTGTGGCAGTTCACGCCGTCCGACGAGCCATAGACGGTCACCACCGGTCGGCCGAACCGTTCGCGGCATGCCTGGGCGGTGGCCGCCGGCAGAGTGGCGCCGCTGGAGACGACGGAACGCAACGACGATGTGTCCTCGTCCGGCCGTGCCGGGAGGTCGGCGATGCGCCGGAGCATCGTGGGCACCGCAAAGAGGTGGGTGGGACGGTGCTCGGCGACCATCCGCAGCGCTCCGGCCGGGTCGAAGGCCGACTGCACGATGAGGGTGCCGCCGAGGGCGGCGAGGGTGATCGGTGTGCCCAGGGAACCGAAAGAGGAGGCCAGCGGGACGAGGACCAGGTGGCGGGGCGGCAGCATGATGTCGGGGTGCAGGCTCCGAACGTACCGCGCACGGCCTCCGGCCAGGGCGTGATGGCTATAGGCGACCATCTTCGGCTCGGCTTCGGAGCCGGACGACACCAGGATGCGGGCGGGCCCGTACGGGTCGGCCGGCCGTGACCGCCAGGGACGCCGGGCCAGGGTCGGCAGGGCGTGCAGCCCGTGCGTCCGTCCGTCAACCGGGCCGGAGGTGAACACGGTGCGCAGGTGCGGAAGATCCGCAACGGCCTGTGCCCGGCGGGCCGATGCGAGGACGGCGCCGCGGGCCCGCGAGCGGGCGAGCAGGGCCCGGATGTCCCGGTCGTCGCCTCCCGGGGGGATCGGGAGGGCCACCGAGCCGATCGCGTAGACGGCGAGTTCCGCGGCCACGGCGTCGCGTCCGTTGGGCAGCAGGAGCGCCACCACGTCCCCGTCTCCCAGGTCAGCCTGGGCGAACAAGGCTGCGATCCGGCGGACTTCGACGTCCAGCGCCGCGTAGGACAGCACTCCGGCGTCGTCCACCAGCGCCTGGCGGTCCGGTTGTTCGCGGACCCGGTCGGTGAACAGTGTGTACAGGTCGGTGTCCGGGCACAGGCCCGCCGTCACCCAGGCACGTCGTTGGGCGCGGGGCACCAGATCCGGGAAGCGCGCTCCGGCGCGTGAGGTCCACACCGGCTGCCCGCCCCGGCTCGCGGGTGGGGCGGTACCGTGCCGGGTCGCGGGGGCTGCCGTCATGCGAACTCCCAGGGAACGTACGGGCGTGCGTGCCCGGTGGACGGATCAGGTGGTGCGACGGCCGCCCGGAAGGCCGGGTCGCGGGCCGGAGCCGTCAGGTCGGTGAGTACGGGGGTCGCGGTCAGACCGGCCTCGGCCAGCCGCGCCGTCCACTCCTCGGTGGTGCGGCGGGCGAAGCGGGACGCGAGGTCCTCGGCGGCCGTGGCGCCGACGCCGTCCAGCAGGCGGAGCACCGCCTCGGGGCACGCCCGGGCCTCGGGACCGAGGCACAGATGGCCGTCCGCTGTGCGCAGCGGCCGGTCCAGTGCCGTCCAGCGGGCCCGGTGCGCGGGACGGGGGACGAGAGCGGCCGCGGAGACCAGGGAGGAGTCGACGCGGCTGCCCCGGCCGGTCGCCTCCCGAGCAGCCAGCGCGGCCAGCACCCCCTGGGCGCACACCAGCCCGCCGAGCACGTCGGTGAGGGTCATCAGGGAGGGGGCCGGGGGCTGGTCGGCCGGCCGTACCGCCGCGGCGAGGCCGCTGTGCACCTGGGCGAGGTAGTCGGTGCCCAGAGGCGGCCGGTCACCGAAGGCGTCCCCGAAGCCGGACGCCCAGGCGTAAACCAGAGCGGGGTGGCCGGGCAGCAGATCGGACGCGTCCAGGCCGAGCCGCGCGGCTTTTCCGGGGGCCCAGTTGTGCAAGAAGACGTCGGCCGCGGCGGTCAGCGCGCGAACCATGTCCCGGCCCGGCGCGGTGGTGAGGTCGGCCTCGACCACCGGCTTGCCCGCGTTGAGAGCCGAGAACCGGGCCGAGCAGTCTCCTGCCAGCGGAGGGAGCCAGCGCATCGGGTCGCCACCGGGCGGTTCGACCCGGACCACCTCGGCACCCAGCATCCGCAGGACGTGCCCGGCGAGCGGGCCCTGCACCCTGCGGGTGGATTCCACCACCCGCAGGCCCGTCAGCGGCAGGACGGCACCGGAGACCGGGACGGCCGGGCGTGGGCCGGGCACGCCGGTCTCCAGGTGCGCCCGGGCCTTGGGGAACGGCGCCGGTCCCGGAGTGAGGCACCAAGGTGCCGGGCGGACGGCGGGAGCCGGGTCGGAGCCGACCGTGAGGAGACTGACGCCGGTATGGTGCGCGGCGGCCCGCAGCTCCGCCAGCGTGCGGCGGCGGGCGGCCTGCCTCAGTTCGTCGGGCAACGGGCAGACGGCGGTGGCGAACCGCTGCTGGAAGGGCAGCCAGCCGCGGCCGGCGGGCGCGGGGGCCACGCCGAGCCGGTCCCAGAACTCCCGCCACGCCAGGGGATCGAGGGTCTCGACCTCCACGCGGGCGTCGTCGGACGTCTCCAGGGTCGCCAGGCCGTCTGCCTGGGGTACGTCGAATGGGGTCACCGGCACATCCGGCTCGGCAGCACCGGAGTTGGCACGGGCCGTCTCGGCGGCGAGGTACTGGCCGACCGCCAGCAGCGCCCCCTGCGCCACCGAGGTCCGCACCTCGCGCAGGTCCAGCCCGCGGGCCCGCGCGATGCGGAGAGCGGTGACGCCCTGGGCGGCGAGAAGCCCCGCCACGACCGAGGCGTAGTCGACAGCCAGCGGCAGCGGCCCGCTCGTCGCCCGGCCGTGGACCTGCATGAGACCGCAGGCGGCCTGTACGGCGCGCTCGTCCGGCAGATCAGCGTTGACCGGACCCGCCCAGTCGACGGTGTACCGCATCGTGTCCCGGCCTGGGCCGGTCGGATCCCGCGGGCCCGGCGCGGTGTGCCGCAGCAGCCGGTCGGCGATCGTGGCCGCGACGGCCGGCCGGGCCGCGGCGCGCAGGCGCGGTGTCACGATCGCTCCGGGCCGGGCCGGCGGCCCTGCACCGAGTACAGGACGCTGGATGCGGCGCGGAAGTTCGGGTCCTGCATCAGCCGTCCCACCCGGTCCAGTTCCTCCTGGGTCATGCCCCGTTCCCTCAGCCGGTCCCGGAGATTGCGAGTGTGGTTCAACTGGAGCCCGAGGCCGGGGTCCTGGGCGTGCCGTACGCCGATGTGGAGGTGGACGTCAAGGGCGGTCAGCCCCACCGCCCTCAGGGCCGCGGGCGCCTTCCGTCCCCAGTGCGGATCGCCGCCCGCGGCGCGCAGCGCGGCCGTCTTGGCCCGCAGGAACCGGACATAGAGCGCCTCGGCCTCCGCGTCCGGGGTCAGCAGCGGTGGCTCGTAGGAGGCGTCGATCTCGTCGATCTGCAGCAGGCCGCCGGGTTTGAGAGCGCGCACCAGTTTGTGCAGGACGGCGTCGCGGGTGGGCAGGTGCTGCAGGACCAGGCGGGCCACCACCAGGTCGTAGGCCGCCTCCGGAAGCGGGTCCCGGGCCACGTCGAGGGCGGCGACCTCCAGGCCCGGGCCGGGTGCCAGGTCGCGCGGGTCGAGGTCGGTGGCGAGCACCGAGCCGCCCGGTGCCACCCGGCCCGCCAGCCAGCGCGCGATGCTGCCACCGCCGGCGCCGACCTCCAGGCAGTGCCAGCCCGGGCCGACACCGGCGGCGGCCAGGCGGGGCAGGGTCACCGGGTCGTAGGCGGCGGCCAGGCAGCGGTGCTGGTCGCGGCTGTGCGTGGTGCCGTTGCCGAAGACCGGGTGGGTGTCCTCCCGGGCGGGGGCGGGCTGGGACACGGTGTGGCTCCTCTCATCAGAACGCGGCCCGGACGGGCCCGGGGTCGTCATGTACGGCCCGGACTGACCCGGCGGCCGACGCCGACAGGCTCGATGCGACCGCCCTGCACCCTGCGGGGCGGGCGCGCACCCGGGCGGAAGGCCGGCCGTGCCGCGGTGAGACTCCTCTCACCGGGGAGCGGCCCGGACAGCACGGCGCCGTCGAACAGCCGCCCGCACAGCCCGGTGCCGTCGTACGACGGCCCGGTCACGTCCACCGGCCGGTGCCGGCGGGTGCCGTGCCGGTGAGCTGCCGTGCCAGGGCCGCGCGGCGGACCTTGCCGGTCCCGGTGCGGGGCACCTCGTCCCACGTGAGGACGGCCGGGTCGCGCAGCGCCGGCAGCCCGTGCGTGGCTTGTTTCCAGGCGTCCGGGTCCAGCCGGCCGTCGGCGGTGACCACGACGGGCAGCGGATCGCCGTCCGGGGCGCCGAGGATCACGCATTCCAAGGCCTGCGGCAGTCGCTGCTCCAGTACGTCCTCGGTCCGCAGGCAGCTCATACCAGGCAGGGTGTCGGCGGCGCGGTCCAGGATGCTGACACTGCCGTCGCGGTGGTGCACGCCCATGTCGCCCGTGGACCACCAGTCGCCGACGCGTTTGGCGTCCCAGCGTTCTTGTTCGCCGACGTAGCCCAGGGCGAGGGCGAGGGTGCGGACGAGGAGCAGGCCGGGACGGCCGCGCGGCACCGGGCTCAGCGTGTCCGGGTCCACCGCGCGCAGCCGGGTCCGGCCCGGCACGGGACGGCCGAGCCGGCGCGCCGTGGTCTCCGCGTCCGGGGCGAGCGCGGAGCGCCGGGTGTGGAAGCGGAAGGTCAGGGGTCCGGTCTCGGTCTGGCCCCAGCCCTGCATCCACAGCGGGCGGGCGCGGCGGCTGGCGGTCAGGTACGCGCGCAGGGCTGGCGGGTGCACGGCGTCGTAGGTGCTGATGTAGAGGCGGACGCGCCGGAAGGGGTTGTCCAGCCGGGTGGTGAGCGGCCGCAGCCGGATGTAGGAGGCGGGCAGGGCCTCGACGACAGTCGGCGGGTGGGCCCGTAGCAGCGGGTCGGCGGTCCGCGGGTCGTCGCCGGTGAGGATCACGATCCCGGCGGGCGCGAGCGACATGACCACGGCCGTCCAGCAGAAGGTGCGTCCGTGTCCGTACGCGCTGGCGTTGGCCAGGACGTCGTCCGGGCGGATGCCGATGCCCGGATAGCGCACCGCTTCGAAGCGGGCCAGCTTGTGCACGAGTGTCCGCGTGGAGTGAACCACCAGCTTGGGCACGCCGGTCGTCCCCGAGGTGTGATGAATGACCAGCGGTTCGTCGTCGTGGCGCCGCACCGGTACGCAGGGGCGGGACGCGTCCAGCGCGGCCAGGTGGGCCGCGCCGGGCGCGGCGGAGTCGACGGTGACGACGATCCGGGCCGGTGCGCCGGCGGCGGTGTCCCGGCAACGGGCCAGCACCGCAGCGGTGGTGATCAGCGCGGCGGGCCGCAGCCGCTCCAGCAGGGTGACGAGGTGCGCGGTGTCGAGCCGGGCGGACAGCAGCGCGGGTACGGCGCCGAGGCGGACCGCGGCGCAGGCGAGCAGGTCGTAGTCCCAGTGGTTGTCCTTCACGATCGCCACGCGGTCCCCGGGCCGCACTCCGGCGTCGGCGAGGCGGGCCGCGGTGGCGCGGACCAGGTCGGCGAGTTCGGTGACGGCCCACCGGGTGCCGGCCCGCGGGGCGATGTCGAAGGGCCGGTCCAGGTGGACCACGGTCCGGGCGCCGCCTGCCGCCGCCTCGTCGAACAGGGTGCCCATGTCATGCGGTCGCAACGGTCTCCTCCGCTCGGTCGGGGCCGGCCGGGGTGTTCCGTCCGAGCCTGCTCAGGACGCGGGACGCGGCCAGCGCGCCCGCCCGCACGGCTCCTTCGGAGGCGGGCCGCAGCATGAGCCAGTCGCCGGCGTACTCCACGGCGCGCGTCGGCCGGGACAGGAAGCCGGCGCGTTCGTGCAGGGCCTGGGGTGTGGCTTCCGGCAGGCCGTGGCGGAAGGCGTGCACGAGACGGTGGCGGCAGGCGTCGCCGATGCCCGGGACATAGCGTTCCGCCATGCGGACGAGGAGGTCGGCGGCCTCGTCGGGAGGGGCGTCCAGCAGCTCGGGGACCCGGCGCGGACCGGCCACGAGGGTGACCAAGCCCCGGCCGACGGGGGCCCGGCCGGGATCCTTGGCGTGGTCGACGACGACGCCGGAGAGCACGTCCTCCTCGGCGGCCGGGGTGAGCAGGATGTGCACCGGCCGCCGGGCGGCTGGGGCGAGAGGGCGGTCCAGCAGGCAGCTGACCTTCATCATGGGCGTGAAGGTGCAGGCGGTGAGGAACGGCTGCTCGTCGGCGGGGGCGTCCGGGCGGAGGGCCGCCGCGACGGGTGCCGGTACGGCGAGCACGGCGGCCCGCGCGGTGACCTGCCCGTCGTCGAACCGCAGTACGGCGTGCCCGCCCGCGTCGGTGACCTCGCGTACGGCGCGGTCGGTGACGACCTCGGTGCCGGTGGCCAGCCGGCGGGCCAGGAAGTCCATGCCGTCGCGGTAGGTGCGCCAGGCGGCGGGGGAACCGGCCTCCAGCAGCAAGCTGACCATGGGGGCAGCCGTCGACCGGGCGGTGTCCCAGCCGAAGAAGCAGCTGGCGACCGGCTGGAAGAGGTAGTCGTGCAGGTCGCGGTGGTAGCGGGCGGACACCTCCCGCACGGTGGCGGCGCCCAGCGGGCTGTGCTCGGGACGGTCGCCGTCGAATCCGGCGCGGCGGCGACCGGTCCAGGCGGAGAAGGCGGCCAGGTCGAGCCGCGCCCGGGCGGACAGGCCCGCTCCGGTGACCACGGCCGTGCTCCCGCCGACGCCCAGGTGGGCGCGTCCGCCGCGCCAGACGGCGACCGCGCCGCCGACCCGGGGCACGTCCGCGGGAGTGACGCGCAGCCGGCGCAGCAGCTCCCAGGTCGCGCGGTAACCGCGAGACGGGACCTGCTCGGCGCCCGTGTCCACGGTCCAGCCCTCGTGGCGAATGCTGCGCATCCGGCCGCCGACCTGCGGCAGTTGCTCGTACACCCGGACGGCCAGCCCGGCGCGGCGCAGTTCATGGGCGGCGGTCAGACCGGCGATGCCCGCGCCGACGACGGCGACGTCGATTTCGGGCTTCATCGGGCGGCTCCCGTTCCGACGACGACGTTTGCCACGGTCATCAGCACCACGCTCAGCCTGTGCACCGCGAAGCCCGTCCGGCGGGCGGTCATGATGTCGCCGCGGACGAACCCGGTCAGGTACTGACGGGCCCGCAGCGCGGTCGCCGGCAGCATCAACAGCACGAACCACCAGGGGGCCACCCCGGTGGCCGAGGCGACCGCGCCGATGAGGAACTCGGCGACCGACAGGGCTCCGATGAAGACGGCGTTGCCCCGCTCGGAGACCAGGGCGGCCACGGTCGGACGGCCCACGGCCCGGTCGCCGGCCACGTCGTTGGTGTTGGAGTAGACGCCGAACATCAGCGGTCCGAACCCGAACAGCACCGCCTGCACCATCAGGAAACCGGAGAAGCCCCCCGTCACCAGGCCGTACGGAACGATCACCAGCACGGCACCGAGGGCGACCAGGAACACCTCCTGGAAACCGTGGTAACTGATCTTCAGGCCGTACGAGTACTGCAGCGACACCGCGAACAGCGCGCCCGCCGTCACCAGCGCCCACAGCGGGTGGTGCGGCGCGAGCGCGGCGGCGCCGGCCCAGAGCACCGCCCCGGCCGCCGCGCAGACCCAGGCGAAGCGCAGCGCCTGGGGAACCGTCAGCGCCCCGGCGACCAGGGGTTTGCGTGCCTTGTTGCGCAGCGGGTTGTCAGGACCGTAGTTGGCGAGGTCGCTGCCGTCCCGGAACCCGGTGACGTCGTCCAGGGCGACCATCGCCATGAGGACCGCGACTTCGCCGGCCAGGAACACGGCCATCACCAGTGCCTGCCGGGCGGTGAAGGCGCCGGCCGGGAACAGCGCGGCGGTCAGGGCGAGGAAGATGCCGAGGTAGTAGTCGTACACGTCCAGCTTGCCGAGCCGCGCGTAGGCGCGCAGCCGGCTGTGGCCGTGGGCGGTCGCGGCGGGACTGCCGGCCGCGATGCTGTCCGTCATGGGTGACCTCTTGGGTGTCTGCGTCCAAAGGGGGAGTGCCGCTCGCCCGGGCAGCGGGATGGGCGAGGCGGGCGGTCGCGGGTCAACGGTGTTCGAGGCGGGCGGTCGCGGGTCAGCTGCGCTCGGTGGCGAAGGCGCACACGAGGTCGGCGACGTGCTCGACCTGTGCGTCGGTCAGCAGGTGGTGCACCGGAAGGGCGAGATGGCGGCGGGCAGCCTGTTCGGCGCGCGGCCAGCGGGCACCGGGCGACGCGTAGGGGGCGAAGGCACGGTGGGCGGGCAGGGGGCACGGATAGTAGACGTGCGTGGCCACCCCCGACTCGGTCAAATGGGCGCCGAGGCCGTCCCGGTCCTCGGCCAGGACCGTGTACACGTAGAAGCACCGGCCGTCCCTGCCGGGCGGCGGCGGGACCACACCGCGGCCGGCCAGCGGCGTGAAGCGCTCGGTGTAGTACGCGGCGATCTCCGCCCGTCGCGCCAGCCGCGCCGGGAAACCGGAGTAGCGGTACGTCTGGAAGGCGGCCTGGATCTCATCGAAGCGGCTGTTGAGTGCGACGGTGTGGTGGACGAACCGGCGACCGGCGTACTGGCCGTGGTTGCGCAGCATCCGCACTTTCTCGCCCAGTGCCGGGTCCCGGGTGACGACCACGCCGCCCTCGCCGGGCATGCCGCAGGTCTTGACCTGCACGAAGGAGTAGAGCCCCGCCTCGCCCCACAGCCCGGCCGGGACGCCCCGAAGCACGCCGCCCTGAGCGACCGCCGAGTCCTCCAGCAGGCGCAGTCCGTGCCGCCGGACCAGTTCGGCGAAGCGTGGCATGTCGGCCATGACGGAGAACATGTGAGCCGGCATCACCACCTTGGTCCGCTCGGTGACGAGCCGCTCCGCCTCGTCCGGGTCCATGGTCATGGTGTCCGGCCGAATGTCGGCGAAGACCGGTATGGCCCCGACATCGACCACCGAGGCGGCCAGGGGCGCGCAGCCGAACGCCGGCACGATGACCTCGTCACCGGGACCTACGTCCATGGCCCGCAGCACCAGCGAGAGCGCCGACGTGCCGCTGGAGCAGGCGACCACGTCGGCGGCCCCCAGGTCCTCGCGCATCAGGTCCTCGAAGGCGGCGGTGCGCCTGCCCAGGATGAACCGCTGCTCCGGGTCGAGGCCCACCTCGCGGACCAGCCCGATCAGTGCGGAGCGGTCGGCTTCGAAGAGGGCGGGAGGGAAGAACGGGACGGTGGAAGGGAGCGATGCGGTCATGCGGTCGTCCTCGTTCCGGCGAGGAAGGAGCGGATGGTGTCGCAGACGCGGTCCAGGTCGTCGGATCCGAGATCGGGGTGGAAGGGCAGGGCGACGGCGTGTCGGGCCGCCGCCTCGGCGTGAGGGAACTCGCCCTGCCGGTGGCCCAGGTGCGCGAGGGCGGGCTGGTGGGGCAGGGGCATCGGATAGTAGACCTCGGTGTCGATGCCGTGCCGGGCGAGGTGGTCGACGAGGGCATCCCGGTGCTCGGTCTCGATCAGGTAGACGTAGTACACGTCGCGGTCGTCCGGTGTTCCAGCGGTGGCCCGCGGCAGGCGGACGATCCCCGGCGCGTCCCGCAGACGGGCGGTGTACGCGTCCGCCAGTTCGGCCCGACGTGCGATGTTCTCCTCCAGGAGGGACAGCTTGACGAGGAGGACGGCCGCCTGGATGTCGTCCATCTTGCTGTTCGCGCCGGGCAGGGCGCTTTCGGTGGAGATGGCCGGGAAGTTGTTCAGCGTGCGGCCCGTCCTGCCGTGGTGGCGCAGCGCGGCGACGGTGGCCGCCACCTCCGGGTCGTCGGTGAGCACGGCTCCCGCGTCGCCGAGCGCGCCGAGCGTCTTGGAAGGGAAGAAGGACAGGACGCCGCCGACCCCGTGCACGCCCGCGTGCACTCCGTGCCGGCGCATGCCGATCGCTTCCGCGCTGTCCTCGACGACTGTCAGGCCGTGCTGCCGGGCGACGGCGGTGACGGCCGCCATGTCGGCCATCGTGTGGAACAGATGCACCGGCATCACGAACCGGCTCCGCGGAGTGACGGCCGCCTTCAGCGCCGCGGGGTCGATCGCGTACGTCTCCGGATCGATGTCGACGAACTGCGGTGTCCCGCCTGCCAGTACGACGGCCGAGGCGGTGGCGAAGAACGAGTACGCCGGCACCAGGACACCGTCGCCGGGGCGCAGTCCGCAGGCGCGGAGCAGCAACACCAGCGCGTCTGTGCCGCTGTTGACGCCGATCACATGCCGGGCGCCGGTGTAGTCCGCGAGCGCCGCTTCGAGCTGCCCGACCTGTTTGCCGTGGGAGAACTTGCCGCTGTGGAAAACGTCATCCAACGCCTTTTCGATGGAAGGCCACAGTCGTTCGAAAGTCGCGGCCTGAGAGAAGAAGGGAATTCGATCGGCCGTTCCCGGCGCAGTCGGTAATGCATCCCCGGCGCGCGCCGGAATCTGTCCACTGGAAGGCAATCTCTCACCTGTCTCCGTCGTGTCAGCGGAATGCCCACGCTAATCGGACTTCCGGTCGACGGAGAAAGGAAAGGATCATCTTCACACGTTCTGGGGAATGAGGTACCGGACGTCTTGACCATTTCCGCACGGGGCCCCAACAGTGGTGCGGCGCCCCGAAGTTGTGCGCGGCGCAGCGAATTGAGCACGCCCGTTTCCTTCCCGTTCCCCTCTTAGGAGGCCCTGTGCTGCAGCCCCTCGTGGTCGGGCTCGGCCGGTCCGGATCAGGACTGCATCTGAACACGCTCGTCCGTCTGGCCCGGCGGACCGCCGCCACGGGAGATCCGCTTGTCGCCCTGCCCGCGGTCGGCTGCGACCCCGGCGCCGTCGATCTGCCCCTGCGCATGCCCGGCGAGGTCACGGCCGTCACCACGCTGGAACAGGCCCTGCGGTACGTGGACCCCGCCACCGCGGTGGTCCACGTGTGCACACCGCCCCGGCTGCGCTACGACCTCCTCGCGGAGCTGGCCGGACACGGCTTTCGCCGAATGATCGTGGAGAAACCCCTCGCCGCGTCCATGGACGAACTCGACGCCCTGATCCGGCTGCGTCAGGAGGCCGGGCTCGATCTCGTGACCGTCGCCCACTGGATCACCTCCCGGCTCGCCGGCCGGTTACGCCGGCTGGTGAGCGGCGGACGGCTCGGCTCCCTGCGCCGTATCACCGTCGACCAGCACAAACCCCGTTTCCTGCGGTCCCTGGCGACCGACGGGCATCCGTCCGCCCTGGACGTGGAGATCCCCCACTCCCTGGCGCTCGCGCTCGATCTGGCCGGACCGGCCGAACTCCGGGCCGCGCGCTGCTGGGACCTGCGCTGCGAGGACCGCGGACTGCCCCGCCTGGGCGGCGCGCACGTCGAACTGGAGCACCGTTCGGGCGTGGAGACGCTGCTGCGCTCCGACCTCGGCGCACCCGTCCGGCAACGCAGCGTCGTCTGCGAGTTCGAAGGCGGGACGGCCACGGCCCACTTCCCACTCAGCGAGGACGACGACCACGCGCAGTTGGTCGTCGCCCCCTTCGATCGCGGTACGGCTGCCCCGCCGACCGGAGTCCTCGACGCGGACGGAGTGCCCGGGATCGGACACCACGTCTTCCGGGACGACGCCCTGACCGACTTCCTGGACGACGCCTACCGCGGCTTCTCCTCCGGCGCCGGGGGCGTCGGGAACTTCCCGCTCGCCTGCGCGACCGCCCGGCTGCTGTGCGCGGCCCGGGAACACTGCGCCGTCACACCGCGCGCCGGCGCCGGGAGCCGCTGACATGTCCCGGCACTGCGCCGCCGGATCCGGCGTCCGAGGGTTCGGGCCGCTCACCGGCATCGGCGACGAGGCGGCACCCGGCACCGACGGGCAACTGGCAGCGCTGCGAAGGCTTGGCTGGAACGCCATCGAACTGCGCACGGTCGACGGCACAGCTCTCGCCGACCTCTCCGCGGCCGCCTTCGGCACGCTGGCCCGGCGGCTCGCGGACGAAGGCGTCGCCGTGACCGCCGTCGCCTCCCGGATCGGCAACTGGTCCCGTCCCGTCACCGGCGACCTCGGCCAGGACCTGGCGGAACTCGACGTCCTGGCCGAGCACTGCGCCACCCTCGGCTGCCGTCTGGTGCGGATCATGTCGTACCCCAACGACGGTCTGACGGAGACCGAGTGGGCCGACCGCGTCCTGGCCCGCACCGCCGTCCTGGCGGACCGCGCCGAGCGCGCGGGCGTGGTGTTGGTGCACGAGAACTGCGCGGGCTGGGCCGGGGAGCGGGCCGACCGCGCGCTACGACTGGTGCGCGCCGTGGAGAGCCCCGCCCTGCGGCTGCTGTTCGACACCGGCAACGGCGTCCCGTACGGCTACCGCGCCCCGGACATGCTCCGCGACCTCGCCCCGTACGTCGTCCACGTGCACATCAAGGACGCCGTCCGCACGCCGGACGGCGGCACCGCCTACGCCCTGCCCGGCGAGGGTGAGGCCGGGGTTGTGGAATGCCTTGAGCTGCTGGCCGCCCACGGCTACACCGGAGCACTGTCCCTCGAACCCCATCTCGCGGTTCGCCCCCACGAGGGGCTGGCCCGGGCCGGTGAGGACGCCGCCGACCTGTTCGTCCGGGCCGGACAGGCTCTCGTCGGGCTGCTGGGCGCCGGACAGCCGGTCACCGGCCCGCTGGACGGCCCGGTGTGAGCGACCTCTTCACCGGCCGGCACCGAAAGTTACTGCTGGACCTGCTGCGCCTGCCGAGCGTCAACCCCCTGGAGGCCGGCCCGGACGATCCGCCGTCCCGGCTGCCCGAGATCCTCCAGCGGTACGCCACGGCCGCCGCCGAAGCGGGATTCCGCACCCTCCGCCTCGCCAATCCGCCCGCCGCCTGCCTGGACCGCCCGGGCGTGCCGTCCACGGTCCGCGCCGCCGCCCGCGATCCGCGCTTCCTCGCGGACCAGCCCAGCCTGCTGCTGCGGCTGGGACCCGAGCGTCCCCGTGCGCACACCGTGATGTTCAACGTCCACCTGGACACCGTCGCCGGGCACACCCCGCCCGCCTTCGACGGCGTGCGGTTCACCGGCCGTGGCGCGGTCGATGCCAAGGGACCCGCCGTGGCCCTGCTCGCCGGACTGCGGGCCGCCGCGTCCCACCCCGCCGTCGGACGGGACGTCACCGTGCTGCTCCAGGCCGTCGCCGGGGAGGAAGGCGGCGCCCTGGGCACCTACGGCACCCGCCCGCTGCTGGAGGACGGGCACCACGGCCGCCTCAACGTCTTCTGCGAGCCGACCGCGCTGCGCGCGCTGCCCCGGGCCACCGCCGCGATGACTGCGCGGATCACCGTCTCGGGCGAGGACGCCGTGGACGACCATCCGGACGCCGGACACAACGCCACCGTCCTGCTGGGATTCCTGTCCCAGCACCTCGCCGCATGCCTGGACGGGGCCGTACCCGGTACGCGGGTGTGCGTCGCGGGACTGCACACCGGCCGTACGCACAACCGCGTCCACGGCACCGGCACGCTGCTGATGAACCTGTCGTACCGCCGCACCGCCGACGGCGACCGCCTGAAGACCGAGGTCACCCGGCACGTCGCCGACGGCCTGCGCCGCTTCACCGAACTCTTCGCCCACACCCGCGAGTTCGCGCGCACGGCGCGGGACGCGGCACGGATCACCCGGCTCGGCTGGGACAAAGAGGGCCTGCCCGCCCTGGACGACTCCGACCCGTGGGCCGAGGAACTCCTGGCCCGCGCGGGAGCCCGGCCGGCGGCCGGCGATCCCGGCTTCACATGCGACGCCATCTGGGCGGCCGGTCTGGACGACGCCTTCACCACCGTCCTCGGGCCCGGCTGTCTCGCCGCCAACCGCGCCCACGCGCCCGGTGAGTACGTCGACCTCGCCGACCTGGAGGAGTTCGCCGGCGTGGTCCGCCGACTCGTCACGTTCTTCGCCGAAGCGGTGCCGACGGCGTCAGCGCAGCGACCTCCGTAGAGCACCACACCCCCAACCGAACGACCTACGAAGACAACTGGCCCGCCCTGTAAGGAATCCCGTATGACGGCACCCACCGCCCCGCGAGCGGCGGTCGAGCGCACAACCGTCCTCGTCGACCACGCGGAGCTGCATGCCTCGCTCACCGGCCTCTTCACCGGCCACGGCATCCCTGATGCGCGGGCCCGGCTCGCCGCGGACGCGCTGTGTCACGGCGACCTGACCGGGCTCGACTCGCACGGCGTATTCAACCTCACCCGGCTCTACCTGCCGTTGCTGGAGTCCGGCCGTTGCGACCCCCGCGCCGAACCAGAGGCCCTCACCGACCTGGGCGCCTGCGTGGTCGTCGACGCTCGACGCGCTCTGGGCCTGTGGGCCGCGGCCGAGGCCATGGACGACGCCGTGGCACGGGCCGGCCGGCACGGGGTCGGGCTGGTGTCGGTGCGCGGGGGGACCCACTTCGGGTGCGCCGGCTTCCATGCCGTACGCGCCGCGCACGCCGGGATGATCGGCGTGGTCGCGAGCAACTGCGGCGGTCAGCGCATCGCACGGCCCCCGGGCGGCGCGGCGGCGATGCTCGGCACCAACCCGCTGAGCGTCGCCGCGCCGGCCCTCGACGGACACCCGTTCCTGCTGGACATGAGCACCACCGTCGCGCCCACCGGGCGGGTCCGCGTCGCCGCCCGCCGTGGCACCCCGGTGCCCGCCGGCTGGCTGGAGGACGCGGCGGGCGCCCCGGTGACCGACCCGTCCGCCTTCGACCGCGGCGAGGCCTTCCTGCGCTGGCTGGGCGGCACGGCCGAGACCGGCGTCCACAAGGGCTACGGGCTCGGCATCGCCGTGGAACTGCTGGCCGCCGTGGTGTCCGGCGCGGCCGTGGGGCCCGCGCCCTCCGCGCTGGAAGGCGACGGCCGACCGCACGGCAGCGACGACGGCATCGGCTTCTTCCTCCTCGCGATCGCCCCGGAGGTACTGCGCCCCGGGGCGGACGTGGCCGCCGCGACCCGGTCCCTGTTCGGCGCACTCGTCGACTGCCCACCGGTACCCGGCGGCGAGCCGGTGCGCTATCCGGGCTGGCGAGAGGCGGAACTCGCCGGCGAGCGCCGCCGCCACGGCATCCCCCTGCCTCCGCACCTCCATGCGGAGCTGACCGCCCTCGGTCTCCTCGGCGGTCCCGGGAGCCCGCGATGACCGGGCCCTTGCGGCTCGGCGTCGTAGGTCTCGGCGCCATCTCCCCCTACTACCTGGCCGCCGCGGAACGGCTGCCCGATTGGCGGCTGACCGCCGTGTGCGACGCCCGCGCCGAGGCCCTGGAGCAGTTCCCCGGCCGGGCGGCACGCTTCAGCGACCACCGCACGCTTCTGGACCGGGCACGACCGGACGCCCTCGTCGTGGCCGTGCCCAACGATGTCCACCTGCCCCTGTGCCGTGACGCCCTGTCCGCCGGCGTCCCTGTCTGTGTCGAGAAGCCCCTCGCCCTGACCGCGGCCGAGGGGTCCTTGCTGGTGGATCTGGCGCGGCGCTACGAAGTCCCGCTGATGACGGCGTTCCACCGCCGCTACAACGACGCCGTCCGCGCACTGGCGCGCCGGACGACGGGCCGGGAGATCCGCTCCGTCCGGGTGCGCTATCTGGAGCGCATCGAGGAGCATCTCGGCGGCGAGGACTGGTACCTGGACCCGGCCCGCTGCGGCGGCGGCTGTGTGGCGGACAACGGCCCCAACGCCCTCGACCTGGTGCGGCTCCTGCTCGGTGAACTCGCCGTCACCGGCTGCGAAATCCACCGCGACGGCTCCGGCGTCGACCGTCAAGCGGTGATCCGCCTGCGCGGCCGTATGGGAACCACGGCGTCGGTCGAGCTGGACTGGTCGTACCCGGGAGAGCGCAAGGACATCGAGGTGGAGCTGGCAGGCGGAGAGGTGCTGCACGCCGACATGCTGGCCGGACACACCGGCTTCAAGGCGTCGCTGTGGCACGAGTACGAGGCGATCCTCACCGAGTTCGCCGGGCTGGTCCGCCCCGGGGCCCCGGCCGGCCCCGGGGCGCACGGCGGCCTGGCCGCGCTGGAACTGGCTGAGGCGGCCTACCGCTGTGCCCGGCCCGCGTTGGATGCGACGGCAGCGGAGGCGGACCGGTGAATTCAGCGGAGGACGGCCCTAAGCGCGTGGTGCGTGGATCACTGGTCAAGGTGCTGGTGCACCGCCGCACGGACCGTGGCATGCGGCTGGAGGAGCACGCGGCACGCTGCGTACGCCGGGGCGAGGTGCACGAACTGGTCACCACCGACCAGTGGGACCCGCGTCCGGGCGCCCGGATCGACCGGGTGGGTTTCCTGGGCTTCGCCGAGCTGTTGTGCGGCGGTGTGATCGACCGGGGTGACCTGGTGCGGATCGGGGACACGGCGGTCGGCGCGGTGCTCGGCTTCGACGCCTGCCACCTACCGAACCACTACAACATCCTGATCCACGCGGCGCGTCCGGTCAGCGGCCGGGACCTGGGCCTGCGGCCCGAGACCGTCGTCACCTTCGTCCAGGGCCGGGCCGGGGACCACGGCACGGTTCCCGCGCCGCCCGGTACCTGAAGGGCGATCCCGGATGGCGCCGACCCGCTGAACGGGCGCCGCCATCCGGTGCCGTGGAACCCGGGTGGTCGCCCACCCGGGTCACAGCTGCCGCTGCGGCAGGTCAGCCGAGCAGCTCGACCTCCAGCTGGCCGAAGTGGAAGTCGCGGACGGTTTGCAGCAGTTCGTCCTCGGACAGCTTTCCGTCGCCGTTCCTGTCCACCTTCTGGAAGATTTCCCCGGCCTGGGAGGCCGGCACGCCGACGGCGGTCAGCCAGCCCTGGAACTCACGGGCGTCGATCTCGCCGTCGTGGTTGTCGTCGCACAGACGGACCAGCGCCTTCACGATGGGAGAGAGCGCGCGGTTGAAGCTTGCCTCCCCCTCCTTGAACAGCATCTCCCCCGTGGCGTCGAGGAACTGCTCCCGGCTGATGGCGCCACCGGCCGGGACGCCGGCCTTCTGGGCCAGGTGCTGGTACAGCCCCTGGAAGGCGCTGTGGAGCTCCTGCACCTCCGGGGAGTCGGCGATCTTGCCGAGGTTCTGGGCGATCCGGGCGGCCTCGCCCTGGAAGTCGCTCGCCTCCAGGACGCCGTTGCCGTCGGTGTCCCACTTCTCGAAGCGCTTTGCCAGGCGGTCGTTGGCCACTGCGGTGCTCATGTGTCTCTCCATGTCTCGGACGGAGTCCGATGGTCTCGGGTGGTGTCGGATGGATGACGGACCGCGGCACCTGGACAGGGCCGCGACCGCGCAGGGCAGTACCGCTGCGCGGGCTCTGGGGCCGGCGACGGCCGGCAGGAGGAGACGCCGGCTCAAGCCGGAGCGAGGAGGCACCGGCTCAAGCCGGAGCGAGGGAATCAGAGAAGGGTGACCCGGCTGCCCACGGCCTTGCCGCGGGTGTCGAGCAGGGCGCAGCGAGCCTGGCCCAGTGCTTCCCTGGCGTAACAGGCGTGATCCTGCAACAGGATCGCCACATCGGCGTGGGCCATGGCTTCCTGGAGGTTCTCGGCGCGCGGCAGAGACCGGCCGCCGACAGTGAACTCGGCTATGTACGGGTCGTGGTAGTACACGTCGGCACCGGCGGCGAGCAGTCCTGCCGCCACCGGGTGCGCCGGCGTCTCCCGGACGTCGGCCACATCCGCTTTGTAGGTGATTCCGAGGAGCAGGGCCCGTGCGCCCTCAGGGCGGCCGCGGGCATCGGTGAGCAGGGCCAGCGCTCGGTCCACGACATGGTTCGGCATGCGGCCGAGGACCTCGTGTGCGGCTGCCAGCGTGCGGAAGGCGAAGCCCTGGGATTCGGCCCGCGCGGTGAGATAGCGGGGGTCGACAGGAATGCAGTGTCCGCCGACGCCGGGTCCGGGCCTGAAGGGTGCGAAGCCGAAGGGCTTGGACGCGGCACAGTGCAGCACGTCCCAGATGTCGATGCCGGTCTCGTGGCAGAACAGTGCCACTTCGTCGACCAGGGCCATGTTGACGTACCGGTAGGTGTTTTCGAGGAGTTTGGCCATCTCCGCCTCCCGCGTTCCACGGGCGACGACGAGGTGGTCCACGAACCGGGAGTAGAACGCGACGGCGTACTTGGCGCACAGAGCGCTGCAACCGCTCACGATCTTCGGCGTGTTGCGGATGGTCCACGTCTCGTTGCCGGGGTCGATGCGCTGTGGCGAATACGCCAGGTGGAAGTCCTCGCCCGCCTGCAGCCCGCTGCTGTGCTCCAGCAGCGGCCGCACGACGTCCTCCGTGGTGCCGGGATAGCTGGTGGACTCAAGGACGACGAGCATGCCGGGGCGCAGCCGGGCGGCGACGACCCGGGCTGCGTCCTCGACCGCGGACAGGTCGGGTAAGCCTTCCGGTGTGAGTCCGGTCGGCACAGAGATCACCACGGTCTGCGCGCCGTCCAGGACTGCTGGGTCGGTCGTGGCATGAAAGCCCGCGTCCAGCATGACCGCGACCTCGGCGTCGAAGACGCCGCCGACATGGGAACGGGCTGCGGCGAGTCCCGACACCACCGTGCCGGACACGTCGTACCCCACGGTCGCCAGACCTGCCGAGACCGCGGCTCTGGCGAGCGGCAGCCCGACATGCCCCAGCCCGATGACGACGAGATCGGTGGCCATGTGCGTACGTTCTCCTGAGGTTGTGGGGGGTGAACGGGAACAGCGGTGGCTCAGGCGGAGAAACTGCCGCTGCCGGGCGCCACGTGCGAGCCGTATCCGGGCTCCACGGTGAGGCCGGGGGTCAGACAGAACGGGTCGGCGTAGACGGTGACCGGACGATCGGTGTGGTTCGTCAGCACATGCGCGTCGGGCGGAAGCTTCTGGCACCCTTGCGGATCGCGATAAACAGTCAGCGGCGTCGCTTCCGTAGTGAACACCACCACATCTCCCTGCTCCGCCGCGGCAGCGGTGCCGGTGGCGGCGCTTGCCGCGAGCAGCGCACCGGCAGCGGCGAACATGAAGACACGGGCACAGCGCATGAATTGGTCCTTTCGGCAGTGTGTTGTCGAAATGATTCTTTTCAGGAGATGCACACGTTAAGCACGGACCCACCCTGATGCGCTCGAACCAGTGACGCCCTCAATGGAGTTGACGCCTCGGTCGGTGATCCGCGTCCCGTCGGTATCGGACGCGGGACGGGCCGGGCACGGGTTCACCGGCGCGGCGAGAAACCGGTTCCGGCTCAGGCGATCCCTCGGCGGCTGCTGGCCAGCGGCCACCGGGGAAGATCGTGCCGCCCCTCAGCCGCGTTGCCTGCGAACTCGAATGCGGAGCTTCGGGGCGCAACATGCCGAACGTGATGCTGACCAGTTGCCGACTCAACTGACTACCCATCAAGTGTCAACGGTTCGCATGCGAGTCGCTCAAGGTCTACTGCAATGCAAGACAAGGACTGACCTTCTACCACTCGCCGACCGAGCCCCGCACCACGATGGCGTCACTTGACCGTCGCCCCGGCGACCGAGACCGTGCCTGCTATTTCTCCGGACCGGGGTACGGAACGACGTCGTGAGGCACACCGAGATCCTCACCACAGCGCAACCGGGCCGGGTAAGCCGCTGAAGGCCCGCACTACGCGGTGAGCCCTGTCACCCGCCGCATCACCTCATGACAGAACGTCCCGACCCCGTCCGGGTCGTCGATGAACTGGTTCGGCTTGATGCAGAAGGTCGTGAAGCCCTGTTCCAGTTGTTCCGGGATCGATGCCAGGGCCGCGCCGAGATCCGCCGTGGAGCGGTCGTCGGGGAACACGGCCTGGGTGCCGCCGATCATCTCCAGCTCGGTGACGTCCCGGCCGGCCGCCGTCATAGCGTCCTTGAGCAGTTGCATGTCCTGCGGTGTGGGCCGGCCCAGCGGGTGGAAGCCGTGGCCGTACTGGACTAGTCGACGCAGGACGGGGCCGTGCAGGCGCTGGCCGCCGAACCACAGTCGCGGGCCCTCCGGTCGGTATGCCTTGGGCTCGAAGTAGACGTCCCGGAAGGGGTAGTTCTCGCCGTCGTGCGAGATCGGGGACGGTCCCCATGCCTTCGCCCAGACTTCCAGGTGCTCGTCGAGCAGTCGGCCCCTCCTGCCGAAGGGCACTCCCAGCGCGTCGTACTCGTCCTTGCTCCAGCTGACCGTGGGCTGCACCAGCAGCCGCCCTTCGCTGATCAGGTCGAGGGTGCCCAACTCCCGTGCCATGAGCAGCGGATGGCGCAGCGGAGCGAGGACGGCCGCGGCGGCCAGGCGCAGGCGCTCGGTGACGGAGGCGATGGCGGCGAGCAGGAGCAGGGAGTTGGGCCAGGGGGTGTACGGGTCCTGGTTGCCCGGGAGGGCGTAGTCGCGGGGGTTGCCCATGATGCCGTCGGCGCCGGCGTCAGGGCCGAGCACGATGTGTTCGCTGACCATCACCGAGTCGAAGCCGGCCTCCTCGGCCTCGCGGGCCCACCGGACCGCCTTCGGCAGGTCGGCGCGGCCGCCGGTCAGGGTCCAGTTCTCGCTGAGGACGAGCAGCATGCGGGGTTGCGTGGTGGTCATCTGGGCTCCCTCTCGACGAAGTACTCGAGGTCCTCTGGCGCGGGCCGCAGCACACCGTCACGTACGGCGAGCGCCGTCGCCTCGGCGCGGGAGGCGCAGCCGGTCTTGCGCAGCAGGTGCTCGATGTGGCTGTGCACTGTGCGCGGCGACAGGAACAGGGCCTGCGCGATGGCCTGATTGGTCTGGCCCCGGGCGGCTCGCGTGAGTACTTCGAGTTCGCGCGGGCTCAGGCCGTACGGCAGCTCGGCGCGCTCCTCGTACACCAGGACCGCCTCGCGTGCCGCCGGACCCGCCGTGCACCGTTGCAGCACCACTCGGCACCATCCGGGGCCGACCGGCCACAGGACCCGAAGTCGCAGGCCCCGCGAGAGGGTGAACGCCTCCGTGATCCGTCGGAAGTCCTCATCGTCCAGCGCCCCGGCGGGCGCCCGGCCCGGCAGCTCGATGACGCCGTCGGGGGTGACGAGGTTCGCCGCCGCCTCGGCCGGGAGTTCGTGGGAGCCACCGGCGTGGGCGGTGGGGTCGGCGAGGGCGCCCAGTGCGGGGAGGATCGAGGCGAGCAGTTGTCGCGCCTCGGTGTCGTAAACGTCGGCGCCTTCCGCGGAGAGGTGGATCAGGCCCACGAGGCGCCCCTGGTGGCGCAGCGCGCCGGTCAGCCCGTCACGGAAGCCGGCGGGGCGGACGCGCTCGGCGTAGAACCAGCCGTGCCGGAAGCGCAGTCCGGGATCGTCTGCGTCCTCAGAGATGGAGGGCGGCAGTTCCTGCCGTACGACGTTGGCGTACCAGGAGGTCGAGACGAACTCGGCGGCCAGGGCCTGCGAGGCCGCGGCGGGGTAGCCGACACCGGCGATCTGCAGGTGCGCCCCGGAGACGGGGTCGATCCCGAGCAGGGACGCGGCGTCGAACGGAAGGGCCCGGCCGAGTTCCTGCAGGGCCTGGGCGCAGGCCGTGGCGGTGTCGCGCTCGCGCGTGAGCATGCCGATGCGTGTCGCGGCGGCGATCTGCTGGGGGCCGAGCATGCGAACCTCCCGACGGCTCTTGTCGCTACGAAGATTGTCGACCCGATTGTTTGGGTCCTAACGATATGCGGGTCCGGGGCGCCGGACAAGCCTTCTGCCGTTCCGCGACCACGCCCCTCCTGGTCGGCGCCCGTGCGCTCGGAGAGTCGGTATTTGTACGGATGGCGGGGCAGAACGGCCGGCGCTTTCCTGTTCGGCACAGCCGGACGCCCGCCGTGACGGGCCCGTTTCCCTGGGAGAGCCCCGCCATGACCCGATTCCAGCAAGCCGCGTCCACGGCTTCACGCAGGCAGTTCCTCGCATGGTCCGGCGGCATCACGGCGGCCACCGCGCTGGCCGCCACGGGCTGTTCGGCGCCGGACGACGGCGCGAGCTCGAACGCCGCGGCCGCCGGCTCGTCGGCGGAGGCGAAGACGCTCAGCAAGATCGGCCTGGACTATCCGTTCACTCAACTCCCCCTGTACTCCACGCTGGTGAAACTCTCCACCAAGGCCGCGAAGCAGCACGGCGTCACCCTGCTGACCACGAGCGACGCGAGCAACGCCGACACTCAGGCCACCAATCTGAGTGCCTGGGTCTCCCAGAAGGTCCCGGCCATCGTGTCGTTCCCGATGGTCTTCGAGGCCACCGAGGCCACCGCCAAGCGGGCCCTCGACGCCGGGCTGATCTGGGTCACGTACGGCGGAACGCTGGAACACCAGAGCGCGGACATCCAGTTCAGCTTCCTCGAGGGCGGCACCCTGCTCGGGGAGGCCGCCGCGAAGTGGGCCGACGAGCAACTCGGTGGCAAGGGCAAGATCGCCTTCCTCACCGACAGCACGATCCAGCTGGGCCGTGAGCGCACCAAAGGCATGATCGACGCCTTCACCAAGCACGCGCCCGGTGTCGACGTGGTCGCGAAGGAGCAGGCCATCGACCCGGACACCGGGCTCTCGAAGACCCGGGCCATCCTTGCCAAGCACCCCGACCTCAATATCCTCCTCGGTGTCACGGACGCCGCCGCGTACGGCGGCTTCAAGGCCCTCCAGCAGACGGGGCGGGCGAAGGCCGACGCCAAGACCTTCGTGGGAGGGCAGGACGGCGCCGCCCCTTCCCTCCTGGCCATCAAGCAGGGCACGTTCTACCGGGCCTCCGCCGCGCTGGCGCCGAAGGACATCGCGAACGCCATCGTCGACGTGCCGCTGGCCGTCGCCGCCGGGAAGGCGAATCCAAGCGCCCAGGTGCCGATCACGCTCATCCAGCACGCGGACACCGCGCGGATCGACGACCTCCTCGCGCAGAACTCCTAGGCGGCCGGCATGACGGGCAAGACAGGCATGGCGGAACCGAATCTCCGTATCCGCGGACTCAGCAAGTCCTTCGGCGGGGTCCGGGCACTGGACCGCGTGGACCTCACCGTCCCGGCGGGCCAGGTGCACGCCCTCCTCGGCCACAACGGCGCCGGCAAGTCCACCCTGATCAAGTGCCTCGGCGGGGCCTTCCCGCCGGACGCGGGCACGATCGAGGTGGGTGGCAGTAGCCACACACGGCTGAGCCCGCGCGAGTCGATCGCCGCCGGAGTGGCGATCATCTTCCAGACGCTCAGCGTCGTCGACTCCCTGACGGTGGCCGAGAACATCTTCCTCGGCCAGGAGTGGACCAAGTACGGCCGGATCGACCGCCGGGCCCAGGAGGACGTCGCGGCCGGACTGCTCCAGCGGGTGGCGGCGAACTGCTCCCCTCGCGACCGGGTGGGCGAACTCCCCATGGGCCAACGGCAGTTGGTGGAGATCGCCAAGGCGCTCAGCCGCAGCGCCTCGGTCCTCGTCCTGGACGAGCCCACCGCCGCCCTGTCCGGGGCCGAGAGCGACGCGCTGGCCGAGCGGGTGGAGGACCTGCGCACCCAGGGGCTGGCCATCGTGTACGTCACTCATCTGCTGGCCGAGGTGGAGCGGCTCGCGGACACCGTAACGGTGCTTCGGGACGGGCGCGTGACGCATCAGTCGGAGGTGTCGGGGCGGAGCCGGCAGGAGTTGGTCGACGCGATCGTCGGCCCGGCGCCTCCCGTCTCGCCGGGCACGACAACGCGTGCCCCGGCACGCTCCGACGCGCCGCGCCCTGTCTGCCTCACGGTGGACGGCCTGCGGGGTCCCGGATTCGGTCCCGTCGACGTGGACGTGGCCGAGGGCGAGATCGTCGGCCTGTTCGGGCTCATCGGTTCCGGCCGTACGCGCGTTCTGGAGACGCTCTTCGGCAGGCGCCGTGCGTCGGGTGGGACCGTGCGCGTCAAAGGCCGTGCCGTCGAAGCCACCCGGCCCGCCGACGCACTGGCCGCGGGGATCGCCCTCGTACCGGCGGACCGGCGCAGACAGGGCCTGTTCCCGGTGCTGAGCGCGCAGGACAACGCGCTGCTGCCGGCGATACGTCCGCTCGCCCGGCGCGGCGTACGGGCGCTGCGTGCCGAGCGGCGGATCTTCGGCGCGCTGTGCGAGGCCGTGGGGCTGCGCCCGGCCCGGCCGGGCCTGCCGGCGGCCGCCTTCTCCGGCGGGAACCAGCAGAAGCTCGTGCTCGGCCGCTGGATCAACGAGGCGCACCACGTCGACGTCCTGCTCCTCGACGAGCCCACCCAAGGCGTCGACGTGGGCGCCCGGCAGGAGATCTACCAGGTCGTCTCCTCGCTCGCCGCGCAGGGCGGCACCGCCGTGCTGTTCGCCTCCAGCGACCCCGAGGAGGTCGTCGCGCTCGCCCACCGCTGCCTGATCGTCTCCGCCGGCCGGATCACCGGAGAACTCAGCGGCGCCGAACTCACCGAGGCCGCGCTCCTGTCGGCCGTCCACGACCCCGCCCCCGCGACCTCGGAAGGAGCGGCATGACGACCGCGACCACCTCCCCCGCCGACCGCCTCGTTCCGGGCCCGCGCGCCCTGGCCGGCAGCGGACTCGACACCGTGCGGAGGCATCCGCTGCTCGTCGTCCTCGCCCTGATGGTGCTGGTGTTCCAGCTGACGACCGGCAGCTTCCTCGACGGAGGCAACCTGCGCGGGATCGCCACCGACGCGGCCACCCTCACCCTCGTGGCGGTGCCTCTGGCGCTGCTGGTGATCAGCGGTTACCTCGATCTGTCGGTCGGCTCCACTGTCGCGCTGGGCGGGCTGGTCGCCGGCTGGCTCGCCGGGCAGCAGCACCTGTCACCGGTCGTCGCCGTGCTGGGCGCACTCGTTGTGGGGGCGGCGGTGGGCGCCGTGAACGGCATCCTGTGCTGTTATCTGGGGCTGTCCTCGTTCATCGTGACGCTGGGCATGCTGACCGCGGTGCGCGGACTCGCGCAGCAGCTCTTCCCGCTGCCGCTGAGCGGCTTCGGCTCCGGGTTCGCCTGGCTCGGCGGGTCGCGTATCGCCGGGATCGACGCGCCGGTCGTCATCGCGCTGCTGGTGCTCGTCGCCGGTGCGTTGTTCCTGGCGCTCACCCCGGCCGGGCGGCACGTCTTCGCCATCGGCGTCAACCGGGAGGCCGCCCATCTCTCCGGCATCAGCGTCCGCCGTACGCCCTTCGCACTGTTCGTCGTCACCTCGGTCGCGGCGGCCCTGGCCGGCGCGATCAAAGCGTCCGTACTGGACAGCGCGGTCGCCGGAACATCCGGGGCCGGCTTCGAGCTGACCGTGCTCACCGCGGTCCTGCTCGGCGGAGTCGCGCTCACCGGCGGCTCGGGCTCCGTGTTCGGAGTACTGCTCGGCGTACTGTTCCTCGGTTGTCTGCAGAACGGGCTGACGCTGCTGAACGTGCCGACGTTCTGGCAGCAGATGGCGCAGGGCATCGCCCTGGCGGCGGGCGCGGCGCTCGCCTACTTCGGTCCGCGGCTGACGCGGTGACCCGTCTATCGACCTTCGTCCCAGAGAGGTTTCGCGTGAGCGACAGCGCCCCCACCCTCATCCTGACCGGCGGACAGGTCCTGACCGTCGACGACGGCTTCACCGTGGCCGAAGGTGTCGCCGTGCACGGCCGGACCATCGTCGCCGTCGGCACGGACGCCGAGATCCGCGCACTGACCGGGCCTGGCACACGTGTCGTCGAACTGGGCGGCCGGACCGTACTGCCCGGCATCAACGACTCCCATCTGCACGGGGCCGCGTACGGCATGACCAAGCCGCCCTTCGCCATCGCCGTCGGCCATCCGGCGGTGGCGTCGATCGCCGACATCGCCGCCGCCGTACGGAGTCAGGTGCAAGCCTCCCGGCCCGGCGAGTGGATCATCGGCCTCGGCTGGGACCCCGGCTACCTGGCGGAGTGCCTCGCCGACCCCCGGCGCTTCCCGCACCGCCGGGACCTGGACACCGTGGCGCCGGAAAACCCGGTCTGTCTGACCGACTTCTCCTCGCACATGGTGTGGGTCAACAGCGCGGCCCTGCGCCAGTGCGGCATCGACACGTCGAGTGTGCCCCCGTCGGGCGGCGTCATCGACCTCGACCCGGACGGCGAGCCCTCCGGCATCCTGCGCGAGGCCGCCCAGGGACTCGTCCAGGCCGCGCTCCCCTCCCCCACCGTCGCCCAGCGCCGCCAGGCCATCCGGAACGTGATCGCCGAACTCCACTCGCGCGGCATCACCAGCTACACCGAGCCCGGCCTCGGCCCCGGCGGCACGACGACCCTGTTCGGCGGGCTGAGCACCGACAACTGGACCGCGTACGCCGACCTCGCGGCCACCGGCGGGCTCGAGGCCCGGATCAGCGTCCTCCTGCTGCCCGCGCCGATGGGCGGCTCCGCGGACGACGTACGCAAGGGCCTCGCCGAACTGCGCCGCCCGGAGTCGGCCGACCCGCGTCTCCTGCGTGCGATCGGCGTCAAGATCTTCGCCGACGGAGTACCGCCGAACCGTACGGCGTGGATGAACGAGCCGTACGCCGACGGCGGCCACGGCGCGCTGTGCGTGCACGGCGACTCTCCCGCGCTCCAGGTCGACGAGCTGCGCGAGATGATCCGGATCGCGCACGAGGCGGGCTTCCAGCTGGGCGTGCACGTCACCGGCGACCGGGCCATCGACACTGTTGTGGACGCGTTCGTCGCGGCCGACGAGGCGGCACCGCGGCCCGACGCCCGGCACTACGTCATCCACGGCGACTTCATCGGCGCCGGCAGCCTCGTCAAACTCGCCGCGCACGGCTACGGCATCAACATGAACCCGGCCATCAAGTGGACCATCTCCGACCTGATGGACGAGGTCGTCGGTGCCGAACGCTCCGCCTACCAGTGGCCCGTACGGTCCGCCGTCGAGGCCGGGATCGCGGTCTGCGCCAGCTCCGACGCGCCGATCACGGAGCCCGACTGGCGGCAGGGGGTGGCCGCGATGATGCTGCGGGAGTCGAAGGCGAGCGGCCGGCGCAGCGGTCCGGAGCAGTGTGTGGGCCTCGCCGAGGCCGTGCGTGCGTACACGATCAATGCGGCCCGTCAGGACTTCGCGGAGGAGTGGAAGGGGTCCGTCGAGGTCGGCAAGGTCGCGGATCTGTGCGTAATGGACCGTCCGCTGCTGGAACTGGATCCCCACGAAATCACGGACGTGGAGGTGGACTTGACGGTCTTCGACGGGCGCGTCGTCCACGAGCGCTGAGCGCCACGCGGTCGTGGCACCGGAAGAGTGGCCGAGGGCCGGCACCGCCCTCGGCCACTCTCTTCGTACAATTTGAGGCCGAACGGTCAATGCAGTACGACGCAGTACGAGGCAGTACGAGGGAGCGCCCGTGCCCGGCCAGCGATCCATCACCGAAGCCGAGAAGCTCGCCGCGGCGAAACTCGGCGGCATCCCGATACGCCGGGATCAGATGGCGGCCGTGGCCAACATCTACCGGGCCGCCTCCGCTGTGCGCCAGCACCTGGAGAACTCGGTGCTGCGTAGCTCCGACCTGACCTGGACGGCGTTCGTGGTGCTGTGGGTCGTATGGGTGTGGGGCGAGTCGGAGACCCGGCACGTGGCCGAGGAGGCGGGGATCTCCAAGGGGACGCTCACCGGTGTTTCCCGCACCCTGGAATCGCGTGGGCTGCTCCGGCGGGCCGGTCATCCGTCGGACGGCAGGCTGGTCCTGCTCAGCCTCACCGACGAGGGTGAGCGGCTGATGCGGCGGCTGTTCCCGGAGTTCAACGAGGAAGAGGCGTTCGTCACCGGGCAGTTGACGGACGAGGAGTGCCGGAACCTGGCCGAGGGCCTGCGGAGCGTAGTGCTGCAGGTCGAGGAGAACGGCGAGGAGCGCCGCCAGTCACTGCTGAACGGCGCCGAGCCCGCTCCCCGCCGCAGCGGCCGGCGCCCGAAGGGCTGAGAGCCCCCTCACTCTGAGCTTCCGCGGGCCGCTCGCACGAGCGCCGCGAAGAGACCTTGCTGGGCGGCGTCCTCGTGCGCGGTGTCCTCGGGGTGCCACTGGACGGCGGTGAACCAACCGTGCGCTCCGGGGAGTTCAAGGCCTTCCGGGGTACCGTCGGCCGCCCGTGCGGTGACCTCCAGACCCTCACCGAGACGGTCCACTCGCTGGTGGTGGTAGCAGGAGGCTTCGGCCTTCTCCGCTCCGGTGGCCTTTTCCAGCAGCGTGCCGCGGCGGATCGACACCGGATGAATGAGGTGCCGGTGTTCGCCCCGCGGACCGCCCATGTCCTGTTCCAGGGTGCCGCCCTGGGCGACGTTGACGACCTGCATGCCCCGGCAGACAGCCAGCAGGGGCAGGCTCAAGTCCAGGCTCCGGCGGGCGACTTCGAGGTCGAAGGCATCCTGGAGGTCGTCGACGTCGTAGACGCTTTGGTGCGTGTCGGTGGCGCCGTACCGGTGCGGGGCGAGGTCGCCGCCGCCGGGGAGCAGGACCCCGTCGAAGCGAGCGAGGCGGGCCGCCGCGTCGGTGTCGGAGGGGTCGGCCGGGTGGATGCTCACGGGTTCGCCGCCGGCCCGCCACACGGACTCGATCAGGGCGCGGGCGTTGACTTCGGCGGCGTAACGCAGTGCGGAGGTGGTGGCGGCGAAGCGGGCCGGGATCGCGATGAGGGGCCGCGCGGGTGTACGGGTCACAACTGGATCCAGGTGGTCTTGAGTTCGGTGTACTTCTCGATGGCGTGGACGGATTTGTCCCGGCCGTTGCCCGACTGCTTCATGCCGCCGAAGGGGACGGTCAGGTCGCCCTCCTCATAGCAGTTGACCCATACCGTGCCGGCCCTCAGCGCTCGCGAGACCTTGTGCGCGGTGGACAAGTCGGAGGTCCACAGGCCCGCCGCCAGGCCGTACTCGGTGGCGTTGGCCAGCCGTACCGCTTCCTCCAGGTCGTCGAAGGTGAGCACGGACAGGACGGGGCCGAAGATCTCCTCGCGGGCCAGCCGCATGCCGGGGTCCACCCGGTCGAAGACGGTCGGTTCCAGGTACGTGCCTCCCGTGCCGGTGAGGATGCGGTCGCCGCCGGTCCGCAGCCGGGCGCCCTCGTCAATGCCGGTGCCGATGTGGTCCCGTACGCGGCTCAGGTGGGCCTCGCCGGCCAGGGCGCCCATCTCGGTGGCCGGGTCGAGGGGGTCGCCGACCCGCAGCTTCCGGGCGCGCGCCACGACGGCCTCGACGACGCGTTCGGCGATCGAGGAGTGCACCAGCAGCCGGGAGGGGGCGGTGCACATCTCGCCCTGGTTGAAGAAGATGCCCCAGGCGGCGGTGGCGGCGGCCTTCTCCAGATCGGGGGCGTCGGGAAGGACGATGTTGGGCGATTTGCCGCCGAGTTCCAGCCAGACGCGCTTGAGGTTGGAGTCGGCGGCGTAGTGCAGGAAATGACGGCCTACGGCGGTCGAGCCGGTGAAGGCCAGGACGTCGACGTCGGGGTGGAGGCCGAGGGCGCGTCCGGCGACCGGCCCGTTGCCGTTGACGACGTTGAGCACCCCCGGCGGCAGCCCGGCCTCGGTGGCGATCCGGCCCAGCAGCAGTGCGGACAGCGGCGAGTTCTCCGACGGCTTCAGCACGACCGTGCAGCCTGCGGCCAGCGCCGGGGCGATCTTCCAACCCACCAGCGTCAGCGGGAAGTTCCACGGTACGACCGCGCCCACGACCCCGGCGGGCTCCCGGGTGACGAGCGCGAGGGCGTCCGGCGCGGTGTGCGGGGACTCGTCGGTGAGCTTGTCCGCCAACTGCCCGTACCAGCGGAAGGTGTTGATGACGGCCCGCAGCTCGATCGCGTACGCGTCCGTGATCGGCTTGCCCATCTCCAGGCTGACGGCGAGCGCGAGCGTCTCGCGCCGCTCCTCCAGCAGATCGGCGATCCGCACCAGCACGCGGCCCCGCTCGGCGGGTGCCAGGCGCGGCCACGGACCGGCGTCGAACGCCCGGCGGGCGGCGGCCACGGCCGCGTCCACCTCGGCGCTGCCCCCGTCGGCGATCCGCGTCACGACCTGGCCGTCCCGGGGCGAAACGGCCGCGAAGGTCCCTCCCCCGCCGTCCTCCTCGGCGCCGTCGATGTGATGGGCACCGGATACCTCGAAGGTCTTGGCGCGGCGCAGCCACTCGTCGTGGGTGATGTCCGGCATGCGTGGCCTCCAGCTCACAGCGGTTCTTATCATTTGATTTCAAGCGATATGAGTCGCAGGGCCCTCTGAAAGCCCCGACAACTCCTCACGGCGACCCAGGAGAGCCGTGCCCGTGCGGTCCGGCCCCGGTCGGGACCGGACCGCACGGGCGCGCGTACGCCACCGGGGCAGCCTCCTGGCCGTACGTCAGCCGACGACGGCCGCCTACCGCATGTCAGAGTTGACGACCGCCGCCTTGCCGCGCGTCAACCGGGCCGCGATTACTCCCGCGACCAGGACGGCCGGGACGGTGAGCTCCAGCCAGACGGCGGTGCTCTGCTCGCCGCCGATGAGCGTGGTGAAGTTCTCGACGATCAGCCAGATCGCGCCGACGATGCCCAGGGCGCCCAGGGCCGGGGCGATCAGGGTGTTCCAGGGCCGGGCGTCCAGGCGTTCCCGGCGGAAGAAGGCGATGACGGAGACCGAGGTCAGGAAGTACAACAGCATGATCCCCAGGACGGCCACTCCGCTGCCCCAGGAGAACAGGGTCAGGACGGGGTCCTTGTCGGCCAGCGCGAAGGGGATCACCAGGAGGACGGCGACGGCCGTCTGGACGAGGCCTGCCACGCCTGGGGAGTGGTGACGGTTGATCGACGTCAGCCTTTGGGGCAGCAGCCCGTCACGGCTGAGGGAGAACAGGTAGCGGTTGGCGGAGTTGTGGAAGGCGAGGATGCCCGCGAAGAGCGAGGTGGCCAGCAGGATGGGCAGGACGTCGTTCACCCAGGTGCCGAACTGGTCCGCGATGGGCGCGAAGACGAAGGCAGTCGAGTCGCCGCTCTCCAGGGCTTTGCCGGCGGCCGCGGTCGCGCTCGAGGCGCCGTAGGCGGAGATCAGCATCCAGGAGGCGAAGGCGAAGAAGCCGGTGACGAGGGCGACGGCCAGATACGTGGCTCGGGGCACTGTCCTGCGGGGTTCGCGTGCCTCCTCGCCGTAGATCGCGGTGGCTTCGAAGCCGATCATCGAGGCGACGGAGAACATCAGCGCCACGCCCGGGGCCCCGTCGAGGGCCGCCCCCGGCGAGAAGGACTGGCTGAAGCCGAGGCCCTCGGGTCCGCCGCCCTGGACGAAGGTGACGAGCGCGAAGGCGCTGAGGATGCTGAACTCCGCCAGCACGAAGACCGCCAGCACCTTCGCTCCCATCTCGATGCCCGAGGCCCCCAGGACCTGGACGATCGCCATGGTGACCAGAACACACACCCACCAGGGCACGTCCACCCCGGTGTGGTGTGCCAGCAGTCCGCTCACGGTCGCTCCGTACAGGCCGTACATGGCGGCCTGGATCGCGCAGTACGCGAAGAGCGCGACGCCTGCGCTGCCGGTGCCGACGTGCCGGCCGAGACCCTTGCCGATGTACGTGTAGAAGGCGCCGGCGTTCACCACATGCCGGCCCATGGCCACGAAGCCCACCGAGAACAACAGGGTGATGACCCCGGCCGCCACGTAGGTGGCAGGGGCGCCGGGTCCGTTGCCGAGGGCGACGGAGAGGGGGACGGCGCCCGCGACGCCGGTGAGCGGTGCCTGGGCGGACAGCACGAAGAAGAGGATGCCCAGGACGCCGAGGGAGTTGGGTTTGAGCTTGCCTTTGGTGGAGGCGTCGGGCGCGGTCTGGTTGCCGACCGCTGTCTGACTGTCCACTCGGATCACCTGCCAGAGAAGGAAGAGGGTCGTTTCAGGCCAAACGAGTTGCCTCATCGTGGGCGGGAACTATCCGTTTGGCAAGGGGGTGCTCCGGGATTTCCGCCGGAGTTGTCCTCAGCACGTTTCCGGGCAGCACGAACGAGGCCCAAATGCCCGGCCGGGACGGCCCGTTGGACCTTGCCTAGCGATCTGCCGAGCCGCTGTCGCCGTCAGCTTCGGCTTCGGCTTCGGCTTCGGCTTCGGCTTCGGCTTCGAGGAGCCGGAGCAGGTGGCGTAGCTCCTCGACGGCCGCGTCGGTGGTCTCGGGCTCGCCGAAGACGAGCTGGTGCAGCACGATCCCGTCAAGGGCCGCGAAGACCAGTCGGGTCAAGGGGTGGCCTGCGTCGTGGGGCAGGATCCGGGACAGCTCGCGCTTGGTGGCGTCGAAGTAGGCGTCGTACAGCGCGCGGATCTGCGGCAGCAGCTCCGGCCGGCGCCGGGCCTCGAGCAGCAGCTCGTACTGGAAGGCCTGTATGTCCGGATCCGCCGTGACCATCTCGGAGAGCCCGACCGAGAAGTCGGCGACCTTGCCCGTGCCTGGTTCGAGCGCGCTGGTGCTCAGCGAGGTGCGGATCGCGTGGGCGAGCGCCTCCTCGATCAGTGCGTCCCGCGAGCCGAAGTGGTGGACGACCAGCCCGTGCGTGGTCCCCGCCTCCTGCGCGACGGCGCGGTAGGTGAGCTTGCGCAGCCCGCCCCGCGCCACGACCCGCACAGCCGCGTTGAGCAGGGCCTCGCGGCCCTCCCCGTAGTTCATGCGCCTGCGCGGCTCACGACCCTCGGGCTGCTCGGCGGACTCCGTCATGCTGGTGACCCTACCGCCCGGCCGTTCACCGCTCGGGCGGACGGATGCCACGGAACTCCCAGTCGCCGCCGAGCGCCGTGGACAGCACCTCCTCCGATTCGGTGGGCCGGGCGCCGACGTCGGTGCGGATGGGGGTGGGGCCGGTGACGACGTGGTTGGTGAGGCGGCCGAGGCCCTCGACCTCGACCTCGACGACATCGCCGGGCTGGACGGGCCGGGAGTTGGCGGGAGTGCCGGACAGCAGCACGTCGCCCGGGTACAGGGTGATCGTGCGGGCGATGTCGGCGACGAGGTAGTGCATGTCCCACTTCATCTCGTCGGTCGAACCGTCCTGGACGACCTCGCCGTTGACGTACGTGCGCAGCCGCTTGCCGTGGAAGTCCCAGTCGGTGACCAGCCCCGGGCCGAGCGGGCAGAGGGTGTCGGAGCCCTTTACCCGGAGCATGGAGCCGGCGTCGGTGTCGCGGAAGTCGTGCAGGCCGTAATCGTTGGCGACGGTGTAGCCCACGATGTACTCGCCCGCCTCGGCCGGCGAGATGTTGCGCGCCGTCTTCCCGATGACGATGGCGACCTCACCCTCGTAGTTGAGCCACTTGCAGCCCTCGGGGCGGACGATCGCGCCCTTGTGCGCGTTGAGGGCCGAGGTCGGCTTGTGGAAGTAGGTGGGTGTGTCGGGGAGTTGGATCTGGAACTCGTCGACGCGGCTACGGTGGTTGAGGTGGACCGCGATCACCTTGGAGGGGACGACCGGGGGCAGGTGCTGGGCCTCGTCGGTCTTGACGCGGCGGCCGTCACCGGCGACGAGTTCGTCACCGTCGACGGTGACCTGGACGGCGGCGCCGTCGAGCAGGATGCGGCGGTATTCGGGCATGGCGGTACTCCTCGTCAGGACTGAGCGGCGGGGGTGGGCAGGCCGTTTCCGGTCCAGCCGTCGGCGGGGCGGTCGAACCACAGGTGGACCTGGCCGGTGCCGACGGAGTTCTCGTACTCGCCGTACTGGCGGGCCTTCGCGACGCACGCCTGCTCGCCGAGCGCGCCCGCCATCATCAGGTAGTGGAAGAACTTCGCCTCCGGCTTGACCTTCCAGAACTCCCCCATGGTGTCCAGGACCTTGTCGTGACGACCCTCCTTGAACCAGGCGATGCGTTCGTAGTCGGCCTCGCGGGCTTCCGGCGTGCGGATGTGCACCGGATCGCTGGCCTCGTGGTCGCGGATCTCGCGCAGCGGCCAGAAGGTATGCGACAGCGCGCCCGAGGCGATGAGCAGGACGCGTCGCCCGGGGGTGGCGGCGATACCGTCCGCGAGCGCACGGCCGAGGCGCAGGTGGTCCTCCATGTCGCCGGTCTGGCAGACACCGATGGTCACCCACCGCTTGTCCGGGAGCCCTTCGCCGAGGAACTTCCACAGGTTGATGGTGGCGTAGTAGATCGGCAGGTAGTCGTCGTCGATCGCGGTGATCCAGGTGCCGTGCTTGTCGGCGAACTTCTCGATGTTGCGGGCGAGTTCGGGGTCGCCGGGAAAGTCGTACGGCATCCGGCACATGCCGCGCGGCAGCTCCTCGGAGGTGAACAGGCCCGCGCGCCGTTGCTGGGCGGTGACGACGAACTCGACGGTGGTGGCCCAGTGGGAGTCGAGGACGACCACCGTGTCGTAGTCGTCGGCGGCACCGCGCTCGAAGACGTCCTTACGGAGCTGGTGAAGGCCGGTGACGAGGGTGATCTCCTTGCCCTCGTTCAGCTCCAGCCGGTCCGCTTCCGGGAGCACGATGGTGGGGACATGGGCGAGCAGGCCCGCCCCGACGATCTCACCCATGGTTGTTCCATCCGTTCGGGGCCGTGACCGTGTTCTTCAGGTCGCAGTAGAAGTCGAAGCTCCAGGTGCCGCCCTCCCGGCCGACACCGGAGAGGCGGGAGCCGCCGAAGGGCGCCTGGAGGTCACGTACGAAGAAGCAGTTGACCCAGACCGTGCCCGCCACGAGCTGGGCGCTGACGCGTTCGGCGCGCTCGTGGTCGCCGGTGGCGAGGGTGGCGGCGAGCCCGAAGCGGGTGCCGTTGGCGAGGTGGACGGCTTCTTCCTCGGTGGCGAAGGTCTGGAGGGTCAGTACCGGTCCGAAGACCTCCTCCTGGACGATCTCCGAGTCCTGGGCGACATCCGTGAGGAGCGTCGGCGCGTAGTACTGCCCCTCCTTGCGGTACCCGCCGATGACGACGCGCGCCCCGGTCTCCACAGCCCGCCGCACAAAGCCGTCGATCTTCTCCAGCTGGCGGGAGTGGATGCTGGGCCCGATGTCGGTGGCTTCCTCCCGCGGGTCGCCCTGCTTCAACCGCGCCGTCTTCTCCACGAAGCGGCGGGTGAACTCTTCGGCGACCGGCTCCTCGACGAGGATGCGGGTCGCGGCGAGGCAGACCTGCCCGGCGTTGTCGTACTGCTCCACCGCGAGGTCGACGGCGAGGTCCATGTCGGCGTCGGCGAACACCAACAGGGGTGATTTGCCGCCGAGTTCGAGGCTGAGCGGGGTGAGGTTCGGCGCGGCGGAGGCAGCGATACGACGCGCCGTCGGCACCGACCCCGTGAAGCTGATCCGGCGTGCGTCCGGGTGCGAGGTGAGGGCGTCGCCGATCTCGGCGCCGTAACCCTGGACGACGTTGAGGACACCGGCCGGGAGCCCGGCCTGGGCCGCGATGTCGGCGAGCAGCGAGGCGGTCAGCGGGGACCATTCGGCCGGCTTGAGGATCACGGTGTTGCCGGCCGCCAGGGCCGGGGCGACCTTCCACGTGGCCAGCATGAGCGGCGCGTTCCACGGGGTGATCAGCACGGAGGGGCCCGCCGGGTCCCAGCTCACGTGGTTCGTGTGGCCTCGCGTCTCGAAGTCCTCGTGGTCGAGCCTCAGCAGCCAGTCCGCGAAGAAGCGGAAGTTGTGGGCGACGCGCGGCATGACGCCCCGCCGATGGGAGCGGAGCAGGGCGCCGTTGTCGGTGGTCTCGACGATGGCCAGCTCTTCGATCCGCTTCTCGACGCCGTCGGCGATGGCGTGCAGGATGCGGGCGCGTTCGGCGCGGGGGGTGGCGGCCCAGCCGGGGAACGCGGCCTTCGCGGCGGCAACGGCGGCGGCGGCTTCCACCGGGGTGCCGCGGGCTATCTCGCCGAGGACGCTTTCATCGATCGGAGAGAGGTCGGCGAAGGTGTCGGCGGAGGCGACGCGTCGACCGCCGATCCAGTGCCGGGTGTCGACGGAAACACCGGCGACGGTGATGAGGTCAGACATGAGAAAGGGCTCCATCTAAACGAGGGTTCTTTTGGGGTGGGGGAGCGCTCCGACGGGGCGCGGGGCTGTATCGATATGCGGCTCCGCCGCGCGGGCGCGACCAGCCACATACGCCCCGCAGCGGGCCACAAACCTCACCCGGCAAACGCTCCCGACGTACCGACCTCCAGCAGCCGCCCGCCGTCCCAAACCACCCCAACCTGCCGGTAGTACGCGGCAATCGGCTCCCGGACCTCCAACCGCGCCAGCTCCTCCGTAGACGCCTCGAACAACTCCAACTCGGCCTCGCCCACCCACGGCTGCCCGCCCTCGAACGACGCCGCCCCGGACTCGATCAGCTCATCCAGAGCAAGCCCCTTGCCCTTCTCAATGGACGGCAGCCACCGGTGATGCACCATGGGATGCCCGTTGACGAACCCGTTCGTCTCCGACGGCTCCCGCAACGTGACCACGGCCTGGGCCAACCGCCGGTCGGCTGCCGCGAGCGTCGCCCCGAACCGGGCACCCGCCTCAACCCGCGGAGCGGGCCCGTACGGATGGGGCCGCGTCTGATGGATGGACCCGAGCTTCTTCGGATACCCCTGATGCAGCCCGCGCGCGATGGCGAAGTCCTTGTCGACCCAGATGTACACGCACCGCGAATACGTCTGCCCCCGGAACTTGCAGCGCACGACGGCGAAGGCCTCCTTGTACTGGGACAGCACCGGATCCAGCAGCTCCGCCCCGGACTCGGAGCAGGACTGCCAGTCGGCCCAGATCAGCGCTACCGCACCCGGGTCCTCGTCGGCCAACTCCAGCGGCTCGGGCAGCAGTTCACGCACCCGCGAGGGATCCGTGCGGTACTCGACGGTCAGCAGATCACCGGAGTAACGCCACGGCGGCGACGGAATCAGCGACGAGGCACCACTTGCCGTCTTGGGATGGAAGTAACCACGGAGACTGGCCACTTGGAGCTCCTTACGCGGTGAGGGCGGGCTGCTTGAGCAGGTGGGCGCGATACTTGGCGGCACCCAGGGCGGCCGCGTGGCCGCCGAGCGCGACGACGCCGACGAGTCGACCGCCGACGTGGTAACCGACGAGGACGTCACCGTCCGGCTCGCCGTCCAGCACTCGCACGTCTTCGCGGCCAAGACCGGGCGCCCCGAACGACTGGAGCCGGAAGTCGTGCTGGTCGCTCCAGAAGGTGGGCAGCGGCGCGAAGGGCGCCAACTCCACGGCCCCACCGGCCAGATGAGCGGCCAGCGTCCTCGCGGCGTGCTTTGCGGTGTCAGTGGGGATCGACCAGTGCTCGACCCGACGAGGTACGCCGTCGTAGCGGGCGTTGGGGAAGCGGGCGACGTCGCCGACCGCGACCACCTCCGGATGGCCGCCGGCCCGCAGGTGCTCGTCGGTGAGCACGCCGTCGGACAGGTCGAGCCCGTTGCCCTGAAGCCACTCGGTGTTGGCGACCGAGCCGACCGACTCCACGACCACGTCGGCGGGCAGCACGGAACCGTCGGCGAGGACGACACCGGTCACACGGTCGTTGCCCTCGAACCCGGCGACTCCCGTGCCGAGGGCGAAGCGCACCGCCCGCTCCTCGTGCCGCTTCAGCAGCGCGCGGGCAGGCAGTTCGCCCAGCGGGCCCACCATGGGCAGGGGCAGCGGGTCGACGACGGTCACCTCGCGAACGCCGAGTCCTACGGCCGTGGCGGCGACCTCGCAGCCGATGAACCCGGCACCGACCACGACGACACGCGTGCCGGGCCGGGTCAGTTCGGCTCGCAGGGCCTGCGCGTCGGCGAGCGTACGGACCGTGTGGCGGCCGGCGAGCGGGCCGGGGCAGCGCAGCCGACGGGGCCGCATACCGGTGGCGACGACCAGACCGTCGTACGTGAGGGCCGATCCGTCGTCGAGTTCCACGGTCCGCTCGGCGAGGCGGGCCGCGACGACTCTTGCGCCGAGCCGCCACTCCACATCGGCCGTCGACGCCTTCGGCGTGAAGGCCAGCGACTCGAACGGCGCCTTCCCGGCCAGCACGTCCTTCGACAACGGCGGTCTGTTGTACGGCATATGGGGCTCGTCCCCGACGACGGTGATCGCGCCGGTCCAGCCCGCCGCACGCAGTTGCTCGGCGGCGCGCAGGCCGCCCATCGAGGCGCCGGCGACGACGATGCGTCCGGTCACGGTGCTCAGTCCTCGATCCGGATGGCCTGCAGCGGACACACGTCCGCGGCCTCCTCGACCTCGTCGCGCAGCGCGTCGTCCGGATCGGAGACGTACGCCAGGTGGCCCGCGTCGTCCAGCGAGAAGACGTCGGGGGCCGCGAAGACACACTGGCCGTGGTCCTGGCACTTGTTCATGTCGACGACGACCTTCATGGCCGGTCCTCCAGGGGGTGAGGGCGTCGGAGCAGGGCGGGGAG
>NZ_JAAKZX010000069.1 GCF_011045025.1 Streptomyces ureilyticus
GACGACATCCGTGGCCGTCGAACACCCGCCGCACCTTTCGCTTCCACTCCTCGATCCGCGCCTTGCGCCGCACAGCCCTCAGTTCCCTGAACAGCCCCTCGTAGCGCGCCACGATCGGCTCCGCGTCGTACCGATGTGCGCTCTCCAGCGCCGCTCGCCCCATCTCCCGTCGCGCCGACTCGTCCGCGATGAGATCGAGCATCGCTTCCGAGAGGGCGCGGGCGTCGCCCACGGGGACGAGGCGGCCGTTGACGCCCGGGGTGATGATCTCGGCGGGGCCGAGGGGGCAGTCCGTGCTGATGACGGGCACGCCGCAGCGCATCGCCTCGACGAGTGTCATCCCGAACGACTCCGCGTCCGAGGCGCTGACCACGAGTGAGGACTGGGCGAACTCCGCCTCGATGGGGGTGCGCGGGCCCATGAGCTGGGCGCGGCCGGTCAGGCCGAGGCCGTCGATCAGTGACTGGAGGTTTTCCTTCTGGGCCCCGCCGCCGTAGATCCGCAGCCGCCACTCCGGTTCCTTCGGGGCGACCGCCGAGAACGCCTCGATCAGCAGGTCGAACCGCTTGCCGGGTACGAGCCGCCCCGCCGCCGCGATCACCTTCGCGTCCCCGGTGGAGGGCGCCACGCCCTTCGGCGCGGGCACGATGTTCGGCACGGCGGTGACCCGTACGCCCGGCAGCGGCATCCGCTTCCGGTACACCTTCGCGTCCGCCTTCGTCGTCGTCACGAGCGCGTCCAACCGGCCGTACTCCTCGGCGAGTACGGCCCGCAGCTTCTTGCTGTGCGCGTCGTGGCTCAGGTGCTCCTGGCCGATGCGCAGGGCGCGGGGCGGGGCGAAGCGGGAGACGTAGACGTTGACGCCGGGGCGGGTGCCGATCACCACATCCGCATCGCAGTCCGCCAGGTAGTCACGTACGCGGATGTCCGTCAGGCGGTTGTACTGCTTGGACCGCTTGTCGGCGGAAGGGAAGTCGGTCGGCGGCTCCGCGTGCAGAGGGTCCGCGAGGTCCGCGCTGCCGTCTCTTGTGTCCACGAGCGGTACGAGCGTGATGCGGGGGTCGACGTCGAAGCGCGGCACGTCCCGGTGGCGCGACATCGACACGATCGTGACCCTGTGCCGGTCGGCGAGCGCCGACGCGAGGTTGAGTGTGGTGCGGACGGTGCCCCCGATGGCGTACGCGTTGTGCAGCAGAAACACGATCCTCATGCGTTTCGCGGCCTTCCTACGCTTCATACCGTGCGTGCCTTCCCCGTCGCGGCTCTGGTCGCCCATGGTCCACGGGAGACAGTGGCCGGGCGAGGTGAGCCACCGGTCCCAGCGGGGTGAGAACCGGGTAAGAGACCCGGTCGTACCCCTGCTCATCAGGTACTACGTGTCCCAGGCCTTGGCAGACTGGTCGTGTGCCCCACAACGTGCTGCTCGCCGAGGACGACCGTGCCATCCGCCACGCCCTGGAACGTGCCCTGACCCTTGAAGGGTACGAGGTGACGGCCGTCGCCGATGGCGTGGAGGCTCTCGCGCAGGCCCATCGCAGTCCGCCGGACGTCCTCGTGCTCGACGTGATGATGCCGGGCATCGACGGCCTCCAAGTGTGTCGCGTGCTGCGTGCCGAGGGCGACCGTACGCCGATCCTGATGCTCACCGCGCGCGTGGAGACCGCCGACCGCATCGCCGGCCTGGACGCCGGAGCCGACGACTACGTCGTCAAACCCTTCGACGTGGACGAGGTGTTCGCCAGACTGCGGGCACTGCTGCGACGTACGGACCTTCCGGTCGGCGTACCCGGGGGACAGCAACGCATGCCCGGCGCCCAAGTCGCGGTGGCGTGGTTGCGCATCGCCTCGCCAGCCCGGCGCGTCTGGCGCGGAGAGCGTGAGATCGACCTCACCTGCACGGAGTTCGACCTTCTGGAACTCCTCGCACCGGTCCAGCATCGCCTCCGTGAACACTCCACGACGGTTTTTAGTCACAAACACCAAGTGGACATGGAGGTTGTAGACCACCTGACGACCGGTTCTGACCTCTGTGTTCGGCTTCCAGCGAGGTGACATAAACCGACGCTAGCGTCGACGCCCATGGGGCAACAGGACAGCCAGCAGGGGCTGGTAAAGCGGCAGTTCGGGCATCGTGCCCGGCTGGCGCTCGACCCTGCCCAGGTGGCGGTCCTGGACGCACAAGGGCATGCGGCGCGCACCAGCGTGCGGCTGGGAAGGCAACGCCGACACCAACGCCGCCCACACGGTGCTTCACCGATACCGGACGGGCCACGCGCTCGTCCCGGCTGCCGGGAGGGCAGTCGTCAGGCGCGCTTCGCACGGCGTCAAACCCGCCACCGCAAGGTAGGCAGGAATCTCCCGGATCCATCCGGGAGAGAGCTTCAAGACCGCATCTGGGGCTACGACTTCGGCCCCGGCTCCAAGAACCTCGCCGTGTACGTCGGTACCTGCGACGCAAGTTCGACGAGCCGGGTGCGCCCGGGCTGATCCACACGGTGCGGGAGGTGGCGACGGCTCACGGGGGTGAGCCGTTCGCCCGGCGAAGGGAGGGCGGAGGTTCGGCGACCGGCTTCACGGTGAGCGGTACGTGAGGGGGGTTCCCGGTGGATGAGGTGTCGCTGAGTACACCTCCCAGTACGGGTTCTGCGCCCAATGTGCCCGGCCCGCGCCCTCCGTAGCGTCATTCGCGTGGCACAGCGAGTGCCACGGAAGCCTTCACCGGAGGTCGACGACCATGCTCAGCCGAACCCAACGCCCGCCCAACACCACCCCCACCGAAGCCCTACGCCTGGTCAAGGTCACCAAGACCTACGGCACCGCCGACAGCAAAGTAACCGCCCTGGAAGACGTGACCCTCAGCCTCCCCCGAGGCACGTTCACCGCCGTCATGGGCCCCTCGGGCTCCGGCAAGTCCACGCTCCTCCAGTGCGCGGCGGGCCTGGACGCCCCGGACACCGGCATCGTCATGGTCGACGGCACGGAGATGACCGGCGGAACGGAGGCGCAACTCACCAAGTTCCGCCGCACCCGCATCGGCTTCGTCTTCCAGCAGTACAACCTCCTGGACACCCTCACCGTCGCCCAGAACACGATCCTCCCGCTCAAACTCGCCCGCCGCCGCGTCAACCGCAAGCGCGTAGAGGAGATCCTCACGGCCGTCGGCCTCGAAGGCCGCCTCGGCCACCGCCCCGACCAGCTCTCCGGCGGCCAGCGCCAACGCGTGGCCATCGCCCGAGCCCTTGTCACCGAACCCAGCGTGATCTTCGCCGACGAACCCACCGGCGCCCTGGACACCCGAAGCGCCCGCGAGGTCCTTCACCTGCTGCAGGAGGCGGTACGGATCCACGACCGCACGGTGGTCATGGTCACCCACGACCCGGTGGCGGCCTCGTACGCCGACGCGGTCCTCTTCCTGGCCGACGGCCGCCTGGTGGGCGAGATGCGCCGCCCGACGGCGGACGCGGTCGCCGAACGCCTGGCGCACCTGGGCGACGACGTACCGGCGGGGGTGTGACCCGTGTTCACCATGCTCGCTCTCGCGATGCGTTCCATCCGCCAACGCCCCGGCCGCTTCACCGCGACCCTCCTGTCCGCCTTCCTGGGCGCGACGATCATCATGACGTTCAACTCGATGCACGACACGGCCGGCGCGAACGGCGTCGACGCGACGAGCGCGGAGACCCTGTCCACCGCGGCAGGAGTGGTCGGCGGCTACGGCACCCTGCTGGTGTTCTTCGCCATCGCCTCCACCCTCACCGTGAACGTCCGCCAACGCACCGCCGAAATCGACCTGTTGCGTTCCTCGGGCGCGACCCCGACACAGATCAAACGCATGATCGTGGGGGAGTCGGTGGCCGTCGCCCTCCTTGCCGCACTGCTCGCGATCGCCCCCGCGATGCTCGGCGGCCACGCACTGCTGTCCCTCTTCCAGGACAGCGGCCAGGTTGCCGACTCCGTCGACTACTCCTTCGGCCCCGTCGCGCTGATGTCGGGCATCAGCATCACGCTCCTCGCCTCGGCGGGCGCGGCGTTCCTCGCGGTACGGCGGGCGACACGCAGGCGCCAACCCGCGGGGAAGGGACGGAAGTTCTTCACGTACGCGGCCCTGGCCCTCGGCGGCCTGGCGGCCTGCTCCACCTTCGCCTTCTCCGCGACCGACCCCGCGCTGATGGCCCCGCCCGCGTACGGCGCGATCCTCCTCGCGATCGGCTTCGCACTCCTCTCGCCGAAGCTGCTGCTGGCCGTACTCGACCGCCTCCCGTTCTCCGGCCCGAGCGGCTACCTCGCCGTACGGAACATGCGGCAGCGCGCGGCCCAACTGTCCGGTGTCCTCATGCCGTTGATCCTCTTCACCGGCATGGCGACCGCGACCCTCTACATGCAGGCCGTGGAAAACGACGCCATCGACGCGTCCGGCGTCCCGAAGTCCATCGACGCCAAGAACCTCGAGACGCTCAACCTCACGGTCGTCGGCATCATCGTGGTCTTCTCCTGCATCATGCTGATCAACTCCCTGTACGCGGCGACGACTTACCGCAGCCGCGAGTTCGGCCAGCAGCGCCTCGCGGGCGCGACACCCGGCCAGGTCCTCGGCATGGTGGGGGTCGAGTCCCTCGTCGTCACGGCGACGGGCGTGTTCTTCGGCACGGCGGCCGGCCTCGCGGGGATCATCCCCTTCACCGTGGTCCGTACGGACTCACTCCTCCCGGACCAGGGCCTCGGCACCTGGCTGGCCATCGTCGCGACCGCCACGGCGGCGACCTTCGTGACCAGCCTCGCCACGGCCCGTTGCACGCTTCGGACACCGGCGGTGGGCGCGGTGACGCTGGTCGCGTGAACGGGCGTACGAAGGAGTCGCAGAGGGGAAGAATCTTCCACATGCTGCCTAAAACCACCCCTGACGCCACTCCCGCCGCTCCCGCGCACCCGGGAGCCCACCCCAACCCGCTCGGCCGGCTCTCCCTGGACGAACTCCGCCGCCGTACGAGCATGAAATGGCGCACCTACCCGGAGGACGTACTGCCCCTGTGGGTGGCCGAGATGGACGTCCCGCTCGCCGAGCCGGTCGCGCGTGCCCTCACGGACGCGATCGCGCTCGGCGACACGGGTTACCCGGCCGGGACGGCGTACGCGGAGGCGCTGGCGGAGTTCGCCGGGAAGCGGTGGGGGTGGGACGACTTCGCCGTGGAGCGTACGGCGATCGTGCCGGACGTGATGCTGGGCATCGTCGAGATGCTGAAGCTGGTGACGGGGCCGGGAGACCCGGTGGTCGTCAACTGCCCTGTCTACCCGCCGTTCTACCAGTTCGTACGGAACATGGACCGCACCCTGGTCGAGGCCCCGCTGGGCGAGGACGGCCGCCTGGACTTCGCGGAGCTGGAGTCGGCGTTCGACCGGGTCACCGAGGGCGGGCGCCGCCGGGCCGCATACCTGCTCTGCAACCCGCACAATCCCACCGGCACGCTGCACACCACCGCCGAACTGACCACCGTGGCAAGGCTTTCCCACACGTACGGCATACGAGTCGTGGCCGACGAGATCCACGCCCCGCTCGTGTCGCCGGGCGCCCGCTTCGTCCCGTACCTGACGGTCCCCGGCGGCGAGAACGCCTTCTCCCTGATGTCCGCCTCCAAGGCCTGGAATCTGGCGGGCCTGAAAGCGGCCCTGGCCATCGCGGGCCCCGACGCGGCCGCGGAGCTGGCCGAACTCCCCGAGGAGGTGAGCCACGGCCCCAGCCACCTGGGCATCCTGGCCCACACGGCGGCCCTCCGGGACGCGGGTCCCTGGCTGGACGCCCTGCTCCTGGGCCTCGACGAAAACCGCCGGCTCCTGTCCGCCCTCCTGGCCGAACATCTGCCTTCTGTCCGCTACGAGCCCTCCGAGTCCACCTACCTCGCCTGGCTGGACTGCCGGGCCCTGCCCCTCGGCGACGATCCGGCGTCCGTCTTCCTGGAACGGGGCCGAGTCGCCCTGAACTCCGGCATCCCCTTCGGCACGGGCGGCGCAGGACACGTACGCCTGAACCTGGCGACGTCTGGGGAACTGCTCACGGAGGCGGTGCGGCGGATGGCGCGGGCGGTGGGCTGAAGCGCCGGCTTGAGCGCTGGGTCATCTCACCAGTCGTGCGAGCAGCGTGGTGAGGTCGACCAGGAACTGGAGCCAGGGGCGGGCCCGCTCGGCCCGCCGGCCCAGCCGCCGGACCCGGCCACCGGACCGCCGTTCCTCCCGCCGCTGCAGCGCCCGGTCCCGAACCCGCTGTAAGGCCTCGATCCGCCGCGTCCCGAACCGCTTACGTCGCGTACGTCGCGTCATGGCGAGACGCTAACGAGCCCCGCTTCCAGGACGCAGGAGGCGGGATCGCCAAAGAGGCCGGACGGTTATTGGCGGTAACCCGTAATTGCGGGAAGCCGGGCGCCCGCGCTCCAGCGCGCCAGCACGGGCTCCAGGAGGATGCGAGCCGTGCGGCACAGCGTCTGCCCGTGCCGCGCGAAGAGCTCGTCACGAGAGTCGAAGTACCCGAGATCGACAAGGACTTGAGCGGACAGATCGCACGCCGCGCCGCCGCCCTGCGCCCCGCAGCTCACCGACCCGGACCAGTCCACGCCGACCCGCGCCACCGCATCGAAGAGCGTCTCGCCGCCGCGGTTGCTGAAGGCCTCGCCCTCGGCCACGGGCTCGAACAGCTCCCCGATCGGCACCCACTCCCGATCGATCAGAAACTCGGGCCAGGCAAGCAGCACCCGCTCCGGAACCAAGCGCTTGAGCCGCGGAAACCGCGGATACCAGAAGGCCCCGTCAACCAGCAGCCCCCGCACCCGCGTCCGTACACCCACCGCCCGAGCAACAGCCTCCAGCACAGCCATCCGCTGACTACAGGAACCCCGCCCCAGCCGCAGCGTCCGCGAGGCCGGGTGCCGGTCCTCCACGGAGTACACCGGCCGCACCTCACGCGCGATGATCCCGTGCGCCACCCGAAGCACCGCACGAGCATCGGCACCCGGCCCCGCCTCGCGCCGTACGCGCTCCACGAGGGCCGCCACGACGGGCTGCTCCCAGTCCAGAATGGCGGTGGCCCGCGTCGAACCGCCCACGCCGGCCGCCGTTTCCGGCCGAACCTTCGCGCCCCGCCACGGCATCAACAATCGACTGGTCACGCCCCACCCCCGCCTCCGGCTCCGTTTGCCAGCAGCGTATGTGAGAGGTCGTGCCGCCGGTCAGTGGCTTGCGAGCTCCCCGCTGAGCGTGCCGTGGATCCGTGCGCTGGGTTCGTTCAGGCCGCTGATCTCGACGGTCTTGCCGCGCTGGGCGTACTTGGTCTCGATGGCGTCCAGGGCCGCGACGGAGGAGGCGTCCCAGATGTGGGCGGCGGAGAGGTCGATGACGACTTGGTCGGGGTCGGTGGCGTAGTTGAACTGGCCGACGAGGTCGTTGGAGGAGGCGAAGAACAGCTCACCGGTGACCCGGTAGACGACCGTGCTCTCGTCGGGGTCGGTGACGGCGGTGACCTCGGCGAGGTGGGCGACGCGCTTGGCGAAGATGACCATCGCGGTGATCGAACCGACGACGACGCCGATGGCGAGGTTATGGGTGGCGACCACGCACGCGACGGTGATCACCATGACGGTGATCTCTCCGGCCGGCATCCGCCGAAGTGTCTTCGGGGCGATGGAGTGCCAGTCGAAGGTGGCCGCCGACACCATGACCATCACCGCGACCAGCGCGGCCATGGGGATGTCGGAGACGACCGGCCCGAAGACGATGCACAGCACCATCAGGAAGGCCCCGGCGAGGAAGGTGGACAGGCGGGTGCGGGCGCCGGAGACCCGTACGTTGATCATCGTCTGGCCGATCATCGCGCAGCCGCCCATGCCGCCGAAGAAGCCCGTGACGATGTTGGCGACGCCCTGGCCGAGGGACTCGCGGGTCTTGGAGGAGTGGGTGTCGGTGATGTCGTCGACCAGTTTGGCCGTCATCAGCGACTCCATGAGGCCGACCAGGGCCATGGCGAGTGCGTACGGGGCGATGGTGGTGAGCGTGTCGAGGGTGAACGGCACGTCCGGCAGGCCGGGCACGGGGAGGGAGGAGGGCAGGTCGCCCTTGTCGCCGACGGTCGGTACGGCGATGCCGGCCGCGATGGTGATGACGGTGAGGATGGCGATCGACACCAGCGGAGCCGGGATCACCGTGGTGACCTTCGGGAAGAACACCATCAGCGCCAGACCGGCGGCGATAAGCGGGTACACGGGCCAGGGCACGTCCGTCATCTCCGGCACTTGCGCCATGAAGATGAGGATGGCGAGGGAGTTGACGAAGCCGACCATCACGCTGCGCGGCACGAACCGCATCAGCTTCGCCACCCCGAGCGCGCCGAGGACGATCTGGAAGACGCCGGCGAGGATCACGGCGGCGACGAGGTAGCCGAAGCCGTGCTCGCGGTTGAGCGGAGCGATGACCAGGGCGACGGCGCCGGTGGCCGCGGAGATCATGGCGGGACGGCCGCCGACGATCGCGATGGTCACGGCCATCGTGAACGAGGCGAACAGCCCGACCGCCGGATCGACCCCGGCGATGATCGAGAACGAGATCGCCTCCGGGATCAGCGCCAGGGCGACCACAAGACCGGCCAGCACCTCGGTACGCCAGACCTTCGGGTCGGACAGCCAGGACGGACGGCGGGGGCCACGCATCCAGGCGGCCGGGGACAGTGCGGAGGAAGACAAGACGAGGGGAACCTGTCGTGCTCGGGCGCCGCCCGCATCACAGCGGGCGCGCAGGGAGGTGTGGAGGGCGGGGACCGCGCTCCACGAGGCGAGGTCAGTGGGCGGCACTTCGCTGGGGGCTTCGTCGGCCCCGACACGGCTACGGTCACGGGACGACATCCCGCACCATGGCTCACCATGGGAACGGACACGGCAGGCGGCCGACCCGACACCAGGGCAACTCTACCCTAACGTTAGAGTAGAGATCGGCGCGGGCCCCCGCGGCAGCGGCGAAAGACGAGGAAGGGCACCCCGCGTGAGCAGCGAGCACATGCAGATCGGCGAGGTCGCCGCACGGACCGAGCTGTCGCTGCGCACCATCCGGCATTACGAGGACACCGGCCTCGTCATCCCCTCCGCCCGCTCACAGGGCGGCTTCCGCCTCTACACCGAGTCCGACGTGGCCCGCCTGATGGTCATCCGCCGCATGAAGCCCCTCGGCTTCACCCTCGACGAAATGCGCGCCCTCCTCGATGCCACGGACCGCCTGGACTCCGGCGAGGAACTGCCACCCGAGCAACGTACGGACCTGCTGGAACGAATCCGCGGCTTCGAACAGGCCGCACAACAACGGGTCGAGGACCTACGCACCCAGCTGGCCCGCGCGGAGGAGTTCGCAGCCACACTGTCCGCGCGCCTTGAGCGGACTCCCACTCCCTGAACCCGCATACGACGAAGGCGGGACCCGAAAACCCGCCCGAACTCTACGAACCTTTCAGTTTGGGACCCCCAAGGCGGCTCCCAAACCACCGCCCAAGCCGCCCACTCCTGTCCTGCTGACGCCCCGGCTCGTCGTCCGGGCGAGCGGCTGAGTCGCCCCGCCGCACCCGCCGCACCCACTTCACCCTGCCGAACGGCTCCGTAGTCCGTTCAGCCAACACCTGCGATCCCGCTCATAGCCCCCTAGCGCGGCGGCGGATCGCAGTGCCTTGACCCGCAGGTTTGATCTTCACCTACTGTTGGGCTAGTTTGTGAGAGTGCCCGCGAACCATGCGAAGCGGGCGTTCAAGTACCGCTTCTATCCGACCGATGCGCAGGCAGCCGAGCTGTCGCGCACGTTCGGTTGCGTGCGCAAGGTCTACAACCTGGCGCTCGCCGCCCGCACCCAGGCCTGGGCGCGGCAGGAGCGGGTCAACTACAACGCCACCTCCGCGATGCTGACGGCATGGAAGAAGACCGAGGAACTGGCGTTCCTCAACGAGGTGTCGTCGGTGCCGCTCCAGCAGGCGCTGCGGCACCTGCAGACCGCGTTCACCCACTTTTTCGCCAAGCGGGCGAACTACCCGCGTTTCAAGTCGCGGAAGAAGTCGCGAAAGAGCGCGGAGTACACCACCAGCGGATTCCGCTTCCGCGACGGGGAAGTGACCCTGGCGAAGATGACCGGACCGCTGGACATCGTGTGGTCGAGGCCGCTGCCCCTGGGAGCGAAGCCGTCGACGGTGACCGTTTCCCAGGACGCGGCCGGACGCTGGTTCGTCTCCCTGCTGTGTGAGGACCCGGCCGTGAAGCCGCTTCCCGCCACCGATGCGGCGGTCGGAATCGATGTCGGCCTGGACTACCTGCTGACCCTTTCCACCGGGGAGAAGATCGCCAACCCCAGGCACGAACGCCGCGACCGCGCCTGTCTCGCCAAGGCTCAGCGGGAGCTGTCCCGCAAGGCCAAGGGCGACGGAACCAACCGGGCCAAGGCACGGCGCAAGGTCGCCAAGGTCCACGCCCGGATCGCCGACCGGCGCCGCGACATGCTCCACAAACTCACCACTCGGCTCGTGCGTGAAAACCAAACGCTCGTGATCGAAGACCTGACCGTGCGCAACATGGTCAAAAACCACACGCTCGCCCGGGCCATCTCGGACGCGAGCTGGAGCGAGTTCCGCTCCATGCTGGAGTACAAGGCGGCCTGGTACGGGCGGGAAGTGATCGCGGTGGACCGCTTCTTCCCCTCCTCCAGGCTGTGCTCCGTCTGCGGCACCTTGCAGGACAAGATGCCGCTCAGCGTCCGCACCTGGACGTGCGACTGCGGTACGACCCACGACCGGGACGTGAACGCGGCGAACAACCTTCTGGCCGCCGGGCTGGCGGTGACAGTCTGTGGAGCCGGTGTAAGACCTCAACGGAGAACTCCGGACGGGCAGTCGGCGACGAAGCAGAAAACCCCACGGCGCGAGCCGTAGGAACCCCCTCATTTACGAGGGGGAGGAAGTCAACATGAAGCAGTTCTTCGAGTTGTCAGTCAGTCAGTCAGTCAGTCCGAGTCCCAGTCCCGATCCCCGTCACGGCCCAGCGCCAGCCGTGCCACCCGCGGCCAGTCGGCCGCCGCACCGCTCGCCCGTGGCGTGCCGGGGCGACGGCGTGGCACGCGGACCCGGAGTGCCCCGGGCGCGCTGCGGCACACGACGGGTGACGGCAGAACGACGTGCTCTCCGTCGATGCCGACCGGGAGGGTGTCCGTGTCGGCTTCGACGACGACTTCCCCGGCGCTCAGCCGGACGAGTCCCCCGGAGCGCGGACCGCGCACCATGCGCGCCGCCTGAGCGGTGTTGCCGACCCGCACGCACACCACACCGAGGAGTCCCGAGTCCAGCCGCTCCCTGCGCCCCGGACGGGCCGCGTCGACGGCACGTCCGTAGGGATTGTTGCTGACGAGCAGCGCCTGAAGTCCGTCGACGTACGTCCGGTCGGCCCGCGTCCGCAGCCTGGGCGCGTCCTCGCCGGTGAGGAGGCCGGGGAGGGTGCGCAGGGTCGTGCGGGCTTTGGCGTCCCGGTACGCGGGGTCGGTGACGACGGACGCGTACGTGCCGAACGAGGCGTTGTTGACGAAGACGCGGTCCGCTGCGTATCCGAGGTCGATGCGGAGTTCGACGCCGTGGGTCAGGGCTTCCAGGGCTGCCGCCGGATCGTCGCGGTCGAGGCCGAGGTCGAGGGCGAAGTGGTTGCGGGTACCCGCGGGAACAACCACGAAGGGCAGGTCGTGGCGTGCCGCGACCTCGGCCACCAGCGCCTGGGTGCCGTCGCCGCCTGCCACCGCCAGGAGATCGGCTCCCTCGGTGACGGCCTGCCGGGCCAGTTCGGTGACGTCCTGGTGCCGGCCCACGTCGAGCAGGACCACACGGCAGCCCGCGGCCCGGGCCTTCTCCACCAGGTCGAAACGACCCACCTTGCCGCCCCCGGAGCGCGGATTCATGAGGACCCAGGGGGCGCGGGGCGTCTCGGTGACAGCCTGTTCGGAGGCGGTGTGACCAGGTGCCAGAGCCGTACGTGCCGCTGTGAGGGCCAGTACCCACAGGGCCAGGGACACCAAGGCCGGCCCCAGCATGCCGAACGTGGCGAACAGTGCGAGGACAGCGAGCGGCGCGGTCACCGACAGGGCGGCGCCGAGCGCACGGACCACTCCGGTGTGCGCCAGCGTCCACCACACCCCGACGGCCGCGAGCGCCAGCCCGGCGATGCCGACCAGTGCCCACAGCACGCTCCGCAGACCGGCCGCCACGAGCGGCACCAGGATGCTCCCCAGCAGGGCGAGCACGGCGAGGCGAGCCCGTCCGGCACGGCCCTCGCGCACCGTTGCGGTCCCCGCCTCGCCCGGTCCTCTCGCGTTCCCGTCGCCGTGTGGTCCCACCCGTCGGCCCTTCTCCTGTGCCTCACACCTTGTGCGGCGGGCGCTCCTCGGACAGTGGGCGCTCCTCGGACAGGTCGAAGAGGTTGTCGCGCTGGACCACGCACAGGGCCCAGATGATGAAGCCCGAGAGCGCGATCATCACGATCGACCACACCGGGTAGTACGGCAGGGAGAGGAAGTTGGCGATGATGACGAGTCCGGCGATGGCCACGCCGGCGACACGCGCCCACACCGAGACCTTGAGCAGCCCGATGCTGACGATCACGGCGACCGCGCCCAGAGCGAGGTGGACCCAGCCCCAGCCGGTCAGGTCGAACTCGAACACGTACTGGCGCGTCGTGACGAAGATGTCGTCCTCGGCGATGGCCATGATGCCCCGGAAGATGTCGAGCAGGCCGACGAGAAAGAGCATCACGGCCGCGAAGACCGTCAGGCCGGTTGCCCATTCCTGCTTCGCCGTAGGTTCCGGCCGGGTGTGTGTTGCGGTCATCTTGCGCCTCGATTCGGGGTGTGCGGATGCTCAGCGACCGGGGGTGCGGACGGTGGAGCCGGCGTGCTCCGCCGGGCCGTGGCCGGTCAGGACCAGTTCCTTGGCCCTGCGGAACTCCTCGTCCGTGATGTCGCCGCGGGCGCGGATCTCGGACAGCTTGCTGAGTTCGTCGGCGCTGCTGGGTCGGCCCATGCCGCCTGCGGCCTCCCTGATGTGGGCGTCGAAGGCCTCCTGCTGGGCTCGGGCCTGCGCTATCTCCCGGTGGCCCATGTGCTTGCCGCGGGCGATCACGTAGACGAAGACGCCCAGGAAGGGCAGCAGGATGGTGAACACCAGCCAGCCGGCTTTCGCCCACCCGCTCATCGCGTCATCGCGGAAGATGTCGACGACGATGCGGAAGAGCAGGACGAACCACATGATCCACAGGAAGAACAGGAGCATGCTCCAGAAGACGCTCAGCAGGGGATAGTCGTACGCCAGGTACGTCTGCGCGCTCATGTCTCGTCTCCGTCCCGGGCGCTCGCCCGGCCGCCGTTGTGTGCTGTCTTCAGCGTGTGCACGGCCAGGGCCGGTTGGCCTCACCCGATGCGGGTGAGCGTGCGGCAACCCAGTGGCCGCGGTTGACGCGCTCCGACGGCCGGGTCAGGGGGCGATCTCTCCACGGCCGCGGGGTGCGGCGGCCGACCGGTACCAAGTGGTCGAGGCGACGTACTCGCCGAGGGCCAGGCCTGAGACGGCTACGAGGAAGACGGCGATCAGCCAGGAAAGGAAGGTGAAGACGGGGCCCAGGGGGCCGAACTCGTCCAGGCTTCGCTCCATGGCCGCGGGCACCGCCAGGCGGGCGGCCCGGCTCAGCAGGACCGTACCGGACCTGGCCAGCAGCGCTCCCGGCAGCAGGCTCCGCCAGCCGATCCGGCCGCCCAGCAGCAGATGCTGGGACCACCACCACAACAGCGTCGCCGAGAGCAGAGACAGCACCAGCGCGGTCACCGGGCCGGCGCCGAAGCCGCTGCGCAGCGGCGCCTGGAGCAGGAGGAAGCCCAGCCAGACGACCAGCCACAGCAGCCAGCGCCAGACCGCGGTCCGCACCGGGGCACGCGGCAGGCGCCAGCACCGCTCGCACACCGCCTGAAGCGCCCGGCTGAACGCCGTGGCCGACACCAGTGTCACCACGACGCCCACGGCTCCGGCGGCGTCCCGTGGTGTGCCGGTCGCGGAGAAGACCTGGCGCAGTTCGTCGAGGGTGTCGCCGCGCACCCCCAGAACCGCACGGAGGGAGTCGGCCAGCAGGTCCTTCATCCAGCCGGGGGCGAACGCCGCGACGGTCATCAGCAACGGAAGTGCGGTGAGGAACGCCTGCGCGGCGAGCCGTACGGAGCCCTCCACGACGTTGAGGGCCGACAGGCGGGACAGCAGCCGGGCTGCGGCTCCGGACCGCAGGGCCGCCGATACCCGCGCGGCCCTGTGCCTGCGGGACGCCGGGTGCCTGCGGGCCGTGCGTCCGGGGCCGGGCTTCCCGACCATGGCTCACGGGGCCGCCCGTTCCGCCGCCTCCTCTGCTGCCCGGTCGGCCGGTCCGGCGGCCGCCGCGAGGATCGCCAGGATGATCAGGACGGCCAGGGCGATGCCGAGGACGAGGGCCACGGCTCCGACCGTGGGGTGGTTCCAGAGCACCAGAGCCAGCGCTCCCGCCGCGATGACGACACCCGTGGTCCATGCCCGGTGGTCTGTCAGCCAGCGTCCGGTGGCCCCGGTGCGCAGTCCGGCGCGGCGCACCCCCCGGCCGGCGGCCGTCGTGCCCCTGTCCGCCGCCGTGCGGACGGCGCGGGCTGGACGTCCGGGACCGTACAGGTACGCCACCAGTGCCGTGACCACCGCGACGACCAGCAGCGTGCGCGTGCTGTCGCGCAGGAACCGGACGAACGTGTCGTAGATCGCTGCCGCCGCGTCGGTGGGCAGCGTCGTGGGCGGGACCGAGTCCAGATAGACCCGTCTGACCACGGCCAGCGTGACGAGCAGCACCACCATCATCACGCCGACACCCGTCGCGGTGATCATCAGCATCACCCGGTGTGCCGGAGCGGTCCACACGGCGAGCGCGGCGAGCACGACGGTCAGGACAGGCAGCCAGGTGCCGAGGATGTCCAGCAGTCGCATCATGTCCTGCGCCTTGCCCAGTTCCTCGGTGTGGAAGAGCGTGATCGTCCGGTCGGTGTCCGGGATGGCGGCGGCCTTGTCGAAGCCCGCGTCGACGAGCCGCTCCCGTACCTCGTCGACGACCGCCCCCACGTCCAGTCGGACGGTGTCGCCCTCGGCGCGGACGGCACCCTCCCTCTCACCGGTGAGCATGTTCACCACCGCGGCGTGCGACCGTCGGTTGGCGCCCTCCCACACCTGCTGGAAGGCGTCGCTGGTGATCACGCGGGTCACGGTGCGGTCCACAACGGTCCTGACCGCGTTGCGCAGCGGACCCTCGAGGGACTCGGCCCCCTCCACGACGCGGGGTGGTGCCCCGGCGTCCTGGAGGACCCGGGTGAGAGAGTCCGTCACCGCCTCGACGTCCACGTTGTCCACCACGCGGTCCGTGAGCCGGTTGATCACGACCTCCTGCACGGGCGGCTCGGACGCCAGCGGCGCGACGGTCTCCACGTACCTGTCGGTGTCGGAGACCGTGTCCTGGACCCAGGCCGCGACGACGGCCAGGGGCGCCAGCAGCAGGGCCAGCAGGAGGAGGACGGAGGAGCCGGCCCGGCGTACCCGCCGGTGGCGCACCGCCGCGTGCCGGCGCAGTCGCTCGTATTCCGCTCGCTCCTCGGCGGTCATGACGTGTTTCTGGTGCGAGGCTCCGCCGGAGTCCGGCGAATCCGGGGGCGCGGCCGGGTTCATGGGTGCTCCTTATCCCTACGCGCCGTTCCGGCCGCGACGGTCGCCGCTCGGAATGACGGTGTGGAGGGGGACCGGCCGGTTCCGGTGCATCTGACGCGCCCGCCGGAGCGGCGGGGGTGCGGTGTGCGGTGTCATGCTGTCTCGCCGGGGGCGTGCGGCCCCGTGGTGTCTGTCTTTCGGAGCGCGGCCCGCCACGCGAGGGCGACCGCCGCCTCGGCCAGGGCGAGCAGGACGAGCCACAGGCCGAGCAGTCGGGTCAGGGCGCGGGCCGACTCGGCCGGCAGGGCGAGCACCACGATCCCCGCGACGATGCCGAGCACCGCGGTGCCCAGGAGGACGCCACGGTGCGGCAGGTCCTTCGTGGCGAGGGCCGTGTAGAGGGTGAGGATGCCGGACACGAGCCAGACGAGCCCGACGATCAGCGAGAGCGCGGTGATGGTCTGCAGTGGGTTCCGCAGGCACAGCACCCCGGCCAGGACGTACAGCACGGCCAGGAGCAGCCCCGGGAGCCGTTCGTGCCCCTCCCGCGCGAAGGCGGCCACGAACCGGAACGCTCCGGTCACCAGCAGGTACAGGCCGATGAGGACCGCGAGGACGTGCAGGGTTCCCTCCGGCCAGACCAGTATCAGGACGCCCGGTACCAGCGTCGCGACGGCCGAGCCCAGGAGCCAGGTCCATGAACGGCCTAGCCGCCCAAGTGTTTGCGCGGGGTCGTCCAGCGGACCGGGAGCCGTCCCGTCGGGCTCGTGTTCCTGCCCGGTCCGCGATGCCGGACCGTGCGGCATGGTCATGGCTCCTCCTCCCGTGATGGGTGGTCGCTCCGTACCGCCGGCGGGGCGGTGTGTGATGGGGCGGTGTGCGAGGACCTGACCCGTTCCAGGCTCACGCCTGTCACCGGGTGCCGGGGTCACCCACCACGGGTGATCCGGCGACGCCGCCGTGGCGGTGAGGTGGGAATCTCCCGGTGCCCGGTGCCCGGTGCCCGGTGCCCGGTCCATCGGCCTTCCGGCCGGACGGAAGAAGAGACACGAGATGAGCGATCCGAGCACTGCCCGGACGGACCGCGCCCAGTCCAAGTCCGGGCCGGACGCGCACCGGCGGCGCCTTCCGCTCCGCCCTCGCCGGTGGGCGGCGGTCGTCGCCGTCGCCCGTGCCGTGCTCATCGCCGTCGGGCTCGTCATCGCCTACTACCTGCTGCCCCTGGACGAGCGCGGTACGGCTGGTGCGTCGGTGCTGCTCGGGTGCGGCCTGGTGGCGGTGCTGCTGGTGTTCGGGTGGGAGGTGCGGGCCATCGCGCGCTCGACCCACCCGCGCCTGAAGGCTGTCGAGGCCCTGGCCGCCACGCTGGTGCTGTTCCTGGTCCTCTTCGCCGGCGCCTACTACCTGCTGGACCGCTCCGCCCCGGGCTCCTTCAGCGAGCCGATGACCAGGACGGACGCCTTGTACTTCACTCTGACCACATTCAGCACCGTCGGCTACGGGGACATCACGGCACGTTCCCAGACCGGGCGAGTGCTGACGATGCTGCAGATGGCGGGAGGGCTGCTGCTCGTGGGCGTCGCCGCACGGGTGCTGGCGAGCGCGGTCCAGGCGGGGCTGCGCCGACAGCGCCGAGGGCCGTCGGCTCAGCCGCGATCCGGTACAGACGCCGGCAGACCGGACCGGGAGGCCGGACCGTGACCGTACCCAGCGCTTTCACCGCGTCCCTGTCACCGGCCGAGCGAGCTGCCTACGGCAGGAACGCGCGCAGACGGGCGTCGCGTTCGTGCCACGGCTGGTACGAGACGGCGCCACGGCGACCCGACCCCATCGAGGTGATAGAGCATCAGTCGGCTGACCGCGTACCGGAGTTGGTGCCGATCCGCTACGGCCGCATGCTCGAGTCGCCGTTCCGCTTCTACCGCGGCGCGGCCGCGATCATGGCAGTGGACCTGGCGCCCCTCCCCAACACCGGGCTCCAGGTGCAGCTCTGCGGGGACGCCCACCCGCTGAACTTCCGGCTGCTCGCTTCGCCGGAGCGTCGTCTGGTCTTCGACATCAACGACTTCGACGAAACGCTGCCCGGGCCGTTCGAATGGGACGTCAAGCGGCTGGCGGCCGGTTTCGCGACGGCAGCCCGCGCGAACGGCTTCTCGCTCAAGGAACAGAACAGCACCGTGCGGGCCTGCGTGCGGGCGTACCGGGTCCGGATGCGCGAGTTCGCCGGCATGCGCACCCTGGACATCTGGTACGCCCAGGACGACGCCGACCGCCTGCGGGAACTGCTGGCTTCGTCGAACGACAAGTCGCTGGACAGGGAGGCCAGACGCCGCACCGCCGAGGCCACGGCTCGGGCCCGCACGCGTACGCACCTCCGGGCCTACGAGAAGCTCACGCACGTCACGGCCGAGGGCCGGCGCATCGCACCAGACCCACCGCTGATCACTCCGCTCGGCCAACTGCTGCCCGCCGACTCGTCCGAAGCCGGGCAGGAGAAGGAACTCCAGACCCTCCTGGACGGGTACGCACGAACCCTGCCGTCCGAACGCCGGCACCTGTTGCGCCACTACCGCCTGGTGGACATGGCCCGGAAGGTGGTCGGCGTCGGCAGCGTCGGTACGCGCTGCTGGGTGCTGCTCCTGCTCGGCAGGGACGACGACGATCCCCTTCTGCTACAGGCCAAGGAGGCCCAGGAGTCGGTGCTGGCCGCACACACGGGGGGCGAACGCTATGACAACCAGGGCCGCCGGGTGGTGGCCGGACAGCGCTTGATGCAGACGGCCGGCGACATCTTCCTTGGCTGGACGCACGTCGTGGGCCTCGACGGGCAGGGCCGAGATTTCTACGTTCGCCAACTATGGGACTGGAAGGGCATCGCACGGCCGGAGACCATGGGACCGCGCCTGCTCTCCCTCTTCGGACGGCTGTGCGGGGCATCCCTGGCACGGGCCCACGCCCGCTCGGGCGATCCCGTCGCCCTCGCCGCCTACCTGGGCGGCAGCGACCGGTTCGACCGGGCGCTCACCGGGTTCGCCCAGTCCTACGCCGACCAGAACGAGCGGGACTCGGAGGCGCTGGAAGCCGCCTGCCGCTCCGGCAGGATCAGGGCTGAGCGGCTCTGAGGACCTTTGCCCGGTCACCACGCGAGGTCGCCCGGCGTCAATGAGGACGCGTCAATGAGGAGGCAAGGGCAGGGGAGCGTGTGCCCCACGGCGCCTGGGCGGGAGCATCGCAGTTCCAGGGGTATTCCGGCACGGACACCGCCATCAGGACATGTGCACAGTTTGCCGTCCAGCGGGCCGGCCGGTTGCTCGTGGCCCTAGGAGTGATGCGGTATCGCACACCGCCCGGTCCGTCACTCCGGCACCTGCCGCATCTCCATGACGCGCAGTCCCAGTGACTGGCAGCGCGCCAGCAGCCCGTACAGGTGCGCCTCGTCCATAACAGTGCCGAACAGGACGGTCTGACCGGACATCACCACGTGGCCCAGCTCCGGGAAGGCTTTGGCCAGCGTTTCCGACAGGTGACCTTCGACTCGGATCTCGTAGCGCATGAGCTGTCCTCCCCTCGGCTGCCTGGGACAGGTGGACGGGGCACTTCCTACGATCGTCCGCTTCCTCCCTCCTTCGGGCCTCACCCGGTACAGGTGACCCGTCGCCCGGCGATGGAAGCCACAGATCAATGCTTCAGAACGATCTTGAAGATGACGATCAGCAGGCCGAGCAACAGGTTGATGGATGCGGTGGCGGCCACAAGCCGCCGCGAAGCACCGGCGCGGCGTGCCGCGGCCACGGACCAGCCCACCTGGCCGGCCACGGCGACGGAGAGAGCCAGCCAGAGGGCACCTCGCACGTCCAGGCCCAGGAGCGGGCTGACGGCGACCGCGGCGGCGGGCGGGACGGCGGCCTTGACGATCGGCCACTCGTCACGGCACACGTGCAGCACGACACGGCGGTCCAGAGCCTGTTGCGACAAGCGCGCCCCGAACAACTGGGCATGCACATGCGCGATCCAGAACACCACGCCGGTGAGCAACAGCAGCAGCACCAGCTCGGTGCGCGGGAACTCGCCCAGCGTTCCGGCGCCGATCACCACGGAGGCCGCGAGCATGGATCCGTAGACGCCGCCCGTGTAGTCCGCGCGGGCCCGATGCTCGGCACGGCGCTCGGCACGGCGCTCCCCGCGGGCCGTGGTCGGGCCGGTCCCGGACTCGGTCCTGGCTCTGGTCCTGGTCCTGGTCCTGGTCCTGGACACGGTGACTCCCTCCGGACTCAGCGCGTCGATCCGGTCGCCCCCGCCGCAGCATCGGTGTCCGGCTGCCGCGGACGGCTGTCCCGGGCGGTCGGCAGGTGCGGACTGACCAGGAAGCTGGCGAGAGCGATACCGCCGGTGGCAAGGATCGCCGCTTTCAGGCCGTCCAACTGCGCGGAGGCGTAGGAGTCCGCGACGGCGTCGACCTCGGACTGCGGCAGCCCGGCACGCTCGGCCGCCGAGCGCACCTGATCGGTGGAGACGAAGGCGACCCCGGCCTGGAGAGCGATACCGACCTGCTCACGGGTCTCCTCGGACAGCTGCGGGTTGTCGTCCACCTGCGTGGTGAAGGCGTGGGCCAGCGCACCGATGAGGATCGACCCGATGAGCGCGGTGCCCAGCGCCGAGCCCAGATTCTGTGCCGTGAACTGGAGCCCTCCGGCCTCACTGCGTTCCTCGTCACCGACGCCGGACTGGACGACGTTGCCCAGTTGCGAGGCGAGCAGGCCGACGCCCACGCCCAGCAGGGCCATGGCTCCGGCGAACTGCGCGTCGTCGATCACCGGGTCGATGGTGGCCAGCAGCCACACGATGGCCGCCACCAGGGTCGCCAGGGCCAGTCGGACCACCCTGCGCGGCCCCCACACCCGTCCCAGCGAGGACGCGGAAAGAGAGGTCACCAGCATGGTGGCGGACACGGGGAGCAGGCGCAGCCCCGTCTCGAAGGCGTCGAATCCCTGAACCACCTGCAGGTACAGCGGGATGGTGAAGAAGAGCCCCAGCAGGATGATGTTCTGGCTCAGCAGTGTCATCAGGCCGGACCGAAGTACGGGTCTGCCCAGCAGGGACAGGTGCACAAGGGGGTCGGCGCCCTGGTGCTCCCGCCGTCGCTCCCAGTGCCGGAAGAGGGCCAGGACGGCCGCCCCGGCGCCGACGACGAACAGCGTCGGGGCGAAGCCGAAGACGGTGAAGGGAGGGTTGCGGGGCTGCACCCATCCCCAGGTGCTGCTCTGCAGCACCCCGAGCACGCCCAGCCCCAGTCCGGCCGCGGAGAGCACCGCACCGACGCCGTCCAGCCGGGGACGCGGGCCGGTCGGGGCGGGCGTCGCGATCACCCGGCGGCACAACAGGACGGCCACGACGACCACGACCTCGCCGGCGAAGACCAGCCGCCAGGTCAGGTACGTCGTCACCCAGCCGCCCAGCAGCGGTCCGACCGCGATCCCGGCGCCGGCGAGCCCGCCGATGACCGCGTAGGCGACGGCCCGGTCCTTCCCGCGGTACGACTCCGCGACGAGGGCGGCCATGGCCGGCAGCACCATGGCGGCTCCCAGGCCCTCGATGACGGACCAGCCCAGCGTGAGGACCCACAGAGTGGGTGCCACGGCGGTCAGGACCGACCCCACGCCGTAGACGACCAGCCCCAGGAGGAACATGCGACGACGCCCCAGGATGTCCCCGAACCTGCCGCCGATGATCATGAACGCCGCCATGACCAGCGCGTACAGAGTGATGACGGCCTGGATGGCGGTGACCTCCGTGTCGAAGTCCTCGACCAGCTGACTGATGGACACGTTCATGACGGAGGTGTCCAGGACCATCAGGAACTGAGCCGTACCGAGGACGATCAGAGCCCGCCAGTGCTTCACGCTGTCCACCTCGCCGAGTCGGCCGGTACGCCGGCGGAGTCGGCCGGGCAGTGGCCGGCACACGCCCCGCCGCTCCTGCCCATCGCATCCGAAGTACGCGCCTCGCGCCTCACCCGCCACGGGGGAAGGGCAGCACTCTTGTGATGCCCGGCCGGTGGGGAGCGTGGGCGCCGAACCCTCTCACCGACGCGCGTTCACAGCAGCCGGAGGTCGCGCGCGGCGCACCGCGTCGCCTGACGGCCCCGCTCCGGCACTGAAAAGGGCGAGGCCCGAAGACCTCGCCCGCTACCAGCGAAACCCCAGATCAGGGCCACACAAGGCAGTACGGCTGATGCCCCGCCTCATGCAGCCGATGGCTGAAGTCCTGCCACTCGTGCAGCAGTTGGTACACATTGAACGCGTCCCGCGGTCCGCCCCGGTCCGGGACCGTCGACCAGATGAAGGCCGCCGCGCCGACCGCTTCCTCGCCTATTCCGCGTAGGGGATCTACGACCGTCATGGGGAGCTTGACTACGGCGTAGTCCGGGTGAAGGACTACGAGTTCGAGCGGAGGGACCTTGTTCAGCGGTACACCCTCTATGCCCGTGAGGACCATCGCGGCCATCGTCTCCGGCTTGATCTTCGTGAACATGCCGTTCATGCCGAGCTCGTCGCCGCCGAGTTCCTCTGGGCGCATGGAGATGGGGACGCGAGCGGCTGTCGCGCCGTCCGGGGCCCCGAAGTATTTGTACGTCACCCCCACCCGGCCACCATTCCTGCTCCCTGCCCGTGAGGCGTCGATCCGACGGATCCCGTTGAGGCCGTCGATCCGCTCGCCCGGCTCGGGCTCACTCTCCGTCTGCCGTACCTCGCGGGTTTCGCGTGTCTCGGCCGCCGCTTCCGCCTCGCGCCGGTGCCTTCCCCGTTGGGCACGCCGAGGACCGAGGTCGTCGGTCCCCTCGCCCAGTCCGCCACCGCGATGCATATCTCCACCCGACTGCTTATCTAAGGTGCGCCATCTCCGCCACGCAACCCGATCATCATGTCAGTGACCTCCCCCGCGACCGCGCGCCGAAACGTGCGTTGAAACACCTGTCCGCAGGATCTTCGAGGCCTCTGACACCATGGCTGTGTGAACTATCCGTACGAATACGACGCCCCAGTTTCTCATGCTCTTTTCGACCGTGCGGCGGCCGTCACACCCGGCGGCGTGAACTCTCCCGTGCGAGCGTTCAGCGCCGTGGGTGGTACGCCCCGGTTCATGGTGTCCGGCACCGGTCCGTACCTGACCGACGCCGACGGAAGGGAGTACGTGGACCTCGTCTGCTCCTGGGGGCCGATGATCCTCGGCCACTCCCACCCGGAAGTGATCGCGGCGGTCCAGGCCGCCGTGGCTCGCGGTACGTCCTTCGGTACGCCCGGTGAGGGCGAGGTCGCGCTCGCCGAGGAGATCGTCGCCCGGGTCGAGCCCGTCGCCCAGGTCCGGCTCGTCTCCAGCGGCACCGAGGCGACCATGTCCGCCATCCGTCTCGCCCGCGGCTACACGGGACGGGCCAAGGTGATCAAGTTCGCCGGCTGCTATCACGGGCATGTGGACGCCCTGCTCGCCGCCGCGGGCAGCGGACTCGCCACGTTCGCGCTGCCCGACACCCCCGGCGTCACGGGCGCCCAGGCCGGGGACACCATCGTCCTCCCGTACAACGATCTCGACGCCGTGCGCGAGGCCTTCCGCGCCCACCCCGGCCAGATCGCCTGCGTGATCACCGAGGCCTCGCCCGGGAACATGGGCGTCGTGCCGCCGGAGCCCGGCTTCAACCAGGGGCTGAAGGACGCCTGTGCGGACAACGGCGCGCTGTACATCTCCGACGAGGTCATGACCGGGTTCCGGACCAGTAAGTCCGGATGGTTCGGAATCGATGGCGTACGTCCCGATCTCATGACCTTCGGCAAGGTCATGGGCGGCGGCTTCCCGGCCGCGGCCTTCGGCGGCCGCGCCGACGTCATGGCGCACCTCGCGCCTGCCGGGCCCGTCTACCAGGCCGGCACCCTCTCCGGGAACCCGGTCGCCACCGCCGCCGGCCTCGCCCAACTGCGGCTCCTCGACGACGCGGCGTACGAGAAGGTCGGCGCGGTGTCCGAGCAGCTCCGTACGCTGGTGTCGGACGCGCTCACCAAGGAAGGTGTGGCGCACCGGGTGCAGAACGCCTCGAGTATGTTCTCCGTGTTCTTCACCGACCGCCCCGTCAGGAACTACGAGGACGCGAAGGCGCAGGAGTCGTACCGCTTCACCGCCTTCTTCCACTCGATGCTGGCGCAGGGCGTCTATCTGCCCCCGTCGTCCTTCGAGTCCTGGTTCGTCTCGACGGCGCACGACGAGCGGGCGGTCCAGCGGATCGCCGACGCCCTTCCGGCGGCGGCACGGGCAGCAGCGGAGGCCACGGCAGCATGAGTGACATCACCGTCGTACACGTGGTGCGGCACGGCGAGGTCGCCAACCCGGACGGGATCCTGTACGGGCGCCTGCCCGGCTACCACCTGTCCGAGCTCGGGCTGCGGATGGCCGAACGGGTCGCCGAGCACCTCGCCCCCCGGGACATCACGCACGTCGTCGCCTCCCCGCTGGAGCGGGCGCGGGAGACAGCCACCCCGATCGCCGAGAGCCACGGCCTCGACCTCGCGACCGACCGCCGGCTGATCGAGGCGGGCAACGTCTTCCAGGGCAAGACCTTCGGCGTCGGCGACGGCGCGCTGCGACGGCCCGAGAACTGGAAGCATCTCTTCAACCCCTTCAAGCCGTCCTGGGGTGAGCCGTATCTGGAGCAGGTCGTACGGATGATGGGGGCGCTGGACGCCGCCAAGGACGCGGCGCGCGGGCATGAAGCGGTGTGCGTCTCGCACCAGTTGCCGATCTGGATCGTGCGCAGCTACGTGGAGCGGCGGCGGCTGTGGCACGACCCGCGCAAGCGCCAGTGCACCCTCGCCTCGCTGACGACCTTCACCTACCAGGACGACAAGATCGTCTCCGTCGGCTACAGCGAGCCCGCCCGGGATCTCGTACCCGCGCATCTGCTGGCGGGGGCGAAGCCGGTCAAGGGCAAAGACAAAGCCTTCGGCGCGTAGGCGACGGATCATCACGCCCTCTCGTTCCATTTCCTCTGTAACAAGTTCATCCCCGTCCCGCACGGGAATTGTGACGCGCTTTCCAGCAACCCCCATGTTCGTCGCGCCCTCTAATCCGGTGTCATCCGGCATGGAACAGCGCGACGAACGGGGCGGAAATGCGCCACATCACACGACGGGGAATGCTGGGACTCGGAGCCGGTGCTGCGGCGGCTGTGGGACTTGCGGGCTGCGGTACCGAATTGGAAAACGGTTTCGGCAGTGACAAGGGTTCCGAAAAAGACTCCGGCAAGGACAAGGGCAAAGGGAGCACCGACCGTCCCATAGGCGACGGCTCCACTGCCTACACCGGCAAGCAGCCCCGCCAGCCCGCCAAGCCCGAACCCCTCGAACCCGGCCAGACCCCGCCGCAGTTCGTGGTGTTCTCCTGGGACGGTGCCGGAGACGTCGGCAACGGACTCTTCGAGCGGTTCCTGAACCTCTCCAAAGAGCACGACGCACACATGACGTTCTTTCTCACCGGGCTGTATCTCCTGCCCGAGTCGAAAAAGCGCAAGTACCTTCCGCCGAACAATGCGCCGGGCGCCTCCGACATCGGTTATCTGACCGACGACCACGTCAAGTCGACGCTGAAGTACATACGGCAGGCCTGGCTAGACGGCCATGAGATCGGCACGCACTTCAACGGCCACTTCTGCGGCGGCACCGGCACCGTCGCCAACTGGACGCCCAAGCAGTGGCGCAGCGAGATCGACCAGGCGAAGTCCTTCGTCAAGGAATGGCGTACGAACACGGGCTGGACCGATCTGCCCGCGCTGCCCTTCGACTACGAGAAGGAACTCATCGGCGGCCGTACGCCCTGTCTGCTCGGCCAGGAGAACCTGCTGCCCACCGCCCGCGAACTCGGCTGGCGCTACGACGCCTCCTCGCCCGGCGGCCGCCAGCAATGGCCCGGGAAGAACCAGGGCCTGTGGGATCTGCCGCTCCAGTCGATCCCGTTCCCCGGCCACACCTTCGAGGTCCTCTCGATGGACTACAACATCCTCGCCAACCAGTCCCTCAACTCCACCAAGGCCCCGCCCGCCAACTACCCGGGCTGGCGCAAGCAGGCCACCGAGGCGTACATCGCCGGATTCAAGCGGGCATACGAGACGAATCGCGCGCCCCTCTTCATCGGCAACCACTTCGAGGACTGGAACGGCGGCATCTACATGGACGCCGTCGAGGGAGCCCTGAAGCACATGGCCGGCAAGAAGGACGTACGCCTCGTGTCGTTCCGGCAGTTCGTGGACTGGTTGGACGTACAGAAGCCGGAAGTGCTCGAGAAGCTTCGGGCGCTGGATGTCGGGCAGGAGCCGGTGGGCGGCTGGAACGCATACCTCGGGGATGTCGCCGCGAGCCCCTCGAAGGGAGCCGAGCAGGGAGCCGAGGGAGGGTCCGAAAACGCGGCCTGAAATGCGGGTTTCCACCCGTGAGGGGGGTGCGCAAGATCCCCGGAACGGACATGCGAAACTTTTCACATGAGTGCCGCAAGCCACGACCCCCAGCGCTCGAACCGCACCCGCCCGTCCAGTCGTACGCGTAGTCGCGCCGCCCTGTTCACCAGCGGGGCCGCCGTCGCGGCACTGGTGCTGACCGCATGCGGGTCGGGCGGAACGTCCGGAGGGTCGGGCAACACCGGCTTCGTCACCGGCACCGACGGCATCGCCTCCGTCGAGAAGGCTGAGCGGGCAGCAGCCCCCGAGCTGTCCGGCAAGACCATCGACGGCGAGCAGCTCGATGTCGCCGACTACAAGGGCGACATCGTCGTCCTCAACGTCTGGGGCTCCTGGTGCGGGCCCTGCCGCCTGGAGGCCAAGAACTTCGTCAAGGTCTCCGAAGACCTCAAGGACCAGGGCGTACAGTTCGTCGGCATCAACACCCGCGACACCAGCACCAAACCAGCGGTGGCCTTCGAGAAGGAGTACGGGGTCACCTATCCCAGCCTGTACGACCCGACGGGCAAGCTCATGCTCCGCTTCGAAAAGGGCACGCTCAACCCGCAGGCGATCCCCTCCACGATCGTCATCGACCGGGAGGGCAACATCGCCTCGCGCTCGCTGCAGCCGCTCAGCGAGGAGACGCTCCGCAAGATGATCAAGCCGATCCTCGCGGAGAAGTGACCGCTCGTGTCCCTCCTCGCCGCAGCCACAGACAACAACGCCACCATCGTCAGCGGGGCCCTGCTGCTCGCCCTGCCGGTCGCCATGTTCGGCGGCCTCGTGTCCTTCTTCTCGCCGTGCGTCCTGCCGCTCGTACCCGGCTACCTCTCGTACGTCACCGGAGTCACCGGCACCGACCTGGCCGAGGCCCGGCGTGGGCGCATGGTCGTGGGCGCCTCCCTCTTCGTGCTCGGCTTCACCGCCGTGTTCGTCTCCGGCGGAGCGCTCTTCGGCTACTTCGGCTCGACCCTGCTGGAGCACCAGAGCACCCTCTCCAAGATGCTCGGCGGGCTCATGATCCTCATGGGCATCTTCTTCATGGGCCTGATGCCCTGGCTCACCCAGCGTGAATTCCGGTTCCACAAGCGGCCGGTGACGGGACTGGTGGGTGCCCCCGTCCTCGGCGCGCTGTTCGGGATCGGCTGGACGCCCTGCATCGGCCCGACCCTCGCTTCCGTGCTGGCCCTCTCTTCCAGCCAGGCGAGCGCGGGCCGCGGGGCCATACTGACCGTCGCGTACTGCCTCGGCCTCGGCGTGCCCTTCGTGCTCGCCGCTGTCGCCTTCCGCAAGGCGCTCGGTGCCTTCGGCTGGGTCAAGCGCCACTATGTCTGGGTGATGCGCATCGGCGGCACCATGATGATCCTGACCGGAGTGCTCCTGCTGACGGGCGCGTGGGACCGCCTCGTGCAGGAGATGCAGGTCTGGTCCAACGGCTTCGTCGTAGGGGTCTGATCCATGAGCACCACTGACACCGGCAAGGGCGCCGCCGCGCAGGACGACAGCACCGCCGTACGGGACGACAACACGGCCGTACGCGACGACAACGACCTCGGCGCCGCCGGCTCCCAGCTCTCCACCGCCCCCCGCGAGGACGCACCCAACCTGCCCTCGCTGGGCGTCATCGGCTGGGCCCGCTGGTTCTGGCGGCAGCTCACCTCCATGCGGGTCGCGCTGCTCCTGCTCTTCCTGTTGTCGCTCGGCGCGATTCCCGGCTCGCTGATCCCGCAGAGCGGGACCGACGCGATGAAGGTGGAGCAGTTCGCCAAGGATCACCCGACGCTGACGCCGATCTACGAGAATCTCGGGCTGTTCCACGTCTACAGCTCCGTGTGGTTCTCGGCGATCTACATCCTGCTGTTCATCTCGCTCATCGGCTGCATCGTGCCCCGCACCTGGCAGTTCGTCGGCCAGCTGCGCGGTCGGCCGCCCGGCGCGCCCCGCCGACTGACCCGGCTGCCCGCGTACACGACATGGCGGACCGAGGCCGAACCCGAGCAGGTCCGCGAGGCCGCGCTCACGCTGCTGAAGAAGCGGCGCTTCCGCGCGCACACCGCCGGCGACGCCGTCGCCGCCGAGAAGGGCTACCTCCGTGAGGTCGGCAACCTCGCCTTCCACATCGCGCTGATCGTGATGCTGATCGCCTTCGCCTGGGGCCAGCTCTTCAGGTCCGAGGGCAACAAACTGATCGTCGAGGGCGACGGATTCGCCAACACCCTCACGCAGTACGACGACTTCAAGTCCGGGAATCTCTTCAGCACCGACGACCTGCCGCCGTTCAGCTTCACCCTGAAGGACTTCAAGGGCACGTACGCAAGGACGGGGCCCAACAGGGGCACGCCACGCGTCTACGAGGCGTCCGTCACTTACAGCGAGGGTGCCGACGGCAAGGAGGAGAAGGCCAAGATCGGGCCGACCGATCCGCTGAGGCTTGACGGCTCGAACCTCTACCTCGTCAGTCATGGTTACGCTCCTGTCGTCACCGTCCGGGACGCCAAGGGCGACGTTGTCTACAGCCAGGCCGTGCCGCTGTTGCCGCTCGACTCGAACGTCACCTCCTCCGGAGCGATCAAGGTCCTCGACGGCTACACGAACGCCAAGGGCAGGAAGGAACAGCTCGGCTTCAACGCCTTCTTCGTGCCGACCTTCGCCGGTGCGGGCCAGGGCCAGATGCTGTCCCAGTTCCCGGCATTGGACTTCCCGGTACTGGCGCTCTCCGCCTACCACGGCGACCTGGGCGTCAATTCGGGCCTCCCGCAGAGCGTGTACCAGCTCGACAGGACCAACATGAAGGAGTTCAAGGACTCCAAGGGCAACCTGCTCAAGCAGCGGCTCCTGCCCGGCGAGACCATGAAACTCCCCGGCGGCAACGGCTCGATCACCTTCGAGAAGGACGTCAAGGAGTGGGCCGGCTTCCAGGTCACCCACGAGCCCGGCAGCGGCTGGGCCCTGACCGGATCCGTGGCCGCTATCTTCGGCCTCGCCGCGTCCCTCTTCATCCAGCGCCGCCGCGTCTGGGTGCGCGCGACCAAGGGTGCGGACGGAGTCACGGTCGTCGAGATGGCCGGCCTCGGCCGCAGCGAGTCCGCGAAGGTCCCCCAGGAACTGGGCGACTTGGCAGCTGTCCTGTATGACACGGCTCCTGGCGCACCGGATCCAGACGCCGAGCCCGAGCCGGACGCCAAGGATCCGGACGCCAAGCCCACGGCCGGCGCCAAGACTTCCGAAGCTGACCCCACCCCCGACCCCCAAGCCGTACCTGCCGAAGGGGCTGACAAGTGACTCTCGCCGCCGCGACAAACGAAAACCTCGCGAACCTCAGCAACACGCTGATCTACTCCGCGATGGCCGTCTACACGCTGGCCTTCTTCGCCTACATCGCCGAGTGGACCTTCGGCAGCCGCAGCAAGGTCAGCCGCACGGCAGCCGCGCTCACCCCTGACGCGAAGGGTGCGAAGAAGGACGCCAAGAAGGCCGGCGCGCCCGAGGTCACCGTGAAGAAAGCCGGTGGCACGGCCGTACTGGAGCGGCCCAAGGTCGTCACACGGGCCGCCGCCGGTGCGCGGGACGTGCCGGACGGCCCCGGCGCGCACGGCGGGGACGAACAGGGCGACCTCTACGGACGTATCGCCGTATCGCTCACCGTGCTCGCCTTCCTCATCGAGTTCGGCGGAGTGCTCACAAGGGCCCTCTCGGTGCAGCGGGCGCCGTGGGGCAACATGTACGAGTTCAACATCACCTTCTCCACCGTTGCCGTAGGCGTGTACCTCTCCCTCCTCGCGTTGAAGAAGAACGTCCGCTGGCTCGGCCTCCCTCTGGTCACCTCGGTCCTCCTCGACCTCGGTCTCGCCGTCACCGTCTTGTACACCGCCAGCGACCAGTTGGTTCCCGCCCTCGACTCGTACTGGCTCTACATCCACGTCTCCACCGCGATCTTCTGCGGCGCCGTCTTCTACGTGGGTGCGGTCGGCACGATCCTGTACCTCTTCAAGGACTCGTACGAGAACAAGCTGGCGAGCGGCGGAACGCCCGGCCGTTTCGCGACCTCCGTCATGGAGCGGCTGCCCGCCTCGGCCTCCCTCGACAAGTTCGCGTACCGCGTGAACGCCGCCGTCTTCCCGCTGTGGACCTTCACGATCATCGCCGGCGCGATCTGGGCGGGCGACGCGTGGGGCCGCTACTGGGGCTGGGACCCCAAGGAGACCTGGGCGTTCATCACCTGGGTCGCGTACGCCTGCTATCTGCACGCCAGGGCCACGGCCGGCTGGAAGGGCCGCAAGGCCGCGTACATCGCCCTCGCCGCCTTCGCCTGCTGGCTGTTCAACTACTACGGCGTGAACATCTTCGTGAGCGGCAAGCACTCGTACGCCGACGTCGGCTGAGCGCAGCGCTCCACCCACGAGGCCGGTTCCGTGTGACATACGTCACGGGAACCGGCCTTCGTCGTACGGACAGGTGGGATACGTGGAGACAAACAGGGGGGACCGCCCGGAACGGCGTGAACTGCGCGCGCGTATCCGGGCCGGAGACGCGGAGGCGTTCGGCGAGCTCTTCGACGCCTACGCACGCTCCGTCTACAACCATGCGTTCCGGCTGACCGCCGACTGGTCGACGGCCGAGGACATCGTGTCGCTGACGTTCCTGGAGGCCTGGCGGCTGCGGGAACGCCTGGACGAGGAGGGCGGTTCGCCGCGCCCGTGGTTGCTCGGCATCGCCACGAACGTGGCCCGCAACACCCGCCGGGCCACCCGCAGACACGCGGCCGCCGTGTCCCGGCTGCCACCCGCCGAGGACGAGCGCGACTTCGCCGACGAAGTAGCCGGACGCATCGACGACTTGGCGTACCTCAGGGCCGTACGCGTCGCCGTCGATCGCATGCGCCGCCCCGAGCGCGAGGTGCTCGCCCTGTGCGCCTGGGGCGGCCTCGACTACGCGGCTGCCGCCGAGGCGCTGGGCGTCCCGGTCGGCACCGTACGCTCCCGGCTCTCCCGGGCCCGTACGAAGCTCGCCGCGGAACTCGCCGCCGGGCGCGGACAGATGAAAGGCGGCCACACACCCATGGCCGGGCCCATCCAGGAGGGGAACAACCAGTGAGCGAGATTCCCGAGAAGGACCTCCCGCCGGGCCGTCACCGCGTCCTGAGGGAGCATCTGATGCGCGAGATCGGCACAGCACAAGAGCGCGGGAGTGGTTCGGAAGAGGACCGGGATCAGCCGGTACGGACCTTCTGGCGCCGCCCCGCCTTCGTGGCCCCCTTGGCGGCCGCGACCCTCACCATCGCCATCGCGGTGGGAGTAGGCGTCACCCGCGACGCCCGGCCGGGAGGCACCAGCAGCCCCATGTCACAGCCGACGATCACAGTGGACCCCGACCCGCTGCTGGAACGGCTTGCTGCGGCGGCCGGGGAGGAAGCGCCAGGCGAGATCAAGAACGACCAGTTCATCTACACGAAGCGCGAGACCTACCACTGGAAGCCCGAAAAGGGCGTGCCCGACGGCTGTTCCATGACCCTCGAGGGTTACGAGACCGGCGTACGCGAACTCTGGGAGTCCGTCGACGGCCGGCGTGAGGGGCTGTCCCGGAAGCCCAAGAGCAACGGCGAGGAGCCCGAGCAGTCTCTTGCCCCCCAACTGCCCGGCAAGAACACGGTCAACTTCTACCGGCAGGCCGAAGAACTCCCCACCGACCCCGAGGCCATGCGCCGCTGGCTCTACGGCCTCGACCCCGGCGAGAAGCCGTCCGGCGCCAAGTCCGCGGACGTGAACGCCTTCGCGAAGGCCGGCAACCTGCTCACCACCAGCCTCCTCCCACCGAAGGTTGCCGCCGCGCTGTACCGGGCGATCGCCGAGATTCCCGGCGTGATGGCCGTAGACGACGCGAAGGACGCTGCGGGTCGCACCGGTGTCGCCGTCGTGATGGACACGTCCGGTGCCATCGGCACTGCGATCCGCGGGTCGCAGGGTCCGGCGCGTGCCGAGCTGATCTTCGACGAGAGGTCGCTGGCGTACCTGGGAGAGAGCGTGGTCAACCTCGCGGCACCGAAGCGGAAGTGTGACCCGCTGGAGGCGGGCGAACTCGTCAGCTCGACCGCTGTGCTCGCGCGGGGAGTTGTGGATACGACCAGTCAGAGGCCGTAGTCAGTTCCGTACGGCGGAGATGAAGGACGACCAGGCGGACCGGTTGATCAACAGCACCGGTCCGTCAGGGGTTTTGCTGTCGCGGACGGGGACGACGGTGGGGAAATCGGGGGCTACTTCGATGCAGTTGCCGCCGTTGGAGTCGCTGTGACTGCTCTTGACCCAGGTCGCCATTTCGACGCAGTTGCCGCCGTCGTTGCCGCTGTAGCTGCTCCTGATCCAGGTCGCCGTGCTGAGGTCGATCCTGTCCATCGCGCCCGTACCTTTCCATCGTCTCGCCGATCCAAGCGGCAGACTTCGGGGCAGACAGAGCGTCGGCCCTCAAGACATCATAGGTTCGGTTATGGAGCGCGTAGATGTCCGGATCATTGTTGAAATGACCACGGCTCAGCGATTCCGAGTAGACCCAACGCTCTCCGCCGGGCAGCGTGATCAGCGACATGGATGTCGTGGGGCGGACGACGCCGATGCAGTTGGCCGGGACGACCTGAACGCGGATGTTGGGGCGCTGGCCGACCTTCAGCAAGTGGGCGCACTGGTCGCGCATCACGGCCGGGCTCCCGATCACCTGACGTAGACAGCTCTCGTCCAGTACAGCGACGTACAGCGGCCCGTCGTCGGCGAGGAAGCGCTGCTGTCGGCTCAGTCGCGCCCGGACCCGCTCTTCCACCTCGTCGCCATTCGCGGTCTGGGAGAGCAGTGCTCGCGCGTAGTCCTCTGTCTGCAACAGCCCTGGGATGACTTGCTCCTGATACTCGTGCAGCTCTGCTGCCACCGCATCCATCTCGGCCCGCCGCCGAAACCAATCCGGATGCTCCACCTGCGGATACCAATCAATCCGCCCCCACAACCGCAGCAACACCCCACCCGTATCCAGCACTTCATCGCACTTCTTGGCGAACGTGTCCTGCGGGACCCGCGTACCCGCCTCCACCCGCGCCACATGCGAGCGATCGCAAGGGATCTCCTTCGCCAGCCCCTCCTGCGTCAGCCCCGCCGCCTCACGGAAGTGCTTGAGCAGCTCCCCGAAAACGGCCCCGGTGGTGGCGGCCGATCCCCCCTCGGCATTACGTCGGCTCACAACTTCCCTCCGTGACAGTGGGCCAGTGGCACGCGTCCGGCGTTGAAACGCCACGCTCCGCTACGCAACGCTTGATTCACCCAGAGTAACGAGTCATGCGCCCCTGGCAGGTGCGAATGGCAAAGAACGTACGGAGTGGAAATGGCGGACGAAGCAGGGCAGTTGAGGCCGGGGGCGCTCGTCTACGACCCGGGTACGCGCAAGGTGGGGGAGTACCGCGACAAGGCGGGCCCGTACGCGATGCTGCGCCCGGTGGGCGGCGGCCGCGAGTGGGAGGCCGACCCGGCACTGCTCCGCCCGGCGACACAGGAGGAACGCATCGACGCAACGCTGAGGGCGGCGAACCACCGTACGAAGCGGCGGGTGTGACGTTGTTGCACCAGCCAGTCCCGTCGGACGACGCCCTCAGCCGCCCACCCGTCCCCACCCCCGGCTGCGAAACGTGCACGGAGCTCGCCATCACCCGAGACGACGCCCGAGCCCAGGGCAACCGCAGCGCAGAAACAGACGCCGACGTCCTCCTACGCCGCCACCAACACCGCGACCACGCCTCCCGCCCTCCGCAGTAATTCTCTACCGTCGCGGCCGGAAAGGGCGGACACTCGTCCCATGGCTGACATGGGGGCGTTCCGGGATGCGGTCACCGCGTGGGCGGCCGGTGGCCCCGGTGACCCCGCACGCGAGCTGGCCGAGCGCCTGCCGGTCCGGGCGGCCGTCCTGCTCGAAGGCCCGAGCGACGTCGCAGCGATCGACGCGCTGGCCGCGAGCCGCGGCCGCGACCTGGCAGCCGAAGGAATCTGCGTCCTGCCGATGGGCGGCGCGATGAGCGTCGGCCGCTTCGCCGGCCTCCTCGGCCCACCCGGCCTGGGCCTGAACCTCACAGGCCTGTGCGACGAACGGGAGCGCAGCTACTACGAGCGCGGCTTGGAGCGGGCCGGTGCGGCACACCAAGAGTTCTACGTCTGCACGGCGGACCTGGAAGACGAACTCATCCGCGCACTGGGCGTAACCCGAGTAGAGGAACTCATCCAGGCAGAAGGCGACTGGCGCCCCCTGCAAACCCTCCGCCAGCAGCCCGCCCAACAGGGCCGCACCCCACACCAACAGCTACGCCGCTTCCTCGGCACCAAGAAAGGCCGCAAGATCCACTACGGGCGCGTCCTCGTAGAGGCACTAGCCCCCGACCACGTACCCGCCCCACTCGAGGCCCTGCTCACCAGCGTCTGACCAACCGCCTCAGCCAACCGTGATCGAGTCCAGCTTCTCCCGCAGGTACACGTGCGAGTCCACCGGCCCGTACGCCACCCGCCCCACCGGTGCCGGTACCGACTCCACGAGCGTCCCCGGCGTGCACTCGCCGAAGTAGACGAGGGACATCAGCTCCTCGGCGGGTGCGTCCGCGGGCGGGGGCAGGACGCGGTGGCGGCCCGAGCGCCAGCGGTCGCCGGTCCAACGGGCCATCAGGTCGCCGATGTTGATGGTGAACGCCTCGGGGTCGTACGGGGCGTCCTCCCAGCCGCCGTCATCCGTGAAGACCTGCAAGCCGCCCTTGCCCGCCTGCCGGTCGAGGATCGTGACCGTGCCGAAGTCGGTGTGCGGGCCGATGCGGAACTGGTCCGGCTCGGGGTCGCCCAGCACATCCCGGCCCGGGTACCAGTTGATGTTGAAGCCGTAGGTGGGGTGGCTCATGTGCCGGGTGAAGAAGTCCGGCTCGAGACCGAGGGCTTCGCCGAGGAGGCTCAGGAGGTGGTTCTCCAGGGCCGCCATCCGGGCCAGGTACTCCTCGCAGAGCGGCCTCAACTCGGGGGCCTCCGCGGGCCAGACGTTCGGCGCGTACCACTCCGCGTTCACGGCCGGGTCCTCGAAGGGCTCGTGTGTCGCGAACGTCAGCGACTCCTTCAGGTCCGGCGGAGTCTCGGTTCCCTCCGCGTAACCGTTGGCCTCCGCGCCCGGGCCGAGCCAGCCGCGGCCGCCGACCTGGGCGGCGTACGGCTGCTTGGCCTCGGTCGGCAGCCGGAAGAAGGTGCGGGCGGAGTCCCGGATGGCCGTCCGCAGCTCCGGGTCCACGCCGTGCCCCGTCACGAGCAGAAACCCGGCCGTCTGCAGGGCCGCGTCGACCGTGCGCGCGATCTCCTTACGGGCCGCGGGGTCGCCCGAGAGCCAGGGGCCCAGGTCGATGGTCGGGATGCGGGGTTCAGTCACCGATGTCCTCGTTCCACAGGGCCGGGTTGGTCTTGATGAAGTCGCGCATCAGGTCGGTGCACTCAGGATCGTCCAACAGGACGATCTCCACGCCGTGTTCGGCCAGCCAGTCGTGGCCGCCGTGGAACGTCGTCGCCTCGCCGATCACCACCCGCGAGATGCCGAACTGCCGCACCAGGCCGGAGCAGTACCAGCACGGCGAGAGGGTGGTCACCATCGTCGTACCGCGGTACGTCCGCTGCCGGCCGGCAGCGCGGAAGGCGGACGTCTCCGCGTGCATGGACGGGTCGTCGTCCTGGACGCGACGGTTGTGGCCGCGGCCCAGGACGGTCCCGTCGGCGCCGTACAGCGCGGCACCGATCGGGATGCCGCCCTCGGCGAGTCCCGCCCGCGCCTCCTCGACGGCGGTGGCGAGCCATACGCGTGCCTGTGCCTGGTCCATGGGCTCCATGCTCCCCAGTGTCGTACCGGAAAATCGGTTGCCGAGGGGTACTTGGCCTGACGTAACTTGATCGGCATGTGCGCAGCCGCAGCAATCACCAGGACCCGTCGCTTCTAGCGGCGGGCACTCTCACGACGTAACGCCTCACGCGTAACGATCTCGCGTAACGAGAGCAGCCGCCGCTCCGGAGACTTCCCGCCGGGCGGCCCCTGCCGTGCTGCCCGGCTTCCCTTCGAAGCCGCGGAGATCCTGTGCGCACCCAGCGTCATCAGCAAAACTCGCACCAGCGTCCTGGCCGTTCTAGCCATCCTGGCCGTCCTGGCCGTCCTGGCCGTCACGAGCTCGGTCAGAACTTCCTCGTCGATCAGAGCGTCGTCGACGCCATCGTCGGTCTCGTGACCCGTACCGACGGGCCGATCATCGAGATCGGCGCCGGAGACGGCGCGCTCACCCTCCCCCTGCAAGGCCTCGCCAGGCCCCTGACCGGCATCGAGATCGACGACCGGCGCGCGGCCCGCCTTGATCGCCGTACGCGCCCGTCGACCACGATCGTCCAGGCGGACTTCCTCCGCTATACGGTTCCCAGCGCCCCCCATGTCCTGGTGGGCAACCTGCCCTTCCACCAGACGACCGCCATGCTCCGGCGCATCCTCAACGCCCCCGGCTGGACCGACGCCGTCCTGCTCGTGCAGTGGGAGGTCGCGCGCCGCCGGGCCGGTGTGGGCGGGGCGACGATGATGACGGCGCAGTGGTGGCCGTGGTTCGAGTTCCGGCTCGTACGACGCGTACCGGCGGCGGCGTTCCGGCCGCGACCCGGTGTCGACGGCGGGCTGATGACGGTGTCCCGCCGGGAGCGTTCCCTCGTCGACCGTCGCGAGCAGCGGCGCTACCAGGACTTCGTCCAGCGGGTGTTCACCGCCAGGGGCCGCGGTTTGCCGGAGATGCTCGCCGCCGCCGCGCCCGAGCTGCCGCGGCAACGGATCCGCCGCTGGACGCGCCACCACCGGATCGCTCCACATGCCCTGCCGAAGAGCCTTACCGCGGAGCAGTGGGCGGAGCTGTACCGGCTCCGGCAGGAGCGTTAGTGCCCGCCGTCAGCTCGCCGTCAGTTCTCGCCAGCTCCCGGCGTCATTTCTCGCCGTCCTCGTCTCGCTTTTCGTCCAGCTTTTCGTCGTGCTTTTCGTCGCGCTTCTCGTCCCGCTTCTCGTCCTTCGGTTCCTCGTCCTTCAGGGACTTCAGGAACTCGGGGTTGTCGTCCGGTGCCACCCAGCCGTCGCGGCGGCGTCCGCCCGCTGGGCGCGGCGCCGTGCGCTCCTTGCCCACGAGAAGCCAGGAGATGGAGCCCACGAGGGGGAAGAGCAGGACGAGCATGGCCCAGAGAGGCTTCGGGATGTACCGGATCTGCTTCTCATCGGTGCTGATGCAGTCGATGAACGCGTAGATGCTGAGCCCCAGCGGCACCAGCACCATCAGCACCCTGAGCATGAGCACTCCCTTGCGTTGCGATCGGAGCCGCTGGACCAGGCCCCGTTACCGGGCCAGGGTAGCCCGTAGCCGATACTGGGACGCATGGCTTACGACGATCTTCGCTCCCTGCTCAGGGCACTGGAACGCGAGGGTGACCTCAAGCGCGTCAAGGCCGAGGTCGACCCGTATCTGGAAGTGGGGGAGATCGTCGACCGCGTACAGAAGTCGGGCGGCCCGGCGCTGCTCTTCGAGAACGTACGCGGGTCGGCCATGCCGCTCGCGATGAATGTCTTCGGGACGGACCGCCGCCTGCTCAAGGCGCTCGGCCTGAAGTCGTACGGCGAGATCAGCGAGAAGATCGGCGGGCTGCTCAAGCCCGAGCTGCCGCACGGGTTCGTCGGCGTGCGCGAGGCCTTCGGGAAGCTCGGCGCCATGACGCACGTACCGCCGAAGAAGGTGAAGTCCGACAACGCGCCCGTGCAGGAGGTCGTGGTCAAGGGCGACGACGTCGACCTCGACCAGCTCCCGGCCCTCTTCACCTGGCCGAAGGACGGCGGGTCCTTCTTCAACCTCGGGCTCACCCACACCAAGGACCCGGAGAGCGGCATCCGCAACCTCGGGCTGTACCGCCTCCAGCGCCACGACAAGCGCACCATCGGCATGCACTGGCAGATCCACAAGGACAGCCGGAACCACTATCAAGTGGCCGCGCGGCGTGGGGAGAAGCTCCCGATCGCGATCGCTTTCGGGTGTCCGCCCGCCGTCACCTACGCCTCCACCGCCCCGCTCCCCGGGGACATCGACGAGTACCTCTTCGCCGGGTTCCTCCAGGGCAAGCGGATCGAGATGGTCGACTGCAAGACGGTGCCGCTCCAGGTGCCGGCGCAGGCGGAGGTCGTACTGGAGGGCTGGCTGGAGCCGGGCGAGATGCTCCCGGAGGGGCCCTTCGGCGACCACACCGGCTTCTACACGCCGCAGGAACCCTTCCCCGCCCTGACCATCGACTGCGTCACGATGCGCAAGCGGCCACTGCTCCAGTCGATCGTGGTCGGTCGGCCCCCGACCGAGGACGGACCCCTCGGCCGGGCGACGGAGCGTTTCTTCCTGCCGCTGCTCAAGATCATCGTTCCTGACATCGTGGACTACCACCTCCCCGAGGCGGGCGGTTTCCACAACTGCGCGATCGTCGCGATCGACAAGAAGTACCCGAAGCATGCCCAGAAGGTGATGCACGCGATCTGGGGCGCGCACATGATGTCCCTGTCCAAGCTGATCGTGATCGTCGACTCGGACTGCGACGTCCACGATCTGCACGAGGTCGCCTGGCGCGCCCTCGGCAACACGGACTACGCCCGCGATCTCTCGGTCGTCGAAGGCCCGGTCGACCACCTCGACCACGCCTCCTATCAGCAGTTCTGGGGCGGCAAGGCGGGCATCGACGCGACGAAGAAGTGGCCCGAGGAGGGCTATACGCGCGACGGCGGCTGGCCGGACATGGTGCTGTCCGACCCGGAGACGGCGGCGCTCGTCGACCGCCGCTGGAAGGAGTACGGACTCAAGTGAGCAGCAACGTGATCAGCAACGTGATCAGCGCGTACCGCTCGTGCGGCAGAAGGGAGTTCAGACTCTCGTGAGCAGCGCATCCGCAGCGATCCCTCAGCCCGGCCGTACGAAGGCGTTCCTGCGCCTTGTCATGATCGAGCACTCCGTCTTCGCGCTGCCCTTCGCCTACATCGCCGCGCTGACGGCGATGTTCCAGCTCGACCGGAACATCCACTGGGGCCGGCTGCTCCTCGTCACCATCGCGATGGTCGGGCTGCGTACGTTCGCCATGGCCGCGAACCGGATCATCGACCGCGAGATCGACGCCCGCAACCCCCGTACGGCGCAACGGGAGTTGGTCACCGGCGCGATGACGGTGCGGCACGCGTGGACGGGCGCGCTGGTCGCCCTGGTCTTCTTCCTCGGCGCCGCGGCCCTGCTCAACCCCCTCTGTCTCGCCCTCGCCCCCATCGCCGTGATCCCGATGGTGGTCTACCCCTACGGCAAGCGGTTCACGAACTTCCCCCAGGCCATCCTCGGTCTCGCCCAGGCAATGGGCCCGGTCGGCGGCTGGCTGGCGATCACCGGTGAATGGTCCTGGGACGCGGTGATCCTCGGCCTCGCGGTCGGCATCTGGATCGGCGGCTTCGACCTGATCTACGCCTGCCAGGACATCGAGACGGACCGCGAGATCGGCGTCATGTCGGTCCCGGCCCGCTTCGGTATCCCGGCCGCCATCTGGGGCGCCCGCGGCTGCCACACGGTCACCACGGCACTGTTCGTCTGGTACGCCCTGGCCACCGACGCGGGCGCCTTCTTCTGGCTGGGCCTGCTGATCGTCGCCGCCGCGTTCCTCTACGAGCACTCCATCGTGAAGCCGCACGACCTGTCCCGGGTGAACAGGGCGTTCTTCTCGACGAACGGCTTCATCGGAATCAGCCTCTTCATCTGCGCCCTGATCGACCTGCTGGTGCGCGGACTCACGGTCTGACCGGCTCGTACGGTTCTACCCGTACGCGGCTTACCGGCTCGTACCGTTCCGCCCGTACGCGCCGTACGCGGCTTACCGGATGGCCCTTTCGGGTGAGCCGGAGGCCGAGCGGCGGCGGAACAGGAACGCCGCCGCCACGCCGGACACCAGGCCGACGAGATGCCCCTGCCAGCTCACCGTGGTGTTGGTGGGGGCTATGCCCACGAGGACCGAGCTGCCCCAGACCGCAGCGATCAGTATCCCGGCCATGATGCCGAGCGGCCGTCGCTCCACGAAGCCGCTGATCACCAGGAAGCCGAAGAGCCCGAAGATCAGGCCGGAGGCCCCGGCGGTGTTGGTGTGCGCCGGAGATATCAGCCAGACGCCGAGCCCGTCGGCCACGATGATCAGCGCGGCCACGGCGGCGAAACGGCGCAGCCCGCCGAGGGCCGCGACAAAACCGAGGACCAGCAGCGGAACCGTGTTCGCTGCCAGGTGGGCGAAGCCGAAATGGATGAACGAGGCCGGCACGATGTCGACCAGCTCCGACGGCGTACGCGGAGTGATCCCGAGGCCGTCCAGCGAGTGACCCGTGATCACGTCCACCACTTCGAGCAGCCACAGCAGAGCCACCCAGCCCACCATCAACTTGGCGGCCGTCTTCGCCCGCTCGCCCTGCGACCAGCCCCGGTCACTCCGGGTCCAACTGACGTCCCTACCAGCCATCGCCGTCCCCCATGTCCACCCGTAGCGCCGCACGCACCAGTCGCCCGGCTCTGTCAGATTAACGGGCGGGCCCCTCGCGCCGTTCCCGTTCCGGGTCGCCGGATAGGCTCGACACCATGAAGCCAGGACAGACGCAGCGCACGCCTTGGATCGTGGGGGTCTCGGGTGCGTCCGGTACGCCGTATGCCGCTGCTGTGCTGCGTGCGCTTCTGGATGCGGGGGAGAGCGTCGACCTGATCGTCAGCAGGGCTTCGCGGCTGACGTTGCTGGACGAGACGGGGATCAGCTTCCGGGACGCCTACTCGGACGAGGACCTGCGCGAATGGCTGGCCCGCGGCGCGGACGGCAAGCCCGGCACCTTCGACATCCAGGCCCAGGACGTACGTCACTGGAGTCCCGGTGACCTGGCGGCGGGGCCGTCCTCAGGCTCGTACCCCTCGAAAGGCATGCTCATCGTGCCCGCGTCCACAGCTTGTGTCGCCGGCGTCGCGCTCGGCCTCTCCAAGGACCTGCTGCAACGCGCCGCGAGCGTCACGCTCAAGGAGCGCCGCAAGCTGGTCGTCGCCGTCCGCGAGACGCCGCTGAACGGGCAGACCCTGCGGCACCTGGTGACCCTGGACGACGCGGGAGCGACCGTACTGCCGGCGTCCCCGGCGTTCTACGCGGGCGCCACCCACATTCAGGACCTCGTCGACTTCGTCGCCGGGCGGGTGCTGGACGCGGCGGGCGTCGAGCACACGCTGTATCGCCGCTGGGAGGGCGAACTGGGCGGCGGCTCACGTCCCACCTGAGCAACTCGCAGTACCCGCACATCACTTCAGTACTTCGCACTACGTACCTGGTACTTCAAGAACTCTTCAGCGGAAGGCTATCGATCGCATGGACGCGGTGGACAGGCAGCTCATCCAGGCCCTCAGGGAGAACGGCCGGGCCTCCTACGCGGAGCTGGGACGCCTCGTCGGACTGTCGGGACCCAGCGTCACCGACCGCATCAACCGCCTGGAGGCCGCCGGTGTCATCACCGGCTACCGCGCGACGGTCGACGCCGCCTCGCTCGGCCTCGGCGTCACCGCCCTGATCGGCATCTCGCTCTCCGACGCCGCCGACCACGAGGACGTCGCGCAGCGGCTGCGGGACCTGAACGAGATCGAGGACTGCTGGTTCATCGCGGGCGACGACTCGTTCATGCTCAAGGTCCGGGCGCCGGACGTGGACGGCCTGGAGAAGACGATCCGGCGGCTGTCGGGGACGAAGGGCGTGTCCCGCACGCGTACGACGATCGTGCTCTCCACGAAGTGGGAGAACCGGGTGGGTGAGCTGCCCGAGGAGGCGTGAGCACGTACGCGTACGGTTGGCAGGATTCGTCACGAGGAGAGGCAGAAGCAGCATGGACGTCGGGCTCAAGCGCGAGCTGGAGGAGAAAGTCCGGGCCGGTGAACGGCTCACCCGTGAGGACGGCATCGCGCTGTACGAGTCGGACGACCTGGCCTGGCTGGGCGGGCTGGCGCACGAGGTGCGGACCCGTAAGAACGGTGACGTCGTCCACTTCAACGTCAACCGGCACCTCAACATGACCAATGTGTGTACGGCCTCCTGCGCGTACTGCTCCTTCCAGCGCAAGCCGGGCGAGAAGGACGCGTACACGATGCGCATCGAGGAGGCGGTCAAGCTCGCCAAGGCGATGGAGGGCGAGAACCTCACCGAGCTGCACATCGTCAACGGCCTGCACCCGAATCTGCCGTGGCGTTACTACCCGCGGTCGCTGTCGGAGCTGAAGAAGGCGCTCCCGAACGTCTCTCTGAAGGCCTTCACGGCGACCGAGATCCACCACTTCGAGACGATCTCGGGTCTGTCGGCGTCGGAGATCCTGGACGAGCTGATCGAGGCGGGCCTGGAGTCCCTCACCGGCGGTGGCGCGGAGATCTTCGACTGGGAGGTACGCCAGCACATCGTCGACCACCGCACGCACTGGGAGGACTGGTCGCGCATCCACCGCCTGGCGCACTCCAAGGGCCTCAAGACCCCCTGCACGATGCTGTACGGCCACATCGAGGAGCCGAGGCACCGGGTCGATCACGTGCTCAGGCTGCGTGAACTGCAGGACGAGACGGGCGGCTTCCAGGTCTTCATCCCGCTGCGCTACCAGCACGACTTCGTCGACATGAAGGACGGCAAGGTACGCAACCGGCTGCAGGCCCGCACCCAGATGGCGACGGGTGCGGAAGCTCTGAAGACCTTCGCGGTCTCCCGGCTGCTCTTCGACAACGTTCCGCACGTCAAGGTCTTCTGGGTCATGCATGGCGTCCAGACCGCGCAGCTGGCGTTGCAGCACGGTGCCGATGACATGGACGGTTCGGTGGTGGAGTACAAGATCACCCACGACGCGGACAACTACGGCACGCCGAACAAGCTGACCCGCGAGGACTTGCTGGACCTGATCCGGGACGCCGGGTTCCGTCCGATGGAGCGGAACACGCGGTACGAGATCATCCGCGAGTACGAGGGCCCGGACGCGTCGCGTCGCGAGTCGCCTCAGCCCATGCGGGTGTGATCAAAGAGGGCTCCGCCCTCAGCACTCTTCAGCCGTGCCCTGGCACCCCCAGCCCGTCCGGCGTTTGAGGACGAGGCCGTTCAGGCCGATCGGGGTCTGGGGCGGAGCCCCAGCGGGGTCCAGTGGCAGCGCCCCTTGTTACGGGAAGGGGCGGGGT
>NZ_JAAKZX010000006.1 GCF_011045025.1 Streptomyces ureilyticus
GACAGCCCCCCACGCCCTCCCCACCGAGGGCCGTGGCTCCGCCGACCGTGCTTCCCGAGCCGACCCGACCGCACCCCTCGAAGGCGGCCGGTACGCCGAGCCAGAAGCCGAAACAGCCGGAGCGGGCGGCGCCGGCCCCGCAACAGGTCAAGCACCGGACGTACCAGGCCCCGCCGCGCAGAGCGAAACGCGGCGGGACCCCGTTGATGACCCTGGCCCTAGTGCTCATCGCTCCGGCGGTACTGGCCGCGGCGGCCCTGCGCACGCGTTCCTCGTCCGGGGGCGGCGGGCGCGGCCGTTAGGCGCCCACCCGGGTCCGCCCCCCTCACCACCGCCACAGGTTGACACGCAGCGACCGGACCAGGTCCCCGCTGCAAGCCCCACCGACCCTGCCGCTCTACGGAGGCTCCATGTCGCAATGGCTGGTCCTGGCCCTGGTGATGGCCTCGGCCTGCGTGGTGGTCCTGGCCATCACCCTGCTCAAGCACCGGCGTATCGCTGACGACGACGATCCCACCGAGACCCCCGACGTCATCGAGTACATGACCATGATGATCGGCGTTGTCTACGCGATCGTGCTCGGACTCGCCATCGCCGGTGGCTGGGAGGCGCGCAGTGCCGCGCATGACAACGTACGCGCCGAGGCCCAGGCCCTGCACGAGGTCAACGAACGTGCTCAGGCCTACCCGGCGGCCGTACGGGACCGCATCAAGAAGGACATCGACGCCTACGTGCGGTACGTGGTCGACGAGGAGTGGCAGGTCATGGCCGATCACGGCGAACTGTCCGACCGGGGAACCGAACTGTTCTCGCGGGTACGCAAGGACGTCGCCGGCTACGAACCGCGGACCGACCAGGAGGACCGGGCCTACCAGCCGATGGTCGACCAGGTCGCCGTTGCCGATGACGCCCGGGGTTCCCGGGGCGACAGCGCGGGTGGGGCGATGCCGGGCGTGGTCTGGTTCGGTCTCATCGCGGGTGCGCTGGTGACGATCGGCATGATCTTCACCCTGCAGATCCGCGCCTCGCCACCGGAATTGCTGCTCGCCGGCCTGTTCAGCGCCCTGATCGCCTTCCTGCTCTTCTTGATCTGGGAATTCGACTCGCCCTTCAGCCGCGACGCCGGCACGGCGGTCGGCCCCTTCCTCGACCTCTTCCCCGCCGTCGACTCAGCCGCACCCTGACCGCCGTCGACGGCGACGCCGTCCCGGACATCCCGTCGTCCGAAAGTCCGGAAGAGCGACGCATCCGGAAAGCAGCACCTCCACAGAGAGGAACGAGAGGCAGACCATGTCACAGCCCTTCAAACTTCCGGACTTCTACGAGCCGTACCCGGCACGGCTCAGCCCCCACCTGGAGACGGTGCGGCAGGACTCCAAGACCTGGGCCCGCAGAATGGGGATGATCGAGGGATCGGAGGTCTGGGACAGCCGTGACTTCGACTCCCACGACTACGCCCTGCTGTGCTCGTACACCCATCCCGATGCCCCGGCCGCCGAGCTGTCCTTGGTCACCGAGTGGTACGTGTGGGTGTTCTTCTTCGACGACGACTTCCTGCGGCGCTTCAAGCGCAGCCAGGACCTTTCCGGAGCCCGCGCCTACCTCGACCGGTTGCCGGCCTTCATGCCGATGGAGCCCGGGGGTGCGCCCGCGGAGCCGGCGAGCGCGGTCGAACGCGGCCTGGCCGACCTGTGGGCCCGCACCGTGCCGGCCATGTCCCAGGACTGGGGCCGCCGTTTCGCGACGAGCACGAAAGCCCTGCTCGAGGAATCCCTGTGGGAGCTGCGCAACATCTCCGACGGCCGTGTCGCCAATCCGCTGGAGTACATCGAGATGCGGCGCAAGGTGGGCGGTGCCCCCTGGTCCGCGGGTCTCGTCGAGTACGCCGCTGGCGCCGAGGTGCCGGAGCCGATCGCGGCCTGCCGTCCCATGCTCGTGCTCCGGGACGCCTTCTCCGACGCGGTGCACCTGCGGAACGACCTGTTCTCCTACCAGCGGGAGATCGAGGACGAGGGTGAACTCTCCAACGGCGTACTGGTCTTCGAGAGGTTCCTGGGCTGCGACACCCAGCAGGCCGCCGACGCCGTCAACGAGCTGCTCACCTCTCGGCTGCAGCAGTTCGAGCACACCGCGCTGACCGAGCTGGCACCGCTGTTCGCCGAGCACGGCCTGCCCCCGCAGTCCTGCGCCGACGTCCTGGCCTACGTCAAGGGACTCCAGGACTGGCAGGCGGGCGGCCACGAATGGCACATGCGCTCCAGCCGCTATATGAACGGTGCGGCCGGGGGCTCAACGACCGCAGGCTCAACGGCCGCAGGCTCACCGGTCACGGCGAGCGCGTCAGCCGTCCCGGGCGGTCTGGCGGGCGGCCTGGCGGATGTCCTGCACGGGCCGACCGGTCTGGGCACCTCCGCGGCCCGCATCACGGCCTCGGTTGCGGCAACGATGCCGAAGCGGCTGCGCAGCCACACCCATGTGCCGTTCCAGCGGGTTGGGCCGGTCCCCGTCCCCGAGCTGTACATGCCGTTCACCACAGAGCTGAGCCCTCATCTGGACGACTCACGCGAGCACGTCGTCGACTGGGCCCACACGATGGGGATGCTGGAGCCGCTGCCCGGCGTGCCCGGTCCCGGCATCTGGGACGAACACAAGCTGCGGGCCTTCGACTTCGCCCTGTGCTCGGCGGGCATCCATCCGGACGCCTCCCCCGAAGAGCTGGACCTGACGACGGGCTGGCTCGCCTGGGGAACGTACGCCGACGACTACTACCCCGCCGTGTTCGGGCCCAGGTCCGACATCACCGGCGCCAGGCTGTGCAACGAGCGGCTGTCCGCGTTCATGCCGGTGGACTCCACGGCGGTCCCCACCCCGGCGAACGCGCTGGAACGCGGGCTCGCGGACCTGTGGTCCCGTACGGCCGGCCCGATGACGACCGCCGCACGCCGCGCGTTCCGCGGCACCATCGAGGACATGACCGGCAGCTGGGTGTGGGAACTGTGCAACGCGGCGGAGAACCGCATCCCCGACCCGGTCGACTACATCGAGATGCGGCGCAAGACCTTCGGGGCGGACCTCACCATGAGCCTGTGCCGCCTGTCCCACGGGCGCACGGTACCGCCGGAGGCGTACCGGAGCCGTCCCGTCCAGGCGATGCAGAACTCGGCGGCGGACTACGCGGCCCTGATCAACGACCTGTACTCGTACCAGAAGGAGATCGAGTTCGAGGGTGAGATCCACAACGCCGTCCTCGTCGTCCAGGACTTCTTCTGCTGCGGCCGCACCGAAGCGCTCGGCATCGTCGCCGACCTGATGACCTCACGGATGCGGGAGTTCGAACGCGTGGTGTCCACCGAGCTGCCGGAGATGTTCGACCAGCTGAATCTCGACTCCGACACACGGGCCACGCTCACCGGGTACGCACAGGAGCTCAAGCACTGGCTCGCCGGAATCCTCATCTGGCACCAGCAGTGCCACCGGTACGAGGAGGCCGAGCTGCGCCGCCCGGTGGGTGGCTGGACCAGCCCGCCCACCGGTCCCACAGGTCTCGGCACATCGGCGGCTCGTATCCCGGCCTTGTCATGTGGGGGCAATTTCATGCCCGAAAAGAGCCCGTCAAATCGGAAGTAGCCCTCTGGGGAATGCTCGGTGGTGCCCGTTCGGTGGCATTTCATTCCCACTCGTTTGAGTTATGGCAAAGCGCCAGTTTCAAATGTCACGCTTTTCCAGCACGTCGAAAAGCTGTCGAAAAACTGATTCTCCATCACAAACGCTTGGGGGAAATACATGTCGGTCGAGGCGGGCAGCGAGAACCGCACGGAGCAGGACGGGAGCCAGCAGAGCCTGGCGACGTCGGCCGCGCGGAACCTGGCCACCACCACCAAGTCCGTCCCGCAGATGCAGGAGATCACCTCCAGGTGGCTGCTGCGGATGCTGCCCTGGGTCCAGGTGGAAGGTGGAACCTACCGGGTGAACCGCCGCCTGAACTATGCGGTCGGGGACGGGCGCGTGACCTTCGTGAAGACGGGGGACCAGGTGGAGGTGATCCCGGCCGAGTTGGGGGAGCTTCCGACGCTGCGGGACTACGGCGACCTCGAGGTGCTCGGCGAACTGGCGCGGCGCTGCCGGCAGCAGGAGTACGAGCCCGGGGAGGTCCTCGCGTCCTTCGGCAGCCAGGCGGACACGGTCTTCCTGCTGGCGCACGGCAAGGTCGAGAAAGTGGGCTCCGGGCCCTACGGAGATGACGCGGTACTCGGACTCCTGGCCGACGGGGCCTACTTCGGCGACCAATGCCTCACCGCCTCCGACGGCATCTGGGAATTCACGGCACGTGCCCTGACCCATTGCACCGTTCTCGCACTCACCCGGCAGGATGTCCTGACACTGGCGGACCGTTCCGCATCGCTTCACGCCCACCTGGAGCAGGTGCGGTCCGTTCCCGAGCAGCGCACCAACAAATACGGGGAGGCCGCGATCGACCTGTCGGCCGGCCACGTCGGAGAGGCCCTGCTGCCGCACACATTCGTGGACTACGAGTCGGCCCCGCGCGAGTACGAACTGAGCGTCGCGCAGACGGTGCTGCGGATCCACACCAGGGTCGCCGACCTCTACAACCAGCCGATGAACCAGACGGAGCAGCAGTTGCGGCTCACCGTGGAGGCGCTCAAGGAACGCCAGGAGCACGAACTCATCAACAACCGCGAGTTCGGCCTGCTCCACAACTGCGAGTACGACCAGCGGCTACAGCCACACGCCGGTGTGCCCAGCCCCGACGACATGGACGAACTGCTCAGCAGGCGCCGCGGATCCAAGCTGTTCCTCGCCCACCCCAGGGCGATCGCCGCGTTCGGGCGGGAATGCAGCAAGCGGGGTCTCTACCCGGACACGGTGGACATGCACGGCCACCAGGTGCCCGCCTGGCGCGGTGTGCCGATCTTCCCCTGCAACAAGATCCCGGTCTCCGACGCCCGTACGACATCGATCATCTGCATGCGTACGGGCGAGTCGGAAGCGGGCGTCATCGGACTCAGGGCTAGCGGCATCCCGGACGAGATCGAGCCGAGCCTGTCCGTTCGCTTCATGGGCATCAGCGAGCAGGCGATCATCTCGTACCTGGTCACGGCCTACTATTCGGCGGCAGTCCTGGTGCCGGACGCCCTGGGCGTCCTGGAGAACGTCGAAATCGGCCACTGGCGCTGACACAAGTACGAGTGCCAAGACCTGAAGCTGGACCGGACAGTCCTTGGACGATCGCGGATCGTCCAAGGACTGTCCGGCACCCCCAGCGGGTCCCTCGACGCCGGCTACGGCCACTCGCGGCCATTCACCCGCGGGGACGCGTTGGGCGATCGCCTCCCAGGGAGCGAGTTCTGGAGGTGGGGGCTGCCTCCACCTTGGTGGTCCTGCCGAGGGGACCCACCTCTGTGTCCGGGCGGGCTTGGACGGCTGCCTCGCACTGGCCGCGCAGTACTTCAGTCCGGCGCCGATGACGGGACCGTACATCCGTACTCCGCCCGGGAACTCGTCCACCCCGGGTATCTCCGCCGGTTGGCGGCGGTGGCCGGTGCGGCCCGTCGAAACGGGAGACTGGGGCATTGCCCCATCGTGCCTAGGTCAGGCCTAGAGGCGCGGCACGTGGTCCACCCACGCCATGTCGGCCGTATCGACGAGCGACTGGCCGGCCACGGTTGCGGGTGTCACACCGGTGAACGCCACGACGTCCCGGTGCAGGTGCGACTGGTCGGCGTAGCCGCAGTCGGCCGCGACCCTGGCCGCCTCCTGGCCCCCGGCCAGGCGGGTGGCGGCCCAGTCGTAGCGGACGAGCTTCACGGCGCGCTTGGGCGGCAGGCCGAGCTGCGCGTGGAAGCGGGACCACAGGCGCTTGCGGCTCCAGCCCAGCTCGTCGGCCAGCCCCTCGACCCGCACCTGGCCGTGCCCGGCGACGATACGGTCCCAGGCCCAGGCCAGCTCCGGCTCGATGGCGGGCCCCGTGGCGGTCAGCCGGGCGAGGAACGCTTCGACGAGTGCGAAACGTTCCTCCCACGAGGCGGCCTGGGCCAGCTGCTCGCGCAGCCGGGCTGTCCGCCGCTCTCCCCACAGGTCGTCCAGGGCCACCACGGAGCTCTCCAGCTCAGCAGGGCCCACGCCCAGCACGGCGCGCGCGATGGCGGGGGACAGGCGTACCTGCATCCACTCGACGTTCGCGGCCCGCACCCGCGCCGCACCGCCGGCGCCGAACCCGAGCCCGGTGACAAGGCTGCCGCGGTGCTGCCGCCCCGTCGGCTCGTCGATGCCGAGCGCCGCCTCGCCGCATGCCAGCGCCAGCGTCAGCACGGGGTGCGGGTCGAGCCGGTGGTCGACCGGAGCCGGGCCGCGGTCGCGCAGCCCCGCCAGGACGACGCCGGGTACGCGGCCGGGCCGGGCCGGGCGCGTGACCTGCCATACGGGGGCAATGACGCGCTGGCGCACGGCAGTTGACATGCGTCCATGCTACGGCGCCCGCCCGGACGGAACATTTCTTCAATCCAGCGGGCCGCAGCCGCGGCGAAGGTGAGCGCATGACTTCCACCGGAACCACCGCGCCGCCACCACCGGGCGTGGACCGTCTGTTGCGCCCGTACGCGGGCGGCTTCGCCGTCGTCGTCGTCCTGCAGGTCATCGGCGCTGTCGCCGGCCTGGCGCCGCTGCTCGCGGTCGTCGAGCTCGGCCGTACGCTGCTGGCGCCGGGGCCGGCCGACGACGGGCACGTGCGCAACGTCGTGCTCGCGGGCGCGGCAGGGCTGCTCGTACGGCTGCTGTTCACGGCCGCCTCGTCCGGCGTCGGACACCTCCTCGACACCCGGGTGCAGCTGTCGCTGCGCAGGCAACTCGCCGCGCGGCTCGGGCGGGTGCCGATCGGCCGGCTGGCGCGGCGGCGGACCGGGGAGCTGGCGAAGCTGGTGGGCGAGGACGTCAGCGCCGTGCACCCGCTCATCGCGCACACGCCGGGCGAGCTGGTCTCCGCCTTCGTGGTGCCACTGGTCTCGCTCGGCTACCTCCTCACCGTGGACTGGCGGCTGACGCTGATCACGCTGATCCCCGTGCTGCTGGCGGTCGCGCTGGTGCCGCTGATGATGACCCCCGCGCGGCTGCGCGAGCAGAAGGAGTTCGACGCGGCGATGGGGCGGATCTCGGCGTCGGTGGTCGAGTTCGTGCAGGGCATCGCGGTGGTGAAGGCGTTCGGCGGGTCGGAGCGGGCGCACGGCACGTTCCGTACCGCGGTGGGCGACTTCACCCGGAGCTTCTACCGGATGGTGCGCGGTCTCTCCAGGATCGCCGCCGGGATGCAGGTGGCGCTGTCGCCGCCGTTCGTGCTGCTGGCGGTGCTGGTCGGCGGCGCGTACCGGATCACCGGAGGCGGGCTCGCCCCGGCGGACCTGCTGCCTTTCATACTTCTCGGCCTCGGGCTGACCGCGCCCGTGGCCGCGCTCGGGCACGGCTTCGACGACCTGCAGGCCGCGCGGCGCGCCGTAGGCCGCATCCGGGACGTACTCGCCGAGCCCTCGCTGCCCGAGCCCGTACGGCCGGTGGCGCCCGAGGGACACCGGGTGGAGCTGCGGGACGTCCGCTTCGGGTACGAGGGGGCCGGGGCCGGGCGCGAGGTGCTGCGCGGGATCGACCTGGTGCTGGAGCCGGGGACGATCACGGCCGTGGTCGGGCCGTCCGGCAGCGGCAAGTCCACGCTGGTGCAGCTGCTGCCGCGGTTCTACGACCCGACGCACGGCTCCGTGCTCCTCGGCGGCGTCGACCTGCGTGAGGTGGGCAACCAGGAGCTGTACCGGCGGGTGTCCTTCGTCTTCCAGGACGTCCGGCTGCTGCGCGCCTCGGTCGCGGACAACATCGCCCTCGCCGTCCCGCACGCCGACCGCGACGCCGTTGTCCGCGCCGCCCGCCGGGCGAGCATCCACGACCGCGTTCTCGAACTGCCCCGCGGCTACGACTCGGTGATCGGCGAGGACGCCCGCCTCTCCGGCGGCGAGGCGCAGCGCATCTCGATCGCCCGCGCCCTGCTCGCCGACGCCCCCGTCCTGGTCCTCGATGAGGCCACCGCCTTCGCCGACCCGCAGACCGAGCAGGCGGTGCGCGAGGCGCTGGCGCAGACCCGGGAGAAGCGGACGACGCTGGTCATCGCCCACCGCTTGGAGACGATCGCCGACGCCGACACCGTCGTGATGCTGCGCGACGGCGAGATCGTGGAGCGGGGCACGACCGCGGAACTCCTCGCGCGGAACGGCGCGTTCGCCGAATTCTGGAAGATCCACGCCGGTGCCATGGAAGCCCGTGCCGCGGAAGCCGATGCCATGGAAGGGGAAGAGGCCCGATGATCAGCACACTGCTGCGTGTGCTCGGCCACGAGTACGCCGGGCCGGTGCGCCGCACCGTCGCCCTGATGACGGCGACCGCCCTCGCCGAGGGACTGTCGTACGCCCTGCTGGTGCCCGTGCTGCGCGCCCTCTTCGGCAGCACACCCGAGGACGCCCGGCCCTGGCTGGCCGCCTTCGGCGCGGCGGTCGCGGTCTACGCGGTGCTGCGGTACGTCAGCGACCGCTCCGGTTTCCGCGTGGGCACGACGATGCTGCACGGCATGTACGAGCGCCTCGGCGAACACCTCGCCCGGTTGCCCATCGGCTGGTATCAACCCGGCCGCACCGGCGAGGTGTCCGTCCTCGCGAGCCAGGGCGTGTTGCAGGCGATGAGCGTGATCGCGCACCTGCTGGCGCCCTTCATCTCCGCCTGTGTGACGCCGCTGACGATCGTCGCCGTGATGCTCGCCTTCAACTGGCAGCTGGGGCTTGCCGGCCTGGCCGCCGTGCCGTTGGTAGCCGCGGTCCAGCTGCGTACGGCCCGCGCGACGACGGCGACCGACGCGGAGCGTGTGGAACGCGAGCGCGCGGCCACCGGCCGCGTCATCGAGTACCTCCAGGCCCAGCCGGTGCTGCGCGCCGGCGGCCGCACCGGCGAGCGATTCGGTTTGCTGGACGACTCCCTGAAGGAACTGCGCCGCGCCTCGCGTCGCTCCACCCTTTCGGCGCTGCCAGGTGTGCTGGGTCTCGCGGTCACCGTGCAGGCGGTGTTCACCGCGCTGCTCGCACTCGGCGCGTACCTCGCCCTCGGCGGGGACATCGGCGCGGCCGAGGTGCTCGCAGTCCTGGTGCTCGCCGCCCGCTGCGCCGACCCGCTGCTGTCCCTCGCCGAGATGAGCGGCGGCATCCGCGCCGCCCGCGCCGAACTCACCCGCCTCGACGACGTCCTGAACACCAAGCCGCTGCCGGAGCCTCGCGCGCCGCGCGAACCGGCCGGTCACGACATCGCGTTCGACGCGGTCACCTTCCGGCACGGCGACCGCGCGGTCGCCGACGGGGTCACGCTGTCCGTACCCGAGGGCCGGCGGCTCGCCGTCGTCGGGCCGTCGGGCGCGGGCAAGACGACGCTGCTGCACCTGCTCGCCCGCTTCTACGACGTCGACGCGGGCGCGGTGCGGATCGGCGGCGTGGACGTACGGGAGATGGACACCGCGGCGCTGATGGCGCGGATCGCCATCGTCTTCCAGGACGTCTACCTCTTCGACGCCACGATCGAGGAGAACGTGCGCCTCGGCCGCCCGGACGCCACCGACACCGAGGTACGGGCCGCGGCCGCCGCGGCCCGTCTCGACGAGGTGATCGAGCGGCTGCCCGGCGGCTGGTCGACGGACGTGGGCGAGGGCGGGGCGCTGCTGTCGGGCGGCGAGCGGCAGCGCGTCTCCATCGCCCGCGCGCTGCTGAAGAACGCGCCGATCGTGCTGCTCGACGAGGTCACTTCGGCCCTGGACCCGGTGAACGAGGCGGCCGTGCACGCCGGCATCGAGGAGCTGATGGCGGGCCGGACCGTGGTGCTGGTGGCACACCGCATGGGGACCGTGCACCGGGCCGACCGCGTCGCCTTCCTGGACGCCGGGCGGGTGGTCGAACAGGGCAGCCACGAGGAGTTGCTGCGCCGCGCCGGACGGTACGCCGCGTACTGGGACCTGTCCCTGGCCGGGGCGGTGCGGGACTGAGACGGCCGTGCGGGTTGTCGCCCCGGCCGTGCGGGGCCTCGGTGGGAAGGCGGAGAAGACGACGCAACGGCCGACGAGGAAGCCCTCGGGATCCTTCAGCGGAGATCGGGCCACGGAGATCACCGGGCAGCGGCCCTGCCGTCCATCAGGACGGCAGGTGCCCCTGACCTGCTGTTGGAGGTGCGGGCTTACGCCTCCCGCGTTGTCCGATCAAGTGGCGCAGCAGGAGCGTAGCCCAGGTGGCGCAGAGCGCCTCCAGCCCCTCCCGAGCATGGTGATCATTCACAGGTAGCCGACGATGCCCGCCGGCATGGAGGCCAGCACGGCTCCCACGGTCCATCGGCCCCACAGGGTCACCGGGCCAGGCAGTGATCGCTGTCGTGCGCGGCGTATCGCCGTGACTCGGGGCCGAGGGCACGGATTGCCCGGGGGAGCCGACGAGTGGTCGTAGTGAGGTGCGGGTGGCGGCTCGTCAGACCTTCGACTCGTACGGAGTGACGGACCGCACTGCCCAGTTCCTCGGAGACGTTCTCGCTCCTGGGCGGCGAAGCCGTCCGGGGCATCCCCGATGACTGTGGAGGTTCCTGTCGAGTTGCTGTCTTCGACGTGTGAACTCTCAACAAAAGCAGGCCTCTTGTGCAAAGCTGGCGATCATTTTCCCGCCTGTCGGGGCGCCGACGGGGAGTGCTCGTTGGCGCCTCGACTTCTTCAGGTCAGCGCGCGCACGTTCCCGACGTCGTACTCGGCCACCGAGGCGGTGAGCATCGCAGCGCTCTGCTCGTCGCCGGGGCCGCTACCTCGGAACGCCTCGACTGCCGCCTGCGACTCCCAGCGCTCGAAGATGTTGATGCGACCGGCATCCACCAGACCAGCGGCGATGGTGAAGTCGAGGCAGCCGGGGCTGCGGCGGGCCTGTTCAACAACGCTCACGCAGTTCGCGAGATATGGTCCGCGCTGGTCCGGGGCGACGACGATGTGTCCCGCGACGATGACCATGTGCTGCTCCTCTGCTGGGTTCGGCCGGCTGTCGCGGAGTATGACCGTCGAACAGTGCCGAACTCATCTGTGGGAGCGGCGATGGATGGATGCGTCATTCTCCTTCCCGCTTCTTTCTCGGGCCGACGCACAGCAGGACGAGGAAGACGATGGCGCCGATCAGGCCGAGGTCACTCCAGAGCGCCGAAGGCTGAAGCGTGCTGGCCGGCATGTTCGCCATCTGCACGATCACGAGGCAAACGACAAGACCGATTGCGGACTTTCGACGTGTCATCATGCGGGCGAGCATCCCAGGCGCCGCCGGGACCCCTCCCGAAGCGAGGGGCATCCGCGGTCGACTTCTGGGGAACGCAGGGGTGCCTGATTCGTCCTCGTATTTGAGGAGCGTCGCCCCGTTCTGATCCGGCCATTTTTCTGAACCGCTGACGCGCTCCCGAATCGGGATTTGTCGTCGACGACCGCCGTCCGCAAGCAGATCAGTCCTTCGCTTCGCGGACGCCCTTTCCCAGCTCGGCGAACGCCTTGAAGTCCTGCATGTGCTGTTGCGACTGCTTGCGGAAGGCACCGGGCATCAGGACCCCTACCACCCGCATCAGCACGCCGCTGAACCGGTACTCGCTCTCGCTCACCCAGAGCGTCTTCTCCGGACCGGCTTCGGTCAGCCGGTCGCGCACGGCGCTCCACATGCCCTCGCCGACGATCTCGCGGTCGAAGTGAACGACGTTCCCTATCGGGATCTCGCGCAGGTCTGCAGGATCCCGGTGCGTGATGGTCTCGGTGCACTCGATCTTCTGCCGCCCCATCTGCATCACGACCCGCGACTTGGTACCGACCTGCCCGTGCACCCCACTCAGCGGCTCGTGCAGCACCAGGCCCCGCAGCCACTTCGGCAGGTGTGCCCGGTCGGCGAGCAGCTGGAAGGGCGGTGCGGGCGAAGGACTCGGTGCCGGCGAGCCTGACGCCGTCAGGACCGGGGCCTCGTCCATGGTGAAGCCGTGCGGCCCGGTGCCGTAGGCGACATGGAGGATTTCCTCCATCGGGTCCTGGTCGGCTTCGGGGTGGTGGTCGGGGTCCCAGCCGAGGGTGAAGGCGCCGATGCCGGTGATGGCGTAGACGGCTTGGCCGGTGTCGAAGTCGGCGAATTCGGTCGCCTCGAGGGCCGGTCCGCTGCCGAGGGTGAAGGTGAGCACAGAGGTGCCTTTCTCCTGGTTCAGGTATGGGTGAGGTAGGGGGCCGGCCAGCGACGTCGTGGGCGCGGCCCCCTGCGGTGCTGTGGTGTGGAAGGGCGGCGCTATCCGCCGTGTTCAGCGCGCCAGCCGCTGACGTAAGACGCCGTCGTCGTCGACGGACGGGGAATCCGGTTTGGGAACAAGTGACCGAATGCGGCCTTGCCCGCACCACTGGTCTCGGTCACCGTCGTGAGGCACCACCATCCACGTCAGCCACCCGATGACCTCCCACCATCGGAGACCCTCCATGCTGCGGGTTCACTTCACCAACGAAGACGTTGCGCGTGTCCGCGTCGCCGCCACCCCCGACCCCCTCTGGGAGATCACCAACAGCTTCCAGGTCCTGATCAGCGAGGACAGCGGCCCGGTGTTCGGGCAGTGGCGGCGGCTCGTCAGGCCCCGCCTCGGCCCGGCGGACGGTCTGCTCGGCGCGCTGCTGCCGCCCCACGGCTACTCTCCCGACTTCCTCACCCCGAACCTGGCCGGCGCGACCGACCTGGACTTCGCGGTCGACACTGTGCTCCGCACCCCGCGCTCCGCTCTCAGCGCCGACCTCGCCCTGCTCGCCGCGTCTCCCAGGCGCTCCCGCTCGCCGCTGCCCACCGAGGTTCGCGCCTTGGCCGACGGCGCGCCCGAGGACCTGCGCCGCCTGGGTACCGCCCTGCACGACTACCACCGGCGCATGCTCGCCCCCGTCTGGCGGCACGTCCGGGCCCAGGTCGACGCCGACCACTCGATGCGCGCCCGCGTGGTACTGGCGGGCGGCACCGAGGGGCTGCTGGCCGACTTCAGCCCGGTCCTGCGCTGGAATCCGCCGGTGTTGGAGGCGGATTACCCTGTCGACCGTGAACTCCGCCTGGGAGGAAGGGGCTTGGTGTTACAACCCTCCTTCTTCTGCCGTCGAAGACCCGTCATGCTCGCGCACCCCGCCGCCGACCGCACCCCAGTCCTTGTCTACCCCATCCAGCACACTCCCGGCTGGGCCCACCCCGGCACCCCCGCCCACGGCGCGGAACTCGGCGCGCTGCTCGGCCGGACCCGCGCCGCGATCCTTGCGGACGTCGTCACCGGCCGCACGACCGGCGAACTCGCTCAGCGCTTCGGCATCTCCGGCGCGGCAGCCAGCCAGCACACCGCCGTACTCCGCCGGGCGGGACTGCTGCTGAGCGTCCGCCGCAGCAAGTACGTCCTGCACACCATTACCCCCGTCGGCCTGGCCCTTCTCAACGGCGCCCCGGCTTCCGTTTAAGGCAGAGCTTCAACCTGTGGCGCCGGGGACGTTTCCGGCAACAGCGTGGGGAGGTCAACGCAGCGTTCTGGCAGGGGGTTTGACGGCATGTGCAACAAACAACGTTCCCTTCTCGGCGTCTTCGGCGCCCTGTTGCTGGCACTGGTGGCAGTGTTCGCGGCCGGTCCCGCACAGGCGGCGGTTCCGCCGGACCGTGACCTGAACCAGGTCCTGACGCTGCCGGCGGCGCCCGCGTCGACGCTGTCGGCAGCCGCGGTGTCCCCGACGATCACGCCGGCCGTCCGCACGGAGCACGGCCGGCCCGGCGACGACTACACGTGCCCCAGCGGAAACCTCTGCCTCGTCGTCTGGGATCCGACGACGGTGGACTACAAGGTGTTCTTCCTCTACACCTGCCAGTTGTACGCGCTGCACTACTGGCAGGGCTGGGGCAACTTCTACGACGCTCAGACGGGCGGTGTCACCTCGTACTTCTACGACCAGAACATGGGGGAGCTCAGACGCTTCACCCCGGAGGGGTCCCACAACATCGACCAGAACTGGGACCCGGTCTGGTACGTCCGTAACTGCTGACCCCGCTCACCGCGTACCGGCGGCTCGCACGTTCCACCGCTGCTCCACCTTCGCGACCGCCAGTACGCCAGCACGGTGTCAGGCCAGTCAGACGGTGGTGTCCGGATCCAGCCGCCCGTCGTCCGCGGTCGGGGTGCTGCGCCACAGCACCGCGCCCGGGATCAGCGCTTCGGACGTACGGTCATGGAGAAACCGGCGTTCAGGAGTTCCGCCGCGAACGCTGCGACATCCTCCGCCGAGTCCTGGCCGGTCCGGAACGTCCGCGCAGACCCAGGGGATCTCCGTCAGTCCGACGATGTCAGGCAGTTCGGCCGCGTCGACGACCTCGTAGCCGCCATCGATACCGACCTTGTGCTCCTTCAGCCGCCCCGGCAGGTACTCCCGTGCCCCGTCCCCGGCGAGCCCGAGCACGGTCGGCAGCAGCCAGTAGGGATTCCCGGAGATAACGGCTCCGGCTCTCCGAGCACGCGGTACGGGAAGCGCTTTGCCGCCATGCCCGACACCTCAAGATCCTCACGATCACCCGGTGTCCTGTCTCAGCGGGCTGGGGCGGTGGGGGGGGATACGCACGTTCAGCGGTCATTTATTCGATCTTCGTACGGCCTGTCCAAGCTGACACACAGCACGGGGGAAATGATGATCAGGACACTATTCCGGACCGATGACCTACCGTCGGCGGAGCGGTTCGAGGCGTGGCGTGTGATGTCCGACCAAGGGTCGGTGCCCATGGAGATCCGCTGCGACCACGAGGACGACTTCCGCGCAGCCGCAGGCAGCGTGCTCCTCGACGCTGTCGACGTCTCTCATACGTCCATTCCGTCCATACGGGCCTACCGAACACCAAGGCACATCCGGCGATCGGATCCGGAGCTGTACCACCTGCGGTTGAACTTGACCGGAGAGACGGACCTGTCCCAGGCGAACCGGGAGTCCACGATCGGCTTTCGGCAGTTCGCGCTCCTCAACACCTCGCGGCCCTACGAGGGAGCCAATACCCGTGGCAGGGTCGACGCGGTCGTCGTCCGCTTCCCGCGGGCGGTTCTGCCGCTCCCGGAGACCAGGGTCGACGAGTTGGTGGCCCGGTGCCTCTCCGGGCGTGCGGGAGTCGGGGCCATGCTCGCCGACCTCCTCACCCGCTTCATCAAAGAGACAGATACCTATCGGCCGGCCGATGCCTCCCGTCTGAGCATGGTCCTGCTCGACCTGGTCACCGCGCTGCTCGCCCACGAACTCGAAGCCGACAGCCCCGTGCCGCCCGAGAGCCGCCCGCGCGCCCTGCTTCTGCGCGTTCAGGCGTTCATCCAGCAGCACCTGGCTGACCCGGAACTCAGCCCGGCCATGATCGCAGCGGCCCATCACATCTCGCTCAGATACCTGTACCGCCTCTTCGAGCAGCAGGGGCACACCGTGGCCGCGTGGATTCGCTCCCAACGCCTGGAGCGGTGCCGCGCCGACCTCGCCGACCCCACGCAGTGCGCCACCGCCATCCAGACCATCGCCAATCGCTGGGGATTCACCCACCCGGCCGACTTCAGCCGCGCCTTCCGTACCGCATACGGCGTGCCACCCCGGGACCACCGCCGAGCGGCGCTCAGTTCGTCGGTGTGCAAGCAGGGTTAAGTACCTGTGCACGCCGTGCCGAGGACTTACACGCGGCGGGACGGAACCATGAATGACCACAGGAATTCGCCACAGGCAGTTGCTGGGAGACGGCGTATTCCGGAATTTTCACCAGGCACACCCTTTGAGGGGGAAAACCATGAACCTTCGCAAGACCCTGGCCACGGCGGCGTTGGGCTCCGCCCTGGTCGTCGGTCCACTCATGGCACCAGCGGCACAGGCCGCGGAAAAGCCCGAAACCGCTTCCGCGACCGTTGCGCAGAAGGCACCAGCCCCGCTCACCGCTCAAGGGCAGTGGGAATACCACAGTTGGTATTGGACTTACGCCAACTGCCATGAGGCCGGCAAGGACTTGGTGAACGACCCACGCTGGACGGACTACACGTGCACCGACCACTCCAGTGGCGTGACGGTGCTGCTCTGGATGTGGAAGCCGTAGACCAGTTCAGTTCGCCAAGACCCGAACGCAAAGGGCCGTAAGTGCCGCGTGAGCAGGGGCGGCTCGAAATGTGCCTCGTCAGCCGCCGCTGACATATCAGGGTCTGTCCCCCTGGCGGGGGACAGACCCTGACCGTGCGAGCCCCACGCGGTCGAGTGCGGCATCAACCGCCTGGAGATGCGCGTCCGCTCGAAATTCTCAGGACATCAGGATGCGCACCAGGAACCAGAGCGAGAAGCATGTCCAGGCGACCGTGAAGATCGCGCGTACAGGACGAATGTGGGCGCGGCACCAGTCGCGGATGCCGGTGTTGCCGTCCTCGGTGTCGACCAGGGTGTCCCTTGCCTCACGGCGTGTCGGACATCGGAGCCTCAGCTTCGTGTCGCTTCTTCGGCGGTCTGTCTTGATCGGAGCAGACCGCCGGGCTTGTGACCTGGGCTGTCGCGCACCTTCCGAGTCAGCAGCCCGCAGGTCTCCCACCTGTGCACGAGCGCGGTGTCGGGTCAGAAGTGCGGGCACGCCTCGACGCCGCCGGCGAGGGCCTGCCGACCTGGTCGCGGGCTGCCGGAGCGGAACTCGCGTGGACAAGTCTCCGGGTGTGTGACGCGCTCGATCGTGCCGTGCGGTCGATGAGCTTTCCCGAGCTCCGCTCCGGATGGGTGGATCAGCGCAGTCCGGCGAAAAGATCGTTCTCGGGTACGGCCGCGCCGGTGGCGTCCTGGACGCGTACGAAGGTCTCCATGCCCATCAACTCGCCGAACCTCTCCTTGCCCATCTTGAGGAAGAAGATGTTCTCGCCCTGACTGGCGTGCGCGGCCAGCGCGTCGAACTTCTGACCGCTGAACGCGATGGTGTCCACCCACGTGGTGATCTCATCGTCGGGGAGGCCGATCTCGGCCAGCGCGGCGGCCTCGGCAGGATCCGGCTCCGGCATGTCCGGATGAAACTCGCGCATGATCTCCCCGAACCGCTGCATCCCCGAGCGGGGCATCGTGGTCCAGTACACCTTCGGCGTCAGCGCGGTCATCTCCAGCGCCGCCATCGTGATGCGGTGGGCCTGGATGTGATCGGGATGGCCGTAGAAGCCGTTCTCGTCGTAGGTGACGACCACATCAGGTCGGTAGTGCCGCATGAGTTCCGCGAGTCGGGCCGCGCCTTCCTCCACGGGGGTCTGCCAGAAGGATCCGGGGACGTCGTTGCTCGGCCAGCCCATCATCCCGGAGTCGGCATAGTCCAGCATCTCCAGATCGCTGACCTTCAGGACGTCACAGCTCGCCTCAAGTTCTTGACGGCGCATCAAGGAGACGGCCGCCGGATCGTGTCCGGGGTCGCCCGGCTTGACGCCCCCCGGTCCGTCACCGCAACCGCCGTCGGTACACGTCACGAGAACCGTGCGGATGCCCTCCGCCGCGTACCGCGCGAGGACCCCTCCGGTTCCGGTGGCCTCGTCGTCGGGGTGGGCGTGTACTGCCATGAGCGTCAAGGGCCGGTCAGTCATCAAGCAGTCCTCCTGCAGAAATACGTCTTGGTCCGAGTGCGCAGCGGGCTACCGCACCCCGGGGCCCGGATCCTGGTGGGGCGGACGACCTTGTGGTCTCCGAGTCTCCCGCCCGTGCGGCGCCGGTCCCTCGATCGCTGCAACCGTGCCGACCGGACCGGCTGTTCCCGCCGCGGCCGCTTGTTCCAGGCGTCGGCGTTCAACCCGAACGAGGTACAGGCCGCCGATCGTCGGCTATGTTCCGCCCGCTTACCGGTCAGCGTCTGCGGCTGGAGTCGTTCACCGCGCTGGTCGCCGGTTGTGTGGTGGGCGCTGGGGACGGGGTGGACGGTCCTGACGGAGGTGGCGGTGTCGCTTGCACGATCGAGCTGAAGAACGAGCTGAGCGCCGCCCTCGACTACGCCAAGAACACCGAGAAGCTCATCAGCGAGAACTGGGCCCAGTACCTCGTGCTGCCGAAGTACACCCCGCCCAAGCCGCTCGTGTGGACCGACGAGCGCGTCGCCCGTTGGCAGGAGACGGGGGAGAGGGCGGGCCCGGTCATGGTCTGGACAGCCGAGCAGACCGGTGCCTTCCTCGACGGTGTCGCCGAGCACCGGCTCTACCCGATGTTCCACCTCATGGTCTTCCGCGGCACCCGCCGCGGCGAGTCCTGCGGCCTGCCCTGGCGCGAGACCGACATGGCCGCGGGCACCGTCCACATCAGGGAGTGCTCGTCGCGGCCTCCTACGACGTCTGGGAGGACACCCCGAAAAGCAGCAGCGGCGCGCGCACCGTACGACTCGACAGCCAGACCCACGAACTCCTCAAGTTCTGGCGGCGGCGCCAGCAGGTCGAGCGCGCGGAGTGGGAGGAGAAGCACCACAAGGAGCCGGAGAAGTACGACCCATATGTCGACTCCGGCCGCGTCTTCACCTGGAAGGACGGACGCCCGTACCACCCGGAGTACCTCTCCCAGATCTTCAACCGGCTCGTCCAGAAACTCGGCCTACCGCCCATCCGCCTGCACGATCTGCGGCACTGCGCCGCCACGCTGTCCCTCGCCGCCGGCATCCACATGAAGACCATCCAGGTCATGCTCGGGCACTCCTCGTACAGGCTCACCGCCGATACGTACACCAGCGTCCTTCCGCAGCTCGAATAGGAGGCCGCAGACGCGCCCGTGGCGATCGTCCCGCGCAAGGCGCAGCAGAAGCCCGGCCAGGGCGGGGACGAGGCGCCGCGACGTCCTCAGGTCGTCTCGGCCGCCGAGCCCCCAGCCACGGACGAGGAGTCCGCCGCGTAGCCAGATGGCAGGCAGCAGCGAGCAGCACACATTCAGCACACGCGCTGCCGCTGGCCTCGGTCCCACATTGGTCCCACTAGCCATGAAACAGCCCCCTCGAAGATCACTTCGAGGGGGCTGTTCGATTCATATTGCCTGGTCAGACCCTGTGCCCCCGGCAGGATTCGAACCTGCGACACCCGCTTTAGGAGAGCGGTGCTCTATCCCCTGAGCTACGAAGGCCGGGGCTTGTAGGAGACCTTGTTGAAAATCCAGGCTGTGGATCTTCGGCGAGGAGTACAAGCCCGCTGGTCAAGCGTGGTGCGACGCCCTCCGTGCCGTTGCCAGAGCGGACAACGCGACGTACCAACGATTGACCAGGGACAGCGTAGCGGATGTGTCAGCGAGGGGCCTCCGTATAGGGGGCAGGGGGAGGGCGGGCTGGTCAGCTTGTCACGCGGAACGTGGCGTCGCTGCGGGCCGTCGCGGTGGTGATCGGGTCGAGGCGGAGCTGGAAGCCGTAGTGGCGGATGTAGCGGTCGGGGTGGTTGTAGGACTGGAAGGACGACCATGCCGAGTCGGCTAGGCCGGCGACCCGGCGGAAGGTGGCGTCCTGGGCGAAGGTGCTGGTGCCGTCGTTGTGGACGAGTTGGAAGTCGGATCCGTTGTGGCGCAGGAAGTATCCGGGGAAGTTGACCGACTCGAAGGAGACGGTGCCGGAGCCGGTCAGGCCGGGCCTCAGGCGGAACTTGGCGTCGTCGGCGGGGCTGACGTTGGGGTCGATGCGTACGTCGAGGTTGGCGTGTCGTACGTACCGGTCTTGGTAGTTGAACGACTGGAGGCGGTTGGCCGGCGTGTTGGGCCAGCGGCCGAGTACGCGGCTTTCCTCGGCGGCCGTCAGGTTCAGGATTGAGCCGTGGCGCTTCTTGGTCCCGCCCATGTCGTAGCTGCCCGACGCCGGGAGGCGGTAGGTGCCGGAGGCGGACGGGTTGGTCGTGGTGACCGGCATGTAGCCGCGGCTTGAGGCGTACTGGTCGAGGTACAGGGCCCACTCGTTGCGGTCCCGGAACTTCATCCACATCGGGCCCTCGACCTGGGAGCCGGTCAGGCCGATGCCGGAGAGGTTGCCGAGGTTGGTCCACGTTCCGAGGATCGAGTTGCTGCCTTCGAGGGTGATCTGGCCGTCGCCGGAGGCCCGTACGTAGCGGTGGCTGCCGATGCCTGCCGGCATCTCCACGATCTGGGTGTCGATGAGGCCCTGGGTGCCGGGGCGGTCGATGTAGACCTGCGGGGTGGTGATGGAGCGGAAGTCCGTCGTGCGGGCGTAGTAGATGCGGTGCTTCAGTACGCCGTTCAGCGTCGCGTTCGTCGCCCAGTACAGGACGTAGTCGTTGGTGGCCGGGTTCCAGATCGCTTCCGGCGCCCAGGCGTTGCGCCCGTCGGGGATGGCGCCGGCGACGTTGAGCAGCCGTGGCGCGGACCAGTTGACCAGGTCGGTCGACTCCCACACCACGAGGTTGCGGCTGCCGCGGTTGATGGAGTCGTCCCACGACTGACCGCAGCCGATGCACAGGTCGGTCGCGATGATCCAGTACTTGTCGCCGCCCGGGGAGCGGACCAGTGCGGGGTCCCGCACGCCCTTCGTGCCCACCGTGGAACGCAGCGCCATCCCGCCGCCGTTGAGGTCGTTCCAGTGCAGGCCGTCCGTGCTGTGGGAGAAGTAGATCTGCTGACCGGTCGCCCCCTCACCGACGAAGTGCGTCATCAGGTAGCCGGGGTCGGCGGCATCGGCCTGTTGGGGTGCGGTCAGGGCCTGGCCTGTGAACAGCAGGCAGGCGGCGATCCATATCGCCGCCAGCCGTGCGAGAAACGCGGACATGTTGGCTCCTGTCTTTCTTCGGGTGCCCGCACGATGTGGGTCTCCGCGTCGATTCACCCTGCGAGCAAGGCGAGTGCGGGGCCGCGCCCGAGTGATTGAGCGGGCTCACGAACGACGCCGTGGCCGCTTGCACGCATACGGAGGCAGCTGAGGCAGCTACATGCCCATGACAGACGTACGGGCATATGGGCCGTTCCCGTCTTGGCCCGGAGATCGGTGGTGGTCGGCTCTTCGTGCGGTCGAGGAGGTAGAGAAGGTTGCGGACGAGAAGGCCGGCGCGGCGGCCGCTTACGCGCAGGCAAGAGCGGTGAGCGGGAGAGCGCCGGCGACCCCCATGTCCGATATATAGAACAGTGTTCGGAAAGTCGGCCAGACGCTATAGGTGGCCGCGAAAGGGTGTCAAGAGGTGGGACAAGGGCTGGATTGCGTGAGCAACGCAAATCCCATGAGGAACGCCAGAACCATTGACCTGCGATTGCCCCGGCTCTACCTTCTGATCGACTTCCCGAACTCGGTCCGGTATATCGGACGCCCGACGCTGGCTGTCCATGGCGTCACCCGCCGGGCCTTGGCTCTCCCGCTCTCCCCGACCGCCCGTTTTCCTTCCCCCCACGCCTCCTTGGAGAGCCGCATGTCCCGCACCGTTGCCAGAAGTTGGACCAGACGTATCACCGCCCGACTTCTCGCCGTCGTACTCCTCGCCGTGGGCCTGGCGACCCTCGACCGGCAGGAGCCGCCGGCGTCGGCGGCGCTGTCCGCCGAACCGGCCGCCGTGAGCACCAGTCAGATCGGCGTCACTCCGCCGCCGATGGGCTGGGCGTCCTGGAACAGCTTCTTCAGCAGCATCGACCACAACGTCATCAAGCAGCAGGCCGATGCCCTGGTCTCCTCCGGGATGGCCGACGCGGGCTACAAGTACGTCAACCTCGACGACGGCTGGTGGCAGGGCCAGCGCGACGCGAACGGGAACATCGTCGTGGACGAGGACCTGTGGCCCGGCGGCATGAAGGCGATCGCCGACTACATCCACAGCAAGGGCCTGAAGGCCGGCATCTACACCGACGCGGGCAAGCAGGGCTGCGGCTACTACTTCCCCACCACCCGCCCGGCCGCGCCCAACACCGGTATGGAGGGCCACTACCAGCAGGACCTGGAGACCTTCCAGCGCTGGGGCTTCGACTACGTCAAGATCGACTGGTGCGGCGGCCGTGAGGAGGGCCTGAACCAGGAGGCGACGTACAAGCAGATCGCCGCCGCCAATGAGGCCGCGTCGGCCGAGACCGGCCGCAAGCTGGTGCTGTCGTTCTGCGAGTGGGGCACCGGACTGCCCTGGAACTGGGCCACCGGCCACGGCGACCTGTGGCGCACCAGCCACGACGTGCTCCTGCACCAGGAGACCCCGGGCCTGACGAAGATGTACCGCAACTTCGACGAGGCCCTCCAACCCGCCGCCCAGCACACCGGCTACTACAACGACCCCGACATGCTGATGGTCGGCCTGAACGGCATGACCGCCGCACGCAACCGGCTGCACATGAGCCTGTGGTCGATCGCCGGCGCCCCGCTACTGGCCGGCAACAACGTGGCCACGATGACGACCGAGACCCGCGACATCCTCACCAACCCCGAAGTCCTCGCCGTCAACCAGGACCCGCGCGGTCTGCAAGGCGTCAAGGTCGCCGAGGACACCCGGAACTTGCAGGTGTACGGCAAGGTGCTCTCCGGCACGGGCAAGCGCGCGGTGATGCTGTTCAACCGCACCGGCTCCGCCGCGAACATCACCGTCCGCTGGGCCGACCTCGGCCTCACCCCGGCCTCCGCCAGCGTGCGCAACGCCTGGACCCGCACCAACGCCGGATCGCACGCCACGAGTTACACCACGTCCGTCCCAGCCAACGACGCGGTCCTGCTGACCGTCTCCGGCACCGAGGCCTCCGGCTCGACGTACGAGGACACCACCACGGCCGCCACCCCGACGTTCGGCAACGTCACCGCCGGGGCGGCGGGCACCAAGCTGGTGGACATCACCTACGCCAACGGCGGCAGCACGGCACGTAAGGCCACCATCCAGGTCAGCGGCCAGTACAGCTACCGCGTAGCCTTCCCGCCGACCGGCTCGGCCACCACCTACCGCACCGTCTCCGTGCTCGCACACCTGGCCAAGGGCGCCAACACCGTGAAGTTCGCGGCGGTTTCGGGCAGCACGGCCCCCGACGTCGACGCTGTCCGCGTCCAGGGCATCCCCGGCACCAACGGGGCAGCGCTCGTCGGCGGAGCCTCGGGCCGCTGCGCGGACGTCGACAAGAACACGTACATCAACGGCACCCAGGCACAGCTCTGGGACTGCTCCGGCGGACGCAACGAGACCTTCACCCAGACCTCGCGCGGTGAACTCGTCGTCTACGGCAACAAGTGCCTCGACGCCGACAACAACGGCACCACCAACGGCACCAAGGTCATCATCTGGGACTGCACAGGCGGCACCAACCAGAAGTGGACCGCCAACTCCAACGGCACCCTCACCAACAACCTCTCCGGCCTGTGCCTGGACGCCTCCAACGCGGCAACCGCCAACGGCACCAAGCTGATCCTGTGGACCTGCAACGGCCAGGCCAACCAGAGGTGGACGCTCACCTGACCCATCCATTGACCCATCCATCGAAGGAATCGAAGGACGGGTAGATCGCCCTAAGACGCGCTCTCCTGCCAGCCGGTAGTCGAACTGGCAGGAGAGCGCTGTCACTTACTCATGTCACCCCGACGTGCCCGTGCCCTACCCACGGACGCCGAAGCTGTACGAGCCCGACCCGACCTCGAACACGGAGGCCCCGTCCTCCATGCGCAGGAACCGAATGCCCTTCGCCGCGTCGACCGGTCGGCCGCCCTCGGTGACCGCCCCACGCGTCTTCGCCGGTACGTGGATCTCCGCGACGGTGTTGACCGGCACCGTCACCTTCAGGTCGAACTCGCCGTCGCGGGCGCTCCACTTGGACGACAGAAGGCCGTAGACGGTCTTGAGTGTTCCGGAGCCTTCCCTCAATTTGCCGCCGGGCATCGGCGCGATCCGCGAGCGCCTGTAACCGGGCTCGATCGCCGAGAGGCCGCCGATGTTCTGGAACATCCAGTCGCCCACGGCGCCGTACGCGTAGTGGTTGAAGGAGTTCATGTCGACGGGGCCGAAGCTGCCGTCGGGCATGATCGAGTTCCAGCGTTCCCACATGGTGGTGGCGCCGTTGGCGACCTCGTAGCCCCAGGACGGATAGTCCTTGTGCAGCAGCATCTTGTACGCCAGGTCGTCGCGGCCGATCTTGCTCAACGCGGGCAGCAGCAGCGGTGTGCCGATGAAGCCGGTCCTCAAGTGGTAGTCGGTGAGGGCCAGTTTGGCGACGAACTTCTCGCCGGCCTTCTCGACCAGTGCCGGATCCGAGATCAGGTCCATGCCGAGGGCCAGCGCGTACCCGGTCTGCGAGTTGCGTTTGACCGTGCCGTCAGCTGCGACGTAGGCCTTGGTGAAGGCGTCGCGGATGTCGGCGGAGAGCTTGCGGTAGTCGGACGCCGCGGCGTCATCGCCCAGGGCCTTGGCCACCTCCGCCATCATGCGGGCGTTCTCGGCGTAGTAGGCCGTGCCCAGGATGCCCTGCTCGGTCGGGTCGTCCAGATGCAGCCAGTCGTCGGTGAAGAATGTGGTGCGGCCGGGCTCGAGCAGATCCGCTCCGGCGCTGTCGCGCACGAACTGGAAGAACTTCCGCATGGCGGGGTAGTTCGCGCGCAGGATGCTGGTGTCGTCGTAGGAGCGCCACACGTGGTACGGCACGGTGATCATCACGTCCGACCAGCCGACACCGCTGTCGCCGAACTGGCCCTGAGGGGTCGGTACGACCGCCGGCAGATCACCGTTCGCGTACTGGGAGTTGCGCACGTCCGCCATCCAGTGGGACAGGAACGCGCGGGTGTCGACGAGGTAGTTGGCCGTCGGCGCGAACAGGCTGATGTCTCCTGTCCAGCCGAGGCGTTCGTCGCGGGCGGGCGTGTCGGTGGGGATGGAGAGGAAGTTGGCGCGCTGGCTCCAGGAGATGTTGCTCACCAGTTGGTTGAGCATGCTGTCCGAGGTCTTCAGCGTGCCGGTGGACGGGAGGTCGGATCCCCAGACGACGCCCTTGACGTCGGAGAGCGCGGGCGGCTCGTTGACCCCGGTGATCTCGATGTAGCGGAATCCGTGCTGGGTGAAGGTGGGTTCGTAGGTCACCGTTCCGTTCTTGGCGAAGGTGTAGCGGTCGGTGACCTTGGCGCTGCGGAAGTTGTCGGTGTAGAGGGTGCCGTTCTTGTTGAGGACCTCCGCGTAACGGATCTTGACGATCTGGCCGGCGGAGCCGGTGAGGGTCAGCCGTGACACGCCGACCATGTTCTGGCCGAGGTCGTAGACGTACGTTCCGGGGGTGGGCTCGGTCATCTTCCGGGCCTTGAGCACCTGGGTCCGGCGCACCGGCTCGTCGCTCTGCGGGACCAGCAGGGCAGTACGGGACTCAAGGCTCGCGGCGGGCTCCCACTCGGCGTCGTCGAATCCCGGCCGGCTCCAGCCCGACGGCTTCAGACGGGCGTCGTACGTCTCGCCGTCCTGCAGATCGGCCTTCACGTACGGCCCGTCCGCCGCCTTCCACGAACCGTCCGTGGCGATCCACTGGACCGTCCCGTCGGTGTAGGTGATGCGCGTCTTCGCCACGAGAGCGGGGGTGTCCCCGTACTGGCGGCTCCAGCCGAGCCCGACCTTGCCGGCCCACCAGCCGTCGGCCAGGGACGCGCCGATCACGTTGTCGCCGCCGGCGAGCTGCTTCGTCACGTCGTACGTCTGGGACTGGACGCGCTTGTGATAGTTCGTCCAGCCGGGGGCGAGCACCTGGTCGCCGACCGGCTTGCCGTTGAGCTCCAGCTCGTAGAGGCCGAGGGCGGACGCGTACACGCGCGCGGAGGCGACCCTCTTGCCGGTCTTGGTCGCGAAGTCCTTGCGCAGCAGCGGCTGCGGCCGGGCCGTGGGTTGGTACAGGGCGTCGGCGGTGCCGGACACGACCAGGGCGGAGTCGGCTATGTCGCCGCCGGTGAACGGGTTCCGGCCCGACGCGAAGTCGGTGTCGAGCAGGGTGTCGCCGTCGGCGCTGGTCACGACGGCTTCGTGGATGGTTCCCCGTTCGTCGCAGCACGCGTGGGTGCGGAAGCCGATGTAGCCCTTGGCGAACGTGGAGTCCGTGAAGGTGTTGACCAGCTTGCCGTCAAGGGTGGTCTTGATGGTGGTGCCCGCCACGTCGTAGCGGACGGTGTGCCGGCCGGCGAGGAGACCGGCGTTGGTGAAGCCGTGGGGCGCGAGATCCACCTGCTCCACCACGGAGTACGTGCCTTTGACCTGCTTGTGGAGTCGCAGCATCGGGGTGGAGCTCGTGACGCTGAACTGCCACATGTACCCGTTGCTCACATCCGGGGAGCGCAGGAACATGCCGAAGGCAGAGCTGTCGAGCTCGAACTCGACCGTGGCGGTGTAGTCGGTCCACTTGTCCAACTCGCTCGGAGCCGCCGGGCGGGTGATCCACTGGGCGCCGTCCCAGTCGCCGGCATCCAGCAGGCCCGTCTCGAAGTGCGCGGCCGCGCTCCATGGGCTCGCGACTCCCTTGTCGTCCCAGGCCCGCACGCGCCAGGAGTAGCGGGTGCCCGCCTCCAGGTCAGGACCGCCGTACCGCACGCCGACCTGACGGCCGGACGCCACCTTGCCGGACGACCACACATCGGCAGCCCCTGGCGTGCGCCCGACCTGGATCTCGTAAGCCTTCTGCGAGGTCGCCCGTCTGGTCGACGCCGACTGCCAGCCGAAGACCGGGTCCTCACCACCGATGCCCAGCGGGTTCACCCGGCCGTTGGTGGTCAGAGCCTTCACGGTGAATGGCGCGTCCGAGGCCGATGCCGCGGGGGAGGCGGCCGCCGGAAGGACCGCCAGGCCTCCGACCACGGCGAATACGACCAGGCCTCTCAGGAGTACGCGGAAAAGTGAGCGTTTACGAAGCATGCCATCTCCGTTTTGAATCGTTTCAGTCCGCGGGTGTTCGCGGTCGGCGTCGCCGCAAGGCGTAAGGGTGCCCGGTGTTGTGTGCAACGTTCTACGTCGAAACGACCCAACCCTGGGGTGGAGGTGTCCAGTGCGTCAAGAGGGGCGACAGGAAATTCCCGGCGGGCGGATGGGGCAGCGCCTGTTGATCAGGCGCCGGGCGGTGCCGTGCTGTCGCGCGTCACCAGGTGTGGTGTCGACGCCATGACGACCGCGCGGTCGCGCCGCTTCTCGAGGCGTTCCAGCAGCAGCCGGGCCGCGGTCTCGCCCATCATGGCGCCCGCCTGGTCGACGCTGGTCAGGCTCACGGGGGCGAGGGCGGCGACGGAGGTGTTGTTGTATCCGGCGAGCGAGAGATCGCCGGGGATGCGCAGGCCGAGCTCGGCGGCGGCCCGGAAGACACCGGTCGCGGCGACGTCCGCGCCGGCGAAGATCGCGGTGGGCGGGTGCGCGGAGGTGAGCAGTTCCATGGCACCGCGGTAGCCGCCCTCGTCTGAGTACCCGGAGTGCACCACCCGGGCCAGGTCCGCCAGACCGTGCCGGGCCATCGCCTCGCGGTAGGCGGCCCGGACGTGGTGCTCGGGCCGCTGCTTCCACTGGCTGCCGCGCACCGTCGGATGCGACAGATGGGCGATGTCCCGGTGCCCGAGGCCGACCAGATGGTCGATGACCAGGTCGACGCCCGCCCCGTCCTGGTTGACCACGCAGTCGTACGCCGGCGAGGGGTCATGGTGGCCGATCACCACCGTCGGCACCCCGGCGGCGATGCGCACCACCTCCGAGCGGGGAACGGCGGGCGCGATCAGGATCAGGCCGTCCATCTGCCGGTCCACCATGGCGTGGATCAGCTTGGTCTGATCCTCCATCTCGGAGGAGCCGCTGGAGCCGATGAACAGCGCGTACTCGGTGTCACGCAGCCGCGCGTCCACCCCTTCCAGGAGGTCGGCGTAGAAGGCGTTGCGGATGCTCGCGAGCAGAACGCCGATCGTGTAGGTGCGGCCCCGCATGCCGCGGGCGGCGGCGTGCGGTCGGTAGCCCAGCTCGGTCATGGCCGACTGCACCCGCTCCCGCATCGCGGGGCTCACTCCATACGCGTTGCGCAGCACCTTCGACACCGCGGAGGTGGACACACCCGCACTGCGCGCGACGTCGGTGATGGTGACCCTCTTCGAGCCGCCTGCCGGTTGCATGGGGTCCCCTCCGTTGTCATGCGCCGCACCCCCTCGTGGAACGTTATACGAACCCTGGATGCCGTTTTACGGAGCGACCGGGTCCCCCACCGCCCCACCCGTGGCGGTGCGAATGGCATGCGCGATGCGTTCCGGAGCGTCGGCGAACTCCCGGGGGTCGGTGCCGCCGAGGAGGGCGGCGCCGATGTGCTCGTTGATGACCCGTAGAGCGGCCGAGGCCGCCGCGCCGTGCAGGCGCACCTGGAGGTCGTCGGCCGGGAGCTGGAGTCGTACCGCGATGATCTCGGTCATCTCACGCTCCACCTGGTCGCAGGCCATCAGCCAGGCGGTGCGAATGGCCGGTTCCCTGTCGGCCAGCAGGATCATTTTCATCGCGAGCGTGTCGTCGGCCCGCCTGGCCTCGTCGGCTTCACGGCCGTATCGGATCGACTCCACGGAGACATGCTCTTCGAGGGAACGTTCCGGAGGCCAGCTGCGCAGCATGGACATCTCCCATTCCACGCCTTGCGTCACGATGGGCTCGGCACAGCTCTCCTTGCTGCGGAAGTGGCGCCAGATGGTGCGCGTCGACAGGCCCACGGCCTCGGCGATCTGGTCGCCGCTGGTCGCGTCCACGCCCTGCTCCCAGAACAGGCGGGCCGCTTCCCGCGAGATCTCCAGCCGCAGGCGGTGGCGCCGTTGGTCACTCATCCCGCCGCGCTTGGTCGATGCCACGCCGGCCATGTTCGCTCCTTGCTCTGTTCCTGCTCACGTCAGCATGCTCTGTCCCTGCTCACGTCAGCACATCAGCGTCACAATGACAGTAAGTGACTCCCGCGCGCCAGCCCGGTCCGGGCGGGCGCGAAGCTCAGCGGTTGATGCCCCACGGCATGACGAAGCCGTACTTCCCCACGTACACCGAAACGAGCGCCGCGCAGATCGCGACTCCTACCGCGGTCAGGGCGAGGTTCCGGCGGCGGACGCGCGGGTCCAGGGCGCGGTGGGCGGCTTCGGTGACCTTGCGCTTGGTCCAGCGGAGGATCCGCTGCGCCCAGGCGAACTCGGTGGCCCACAGCGCCATTCCGGCGAAGATCGCCAGCCAGCCAGCCAGCCAGCCGGGCCCGGGCAGCGGCAGCAGGATCACACCCACGACGATGACGGCGAGGCCGATCAGCAGGACACCGGCCCGCCAGCCGAGGTGCAGCGGCCGCGAGCGCCTGATGAACTCCGGCGCCCTGGATCCCAGCGGCTTCTCGTCCGTCACTTCTCCCACTTCACCGCCGGCCCTGTCTGCGTTCGGCACGTGGATCAGCCCCTTGCGCGTGGATCAGCTCCTTGATGGACGCCGCAGCTGTCATTTCATGGTGCGACCTATGGCGTCGTCCGGCTCAGGACGCCGGTACGCGGGTGAACCGCCCCGCCACCCGCAGGTCCGCCTCGATCGCGTCCACCGTCGTACGCAGCTGAGGCAGCACCTCCGCGACGCACTGCTCCGGAGTGCGTCGCGAGCTGTGCATGGCGACGTTCACCGCGGCCACCACCGTGCCCGTGCGGTCGCGGACCGGGACGGCGATGGAGCGCAGGCCCTCCTCCAGTTCCTCGTCGACCAGCGCGTAGCCGTCCTGTCGTACGTGGTCCAGGACGGCCGTCAGCGAGGAAGGGTCCGTGATCGTGCGCGGGGTCAGCTGCGGCACGGCGGGGCTGGGGCGTTCGGCGGGGGACAGGTCCGCGAGCATGACGCGGCCCAGTGAGGTCGCGTACGCGGGCAGACGGGTGCCGACCGTGATGTTGACGCTCATGATGCGGCTGGTGGCGACGCGCGCCGTGTACTGGATCTCGTCGCCCGCCAGGACCGCCAGTGACGCCGAGTCGTGCAGCCGGCCCGCGAGTTCGGCCAGGTACGGTGCCGCGATCTGGGGGAGCGTGGTGCGGGACAGCGGCGGAAAGCCGAGGCCCAGGACGCGGGGCGTCAGCGCGAAGGTCCGCCCGTGCGCGGTGACGTACCCCAGGTGCTCCAGCGTGATCAGCGCCCGGCGAGCCGTCGCCCGCGCGAGCCCCGTGGCCCGCGCGACCTCCGTGAGCGTCAGCTCGGCCCGCCCCTCACCGAACGACGTCAGCACCGTCAGCCCCCGCGCCAGCGACTCGACGAACTCCCGGCCCAGCTCCTGCTTCGACGCCCCCGTCCAGACGGCGAGCCCCGACGGAGCGGCCGGAGGAACGGCCGTGGCCACCCGCGGACCGGCGCGCAGATCCCCTTCCATCGCGCGCACGGTCTCCCGCAACCGAGGCAGCAAGGTCTCCCGCAACGAGTCCGCCGTATGCCGGCTGGTGTGACTCACCACGCTCACCACACACGCGATACGGCCACTGCCGTGATCGCGTACGGGCATGGAAAGGGCGACCAGCCCCGGCTCGATCAACTGGTCGTCCAGCGCCCAGCCCCGCTCGTCCGCCTCCCGCGCCCGCTCCCCGAACTCCCCGTCCGCGGTGGGACGTTCAGCAGGCGGCAAGGCCGGGAAACCCCGGTCCTCGGGATCCGCGGCCCGCCGCTCGCGCCACCGCGCCCAGTCCTGCTCGCTCCACTCCGTGGCGAACAGCGGTCCCGGCGCGGTGCGTTCGGCCGGCAGCAGATCGCCGATCCGGAAGCTCAGCGACATCGCCCGCCGCCGGGTCGCCTGGTGGATGAACCGGATCCCGTCCCGGTCGGCGACCGCCAGCGACACCGACTCGTCCAGCTCGTCCGCGAGCGCGTCGGCCCGCCCGTCCAGCAGCCGGGGCAGCCGCAGCGCGGCCAGATACGCGTTGCCCAGCTCCATCAGCCGCGGCGCGAGCACGGCGTCCCGCCGATCGAGACGTACGTACCCCATGCGCTCCAGCGTCGCCACGATCCGGTCGACGGTGGACCTGGCGAGGCCCGTGGACCGCTCCAGTCCGCTGAGACTCGACGTCCCGCCCGCCTCGGTGAGCCGGCGCAGCACGGCGATCCCGCGCATCAGCGGGGCGACGGCTTCCGCGGGCACGGGCGCGCCGGCATCGGGGGTGCCGGGCGCCGGCGTGAGGTCTGTCGATGACATGGGTTCTCGGGTTCTCGGCTTTCCGTGGCGGTGTCCGGAACACGGTAACCACCGCCCAGTACCCACGAGCCCCGCACGAACCACCCGAGCCCGAACCGGAACCGCCCCACCTCACCGCCGCGTGACGTACACCCGCTGATTCCCGTCCCCGTCGGCCTCCCCGACCCGGATCCGGATCCCCTCCCGTACGTCCTTGAACTGCCGCCCCGGACCGAACGCCGCGTCCGACAACTCCGCGTGCACGTTCGGACCGGGAGTGCACCCGCCGCTGTCCTTGGTGGCGTCGACCACGTGGATGGGGCCGTGCCCGGTGTCGACGTCCGCGTCCACCTTGTAGACGAGTACGCCCGGCTTGCAGACGTCCTCGTCGTTGCCGCCGGGGGTACGCAGCTCGACCGCGTACCCCCGCTTCGCGCCGATCGGCAGGAAGACCAGCTTGTCGCCGCCGCGTTCGGGCAACGGGGTCAGCACATGCTCGGTGGAGCCGGGCGCGGCCACGCAGGCGACCTGGGCGTCGTCGAGCCAGCCGAGCTTCCACTTGTGCCAGGCCAGCAGATCGTTACCGGCCCCCCAGTCCTCGCTCATGATGTCCCAGTGCCCGACGGCGCCGCCCCCGTCCCGGGTGTAGAGGTCGGGCAGGCCGAAGACATGGCCGTTCTCGTGGGGGAGTACGCGATAGCCGGTCTTGCCGTACGAGCCGGAGCCGTCGTCCTGGCGGCTGTAGATGAAGGACGCGTTGGCGACGGGCACACCGTCGGCGACCGGCGCCTCCGCGTTGCCCGCGAAGGTCACCGACAGGACGGTGTCCAGGGCGGAGGGGCCCGCGTTCGGGGTGACCAGGACGTTCAACAGGTCGTACGCCTTGAAGTCGACCATCGGATCGGCCACGGCGACGAGGTCCTCGACCAGCTTCCGGTACGCGGGATCGAAGGGGGCGCCGCGTTCTATCCCGTACGCCTTGAAGGGCTTGGGCATCCGCAGCCAGTCGCGGACGGGGGCGACGGGGCGGTAGTCGAGACGGCCGTACGAACTGGTGCGGAACCAGCGGGTGGTCTGCGGGAAGAACTCCCGATAGCGGTCGAGCGCGCTTCCCCTGCCGGGTGCGTCGGAGAAGTCGACCATGAGGTTCAGGGCCCGGACGGTGCCGGTGGAGCGGGCATAGCCGGGCGGGGTCGGGATGCCCTCCGAGAGCTGTACGTCCACCGCGCCGCTGAGCCTGCACGGGCCGAGCGCCGCCGGGCGAGCCGTCGCGACCGGTCCCGCCGCCGTCGCCGAACCGGCCGGCAGCCGGCCGCTGTCCGCCGAGGTGCTGACCACCAGCGTCAGCAGGGTCATCGAGGCGAGGGTGGCGGCACGGCGGCACGAACGTATCCGGCGGCTGGCGGGCTGCATGCAGGGGGCCTTTCGCTCCAGGCAGCCTGCTGTTTCCGGCTGCACCCTGTGCGATCACCCTGTTCCGTCTCCTGGGAGGGCGCGCGCTGGAGGAGACCGAACGTGGGTCTCCCGAGGGGCTGTGACCCGGATCACAGGGAATTTCCTCAGGTGGGAAATATCCGGGGAGCGTCTCCCCGTTTAGACCTGTGTCCGAGCGAAGCGGGGAGTCCTTCCCCGGATCGCCAGCCATCAGCACTCAGGAGTACGCCGTGCGGACCGCAACCCCCGAGCAGCGCAAGGCAACCCGGCCGCGGGCCGATGCCCTGCGCAACCGGGAGCGGATCGTCACCGCCGCCCGGGAGATGTTCGTCGAGTTCGGCCCCGATGTGCCGCTCGACGAGATCGCCCGCCGGGCCGGCGTCGGCAACGCCACGGTGTACCGCAACTTCCCGGACCGCGACGCACTGGTCCGGGAGGTCGTCTGCTCGGTCATGGACCGCACGTCGGAGGCGGCCGAGCGCGAGCTCGCCGAGACCGGCGACGCGTTCGAGGCGCTGTCGCGCTTCGTGCACGCCGCCGCCGACGAGCGGATCAGCGCGCTCTGCCCGATGGTCTCCAGCACCTTTGACCAGCACCACCCGGATCTGGAAGCCGCGCGCCGGCGCATCGAGGACCTGACCGAGCGATTGATGGAGCGCGCCCGCCTGGCCGGGCAGCTCCGCCCCGACGTGGGCGTCGGCGACGTCATGATCGCCGTGGCCCAGCTCAGCAGGCCCCCGGCCGGCACCGGATGCCTGAGCCACGACCGGTTCGTCCACCGACACCTGCAGCTGTTCCTGGACGGTCTGCGGGCGCCGGCCCGCTCCGAACTGCCGGGCACGGCCGCGACCATGGAGGACCTGCGACGAGCCTGACCGATTAGTCCCGACCGATTAGTTCGGCGCCCCAAACCAGTCACTAGAGCACCAAGCTTCCGGCCGCCACCGGCAAAGACGTCGACGGGGACGTCACCGCCGGGGAGCCGTCCTTTTTCGACACTTTTTCCGTCACGAAGTCCAGAAGTGGGTACCCCCATGTCTGAAACAGACCAGGCCACCGCCGCCAAGGCGCCGGCTTCCGATCCCAACCGCTGGAAAGCGCTCGTCTTCATCGCGCTGGCCCAGCTCATGGTCGTACTCGACGCGACCATCGTGAATATCGCCCTGCCCTCGGCCCAACAGGACCTGGGGATATCGGACGGCAACCGGCAGTGGGTCGTCACGGCCTACGCCCTCGCCTTCGGCGGTCTCCTCCTCTTCGGCGGCCGGATAGCCGACCTGTGGGGCCGTAAGCGGGCCTTCGTCGTCGGCCTCATCGGCTTCGCCGCGGCCTCCGCTCTCGGCGGCGCGGCCACCAACGAGGCCATGATGTTCGGCGCCCGTGCCCTCCAAGGCGTGTTCGGCGCGCTGCTCGCGCCCGCCGCGCTCTCCCTGCTCGCCGTGATGTTCACGGACGCCAAGGAGCGCGCCAAGGCGTTCGGCATCTACGGTGCGATCGCCGGTGGCGGCGGCGCCGTCGGCTTCATCCTCGGCGGCGTCCTGACCGAGTACATGGACTGGCGCTGGACGTTCTTCGTCAACATCCCGTTCGCGATCATCGCGGCGCTCGGCGCGTACTTCGTCATCCGTGAGCCGGAGGGCGGCCGCAACCGCAACCCGCTCGACATCCCGGGTGTCCTGCTGTCCACCCTCGGCCTGGTCGCGCTGGTCTACGGCTTCACCCGCGCCGAGTCCGACGGCTGGGGCGACTCCGTGACCGTCGGCATGTTCGTCGCCTCCGCGGTCCTGCTGCTCGCGTTCGTCGTCACCGAGGCCAGGGTCAAGGCCCCGCTGCTGCCGCTGCGCGTGGTCACCGACCGCAACCGCGGCGGGGTGTACCTCTCGCTCGGTATCGCGATCATCGCGATGTTCGGCACGTTCCTGTTCCTGACCTACTACCTGCAGATCGTGAAGGGCTACTCGCCGATCAGCACCGGCTTCGCCTTCATGCCGATGATCGTCGGCATGATGGTCGGCTCGACCCAGATCGGCACGCGTCTGATGACCCGCGTTCCCGCGCGGCTGCTGATGGGCCCCGGCTTCCTGGTCGCCGCGGTCGGCATGCTCCTGATGACGCAGCTGGAGATCGGCTCGTCGTACGCCTCGATCATCCTGCCGGCGATGCTGCTGCTCGGTCTCGGTATGGGTACGGCGTTCATGCCGGCCATGTCCCTGGCCACCCTGGGCGTCGAGCCCCGGGACTCCGGTGTCGCCTCCGCGATGGTCAACACCTCGCAGCAGGTGGGCGGTGCGATCGGCACGGCCCTGCTGAACACGATCGCCGCGTCGGCCACGACCTCCTACATCGCGGACAACATCGGCTCCGCGACCTCCCGCTCCCAGCAGCAGCTGGTCCAGCTTCAGGGCCAGGTGCACGGCTACACCAACGCGATCTGGTTCGCCGTCGGGATGCTGGTGCTCGCCGCGGTCATCGTCGGCACCCTCGTCAACGCCGGCCGCCCCGACATGTCGGAGACGACCACCGGAACGGGTGACGAGGCCGAGGACGAGCTGCGCGTCCCGGTGATCGCACACTGACGGGACGGCACGGGGTCTCCCACTGACCCTCGTACGTACGCAGTGGTGGGGACGACTTCGTACGTACGAATCCGGGATCTGCCCCGGCTCCATGAGCGGTGGAGCCGGGGCAGATCCATGCCCGGAGCGGGCGTGCGCTCAGCGCAGCCAGGGCAGATCCGCGCTCGCGTCCTTGGGCTCGAGGCCTTCGGCGATGATCTGCAAGGCCTCGCCGAGGGCCTTCTGCTGGTCCGGGGAGAGCCGGTTGAAGACGGCCTGGCGTACGGCGTTGACGTGACCGGGCGCGGCCTGCTTCAGAACCGACATGCCCTGGTCCGTCAGGATCGCGAACTGTCCGCGCTTGTCCGAGGGGCAGTCCTCGCGCCGGACCCAGCCGTTCTTCTCCAGCCTGGCGACGGCGTGTGAGAGCCGGGACCGCGTGATCTTCATCGTCATCGCGAGTTCGGTCATCCGCAGCCGCCTGTGCGGTGCCTCACTGAGGCATGCGAGCAGGACGTAATAGATGTGCGGCATACCCGCGTCGCGCTGCAGCTGACGGTCGAGATGGTCCTCAAGGAGGGCGGTGGCGTGCACATACGCACGCCAGACGCGCTGTTCCTCATCGCTGAGCCAGCGCGGCTCTTCAACGTGTGCCGTATCCATGTATCTACTGTAGACGACCCCTCCTTGAATTTTAAACGAAAGAGAGGTATTGTCCTTTTCAGATAAGTTGAGGATTCAAGTACAAGGTCAAGTGCTGAAGCCACGAGGTCCCGGAGGGGAGCCGCCGTCATGTCCGCCGCCACCGAGGAGCGCACCGTTCCCGAGCGCATGCCCGCGCTCTACCTCTCGCACGGAGCCCCGCCGCTGGCCGACGACCCCATCTGGCCCGGCGAACTGGCCGCCTGGTCGGCCGGCCTGCCGCGCCCCAAGGCGATCCTCATGGTCTCCGCCCACTGGGAGGAGGCCCCGCTGGCCCTCGGCGCGGTCGAGACCGTCCCGCTCGTCTACGACTTCTGGGGCTTCCCCGAGCACTACTACCGGGTCCGTTACGAGGCTCCCGGCGCCCCCGAACTCGCCGAGTCCGTACGCAAGTTGCTGCGCGCCCCCGGCATCCCGGTGCAGGACATCCCCGACCGCGGCCTCGACCACGGGGCGTACGTCCCGCTCGTCGAGATGTTCCCGGCCGCCGACATCCCCGTACTGCAGATCTCGATGCCCACGCTCGACCCGGTCCGTCTGATGGACATCGGCCGCAAGCTGGCACCGCTGCGCGACGAGGGCGTCCTGATCGTCGGCTCCGGCTTCTTCACGCACAACCTCGCGGCGCTGCGGCACACGGGCGGCGGCGTGCCCTCCTGGTCGAGCGAGTTCGACGACTGGGGACGCGACGCCCTGGACGCCGGTGACATCGACGGACTGCTCGACTTCGAGCGCAAGTCCCCGGCCGGCCGCCTCGCCCACCCCCGCACCGAACACTTCGCCCCGCTCTTCGTGACCATGGGCACGGCGGACGCGGTGGGCGAACTGAAGGGCCAGAGGTCCGTCATCGAGGGCTTCTGGATGGGCATGGCGAAGCGGTCGGTGCAGTTCGGCTGAGGACCCCTGTTCGGGTAAGGACCCCGAAAGGCTGTTCCCGGGGCGGCGAGCGCCACTAGAGTTTCTTCTCGTACCAGGCCACGTCCCAGTACTGTCCGAACTTCCGCCCGACCTCGCGGTACGTGCCGACGTAGCGGAAACCGAAGCGCTCGTGGAGTCGTACGGAGGCCTCGTTCGGCAGGGCGATCCCCGCGTACGCCCGATGCAGGTCCTCGCGAGCCAGATCCTCGAACAGGGACTTGTAGAGCAGCGTGCCGATGCCCCGGCCGCCCGCATCCGGGGCGAGGTAGACGGTGACCTCGACGGAGGTGCCGTAGGCGGGCTTGGCTCGGTAAAGGCTGGATGTGGCGTAACCCAGAATCTCCTGTGAGTCCACGTCCGCGGCAACCTTCAGGCGGTGCGGACCGTCTTCAGGGTGGGAGAGCAGCCAAGGGCGGCGTTCTTCCGCAGTGAAGACCGCGGTATCGAAAGTGATGGGCGTCTCGCGTACGTAGTGGTTGTAGAGGTCGGTGAGAGCGACGAGGTCACCCTCGACTCCTGGCCTGACCAGCACCTCTGTACGTTCCGACGACATCTGGCCTCCCTTTGTGGCGGCACAGGGTACTGCAAGATCAGAAAAATTGAGGGGCGGGTTGGGAATTCTGTCCGGATTCCAGTCGTTGATTCCATTGGATGCCGGGCACCCGGAAGGGTGGCCGAACCCCCACAGATGACCCGCAAGCCCACCACGCAAGGGAGCACGCATGGCAACCCGTGCCGTCGCCCGTCACAAGTCCGCCACTGGCGAGACCGACGCGGTACGCAGCGTTCGCGCGGGCGAGATCGCCGACCGGGACCTGGTCGGCATGTACCTCGACGAGATAGCGCGTACACCGCTGCTCGACGCCGCCAAGGAAGTCGAGCTGTCCCAGATCATCGAGGCGGGTGTGTTCGCCCAGCAGATCCTCGACGGTGAGGTGACCGACGCCAAGGCCGACGCCTCCCGTGAGGAGCTGGAGGCGCTGGTGGCCGACAGTGAGCGGGCCAAGGACATCTTCATCCGCTCCAACCTGCGCCTGGTCGTCGCGGTCGCCCGCCGCTACCCCCGTAGTGGCCTTCCGCTCCTCGACCTCATCCAGGAGGGGAACGCGGGCCTGGTGCGCGCGGTCGAGAAGTTCGACTACCGCAAGGGCTTCAAGTTCTCGACGTACGCGACCTGGTGGATCCGTCAGGCCATCACGCGCTCGATCGCCGACCAGTCGCGGACCATCCGGCTCCCCGTCCACCTGGTGGAGGAGCTGGGCCGGATCCGCCGAGTGCAGCGCGAGTTCAACCGCGAGCACGGGCGCGAGCCGGAGCCCGCGGAGATCGCCGCGGAGCTGGGTTCGAACCCGGAGCGCGTCATCGACGTGCTGGACTGGGCCCGCGACCCGGTCTCGCTGAACATGTCGGTGGACGACGAGGGCGAGACGCAGTTCGGCGACCTGCTCGAGGACACCTCGGCGGTCTCGCCCGAGCAGTCCGTACTCACGCTGCTGCGCAGCGAGGAGCTGGACGACCTGATCGGGCGGCTAGACCAGCGCACGGCCTCGATCATCAAGATGCGGTACGGCATCGAGGACGGCCGCGAGCGCACGCTCACCGAGGTCGGCAAGGAGCACGGCCTCACCCGCGAGCGCATCCGCCAGATAGAGAAGCACGCACTGCTGGAGCTGAAGAAGCTGGCCCGCCAGACCGGCTTCGACGCGGCGGCGTAACGCCCGGCCACCGCCTCGCGATGAGTCGCACACCACACGCTTCAGATCCGCATCAACCGCCCGAGCCCGGGCACCAGCCCCCAGGGCTCCCAGGACCAAGTCCCGACGCTATCCCCCCCCGGCGCCGGGACTTCCCCAGAGCCGAGCCTCCGGCGCCTCTCCCCCTGGCGCCGGGGCTCGGCTCCATCTTTTCGGGGCGCGACCCCTGCACCGAACGTCACCAGTCCCCCTCCTCCGGTAGGGGCCGCGGGACCTCCCCTCGTGACACAATGTGTCCACAGGGTCACCCCGGGGTTCAGGTCCGGGGTGGCCCTTCGTCTGCCGCCCGGCTGAGGCGACCCCCCAAGTCCCGTACACACTGCACAAGTTCCGCCGGTTCATGAACCGTGAACTCGCAGTCCACCATCGCCAGCCGCACCGCCATCCACTCCACCGAGTCGCCCACGGCGGCCCGGAGCCGGCAGCTCTGGTCGTCCAGCGGCTCAGGTGCACCGAGCCACTTGGGAAGGCGGGCCGCGATGAAGTCCGCGGGCGCCGCGAACGTCACGTCCAGCTCGTACGTCTGCTGCCGCCCGTACATCGACTGCCGCAGATACTCGGCCGCATCCCCCGTCGGCAGCTCGCGCGGCGCGAACCGGGCGCCCGTCGCGAAGGGGTCGGAGACCCGGTCGACGCGGAACGTACGCCAGTCCTCGCGGTCGAGGTCGTATGCGACGAGGTACCAGCGGCGGCCGGTCGACACCAGACGGTACGGCTCGGTCAGGCGCTTCGAGGGTGTGCCGTCCCCCGAGCGGTAGGCGAACCGCAGCCGTTCATGACCCGCGACCGTCGAGGCCATCACGGTGAGCGTCTCGGGCGCGATGCTCGCCCCGTCCCCGCTGGTCAGAGGAGTCGTGGCGGCCTGAAGTGTGGAAACGCGGTGGCGCAGCCGGCCCGGCAGGACCTGCTCCAGCTTGGCGAGCGCCCGTACGGATGCCTCGTCGACGCCCTCGAGGGCGTGCCCGGCCCCGGCCCGCAGCCCGACCGCGATCGCCACCGCCTCCTCGTCGTCGAGCACGAGCGGCGGCATGGCCTTCCCGGCGACCAGCCGGTATCCGCCGTCCGCGCCCATCGTCGCCTGCACGGGATACCCCAGCTCCCGCAGCCGGTCCACATCCCGCCGTACGGTCCGCCGTGACACCCCGAGCCGGTCGGCGAGCTCGCCGCCGGGCCACTCGCGCGGGGTCTGGAGCAGGGAGAGGAGCGTGAGGAGCCGGGCCGGTGTGTCGGTGGTCATGAGTTGTCTCCCTCTCAGCGGTCCCGTTTTCTCGGCTACTTCGAGGATGCCCGACCACTAGGACATGACCTGACCTACTAGCCCCCTAACTTCGAAGCATGACCTCAACCGAGACCCCTCCCAACAGCCCGGCCGCCCAGGCCGACCGGCGGCGATGGATCGCCCTCGCCATCGTGATGACCGCGGCCTTCATGGATCTGGTCGACGTCACGATCGTCAATATCGCGATCCCGTCGATCCAGCGGGAGGCCGGCGCGTCGTACGGCCAGATCCAGTGGATCACGGCCGGATACGCGCTCGCCTTCGCCGCGGGCCTGATCACCGGCGGGCGGCTCGGTGACATCCATGGCCGTAAGCGCCTCTTCCTCATCGGCATCGGCGGATTCACGCTCGCGTCGGCCCTGTGCGGATTCGCCGCGAATCCCGAGATGCTGGTCGCCTCCCGCATCCTCCAGGGCGGTATGGCCGCGCTGATGGTGCCGCAGGTGCTGTCGATCGTGCACGCCACCTTCCCGGCGCACGAACGCGGCAAGGTGTTCGGCCTGTTCGGCGCGGTCGTCGGGCTCGGGGCGGTGTCCGGCCCGCTGCTGGGCGCGCTGCTGACCGAGTGGAACCTGTTCGGGCTCGAGTGGCGGCCGATCTTCCTCATCAACCTGCCGGTGGGCATCGCGGGCCTGATCCTGGGCCGCCGCTACATCACCGAGTCCAAGGCCCCGCACGCCCTCAAGCTGGACCTCGTCGGCGTCGCCCTCGTCACCCTCGGCCTGCTGATGCTGCTCTACCCGCTGATCCGCGGTCGTGAGCTGGGCTGGCCGATGTGGGGTTACGTCTCGATGGGCGGCGCGCTTGTCGTGTTCGCCGCGCTGGTGGCGTACGAGAAGAGGAAGACCGTGCGGGACGGTTCGCCGCTGGTCGAGCTCTCCCTCTTCAAGGTGAAGAGCTTCGCGGCGGGCATCGCGGTGCAGACGGTCTTCGGGATCGCGCTGGGCATCTTCTTCCTGGTGTGGACGTTCTACATGCAGGCCGGCCTCGGCTGGGGCGAGCTGCGGGCCGGCCTGACGGGCGTCCCTTTCTCGATCGCGGTGTCGATCGCGGCCGGGCTGTCGGTGCAGAAGCTGACGCCGCGGTTCGGGCGGAAGGTGCTCCAGGCGGGCGCGCTGATCATGGCCCTGGGTGTCGTGATCTATATCTGGGAGTCCGAGAGGTACGGCCTGTCCATCGCGCCCTGGCAGATGGCGCTCCCGCTGGTGGTCATGGGTGTGGGCATGGGCCTGATCGTGGCCCCGCTGACCGACGCGATCCTCTCCGAGGTGCCCCGCGAGCACTCGGGTTCGGCGTCCGGCCTGATCAGTACGGTCCAGCAGATGGGTAACGCGCTCGGGCTCGGCCTGGTGTCCGTGGTCTTCTTCGGCACGATGTCCGACCATCTGCCGCGGGCCGAGGTGGGCGCGGCCTTCGTCGACGCCTTCCAGAACGCGCTGATCTGGGTCGCCGCGGTGATGACGGCCATCTTCCTGCTGATGTTCGCCCTGCCGAAGCGGCCGGCCCAGCATGTGGAGGGCGCCGAGCCGACGCCCGCCGACGCGGACAAGGAGCCCGAACTCGTGGGCTGAGACCACGAGTTCATGCCGGCCCGGTTTGTCCTCAGGCCTGGTCCCACTGGGGACCGGGCCTGACGGCTGTCCCGGGGACCGGCTCTCCCCGACTCACGCCCAGCCTTTCTGGGTCCTTCCGATCGATGTCCGTTCGTGCCCACTTTTACGTCCGCCCCCGTTTACATGGCTGAAATTCGGGCGTACTCTGCCGAGTGAAACCACACGTTCGGGCATGGACGGAGGCGAACGGACATGTACGCACCGGAGCGGCAGCAGGAGATTCTCCGGCTGGCGCGTGACGGTGGCCGCGTGGACGTGGTGTCGTTGGCCGAGGAATTCCAGGTCACGGCCGAGACGATCCGACGCGACCTCAAGGCGCTGGACCGCGCCGGCCTCGTACGCCGAGTCCATGGCGGTGCCATCCCGGCCGGCCGGCTCGACTTCGAGCCCGATCTGGCCGAGCGGGAGACCACCGCGGCCGACGAGAAAGACCGCATCGCACGCGCCGCACTCGCCGAACTGCCCAGCAACGGCACGATGATTCTCGACGCGGGCACGACCATCGCCCGGCTCGCCGGGTCCCTCCCGCTGGAGACCACGCTCACCGTCGTGACGCACAGCCTCCCCATCGCGGCCCGCCTCGCCGATCACCCGGGCATTCAGCTCCACCTCGTCGGGGGGCGCGTACGTCACCGTACACGCGCCGCTGTCGACGCCTGGGCGCTGCGGGCGTACGGCGAGATCCGCGCCGATGTCGTCTTCCTCGCCACGAACGGCTTCTCCCTCGATTCCGGACTGACCACGCCCGACCTCGCCGAGGCCGCCGTGAAGCGCGCGGCCCTCGGCGCCGCGCGCCGTGTGGTGCTGCTCGCCGACTCCGCCAAGCACGGCCAGGAGCACTTCGCGCGCTTCGGCGCCCTCGACGACGTGGACGTCCTGATCACCGACAGCGGGCTGAGCCCTGAAGACGCGACCGCCCTCAAGCGGGGCGGCACGGAAGTGGTGCGTGCATGATCCTCACCGTCACCCCCAATCCCTCGCTCGACCGGACCTACGAGGTCCCGTCGCTCGACCGCGGCGAGGTCATCCGGGCCACCGGCGAACGCATGGACCCGGGCGGCAAGGGCGTCAACGTCTCACGGGCGGTCACCGCCGCCGGCCGGCGCACCGTCGCCGTACTGCCGCTCGGCGGCGCCCCCGGCTCCCTCGTCGCGGACCTGCTTCACGCGCAGGGCATCGAGGTCGCGCCGGTCCCGGTCGCCGGGCCGACGCGCTCCAACATCTCCCTCGCCGAGGCCGACGGGGTACTGACGAAGATCAACGCACCCGGACCCGAACTCACCTCCACCGAGGAGGAGTTGCTCCTGGAGACGGTACGGGCCCAGTCCCGCGACGCCTCCTGGATCGCCTGCTGCGGCAGCCTGCCGCGCGGCCTCGCCCCGTCCTGGTACGCCGCACTGGTCGCCCGGGCACACGCCGCCGGCACCCGCATCGCCCTGGACACCTCAGGACCGGCACTGCTCGCGGCCCTGCGGGAACGACCCGACGTCGTCAAGCCGAACGCCGAGGAACTGGCGGAAGCGGTCGGCCGCCCCCTCGCCACCATCGGCGACGCGGTCAAGGCCGCCGAGGACCTGCGGGAACAGGGCGCCGGAGCGGTGCTGGCCAGCCTCGGCGCGGACGGGCAGCTGCTCGTCGAGGCCTCGGGCGTGTGGTTCGGCAGTGCGCGGGTCGAGACGGTTCGCAGCAATGTGGGCGCGGGTGACTCCTCGCTCGCCGGTTTCCTGATCGCCGGCGGTAGCGGCCCCGACGCCCTCGCCTCCGCCGTCGCGCACGGCGCCGCGGCCGTCCAGCTCCCCGGCAGCGTGATGCCGGGCCCGGCCGACCTCGACCCCGACGCCGTGACCGTCACGTCGGCGGTTCCGGTGGACCGCGTACTCACGGAGCCGGTGTCATGAACTTCCGTACCGCTAACGCTGGTTCGGCCTCCGCAGCCCGTACGTCTCGTACGGCCCCTGGATCGGCCCTGAAGCGGTGGGGCCTGCCCCTCCCCGCCGCAGCCACGGGGAGGCGGGGCTTCCCCGGCCCCGCCTCCGCCTTCCCCCTCGACCTCGGCGTGTGTGACACTTCCGGCAATTCGGTCACGGTCGAGTCCGGTTCATCTGTACGCAGCCTGTCTGAACGCAGCCTGTCTGAACGCAGCCTGTCTGAACGCAGCCGGTCTGAATGCAACACCCCCGTCCCCGCCCATGACATCCCCCGGGCGATACGCGTGCGAAGGAGCCCGCGATGAGCGAGATGATCACCGCGGACCTGGTCGACCTCGACCTGTCCGCCGATACGAAAGAAGCGGCGGCGCGCGCCCTCGCCGAGCGCATGGTGGCCAAGGGTCGGGTGACCGACCTCGAGGGCTTCCTCGCCGACGTGGCCGCCCGCGAGGCACAGATGCCGACCGGCCTCGACGGCGGCATCGGCATCCCGCACTGCCGCAGCGAACACGTCACCGAGCCGACGCTGGCCTTCGGGCGCAGCGCCGCCGGGATCGACTTCGGCGCTCCGGACGGGCCCGCCGACCTGATCTTCCTGATCGCCGCCCCGGCCGGTGCCGACGACGACCACCTCACGATCCTGTCGTCGCTGGCCAGGCAGCTGATGAACACCGAGTTCACCTCCGCGCTGCGGGCGGTGGACGACGCGGAGGGGGCCGCCGCCCTGGTCCGTGGGAACGAGCCCGCGGTGGCCGCTCAGGTCGCCACCACGGTGGGCACCACCGAAGACTCCGCAGACACCACAGACTCCGCGGCGGCCCCGGCAGGAGCGGCCTCCGCCGATGCCGCCGCGGACAACTCGGCCCCTGGGACGACGACCGCCGAGGACGACGGCTCCGCCCCGGCGCAGGTCGCGGAGGCTTCCGCAACCGGCACGGCGGCTGGGGCGCCGAGCGCCGACGGCACCGGCTCCGCCCAGTCCGGCGGCCGGCCGTTCCGTATCGTCGCTGTCACCTCCTGCCCCACCGGCATCGCGCATACGTACATGGCGGCCGAGGCGCTGGAGAATGCGGGCCGCGACAACCCCGACGTCGAGGTAGTCGTCGAGCCGCAGGGCTCGGCGGGCTTCAACCGGCTCGACCCGGCCGTCATCGCCGCCGCGGACGGCGTGATCTTCGCCCACGATGTGCCCGTACGGGAGAAGGACCGCTTCGCCGGGAAGCCGACGGTGGACGTCGGCGTGAAGGCGGGCATCAACCGGCCCGCCGAGCTGATCGCCGAGGTCCGGGCCAAGGCCGAGCGCGGCGAGGCCACCGCGGCCGCGAGGCCCGGCGGTACGCCGGTCGAGCGGGCCGGAGAGCCCGGCGAGGGCTACGGCACCAAGCTCCGCAAGTGGCTGATGACCGGCGTCAGTTACATGGTCCCGTTCGTCGCAGCGGGCGGTCTGCTCATCGCCCTCGGCTTCGCGATCGGCGGCTGGGAGATCGACAAGGCCAAGCCGGTCATCGAGCACTTCGACTGGGGCCAGGTGGACAGCTGGGGCGCCCTGCTGTTCCAGATCGGGGCAGCGGCCTTCGGCTTCCTGGTGCCTGTCCTCGCCGGATACATCGCGTACGGCATGGCGGACCGACCGGGTCTCGTGCCCGGCTTCGTAGGTGGCGCGATCTCCCTGACGATCGGCGCGGGCTTCCTGGGCGGTCTGGCTGCTGGTCTGATCGCCGGTGGTGTGGTCCTCGGAATCCAGCGGATAAACATCCCGCCAGCACTGCGCGGCATCATGCCAGTGGTGGTGATCCCGCTGATCGGCTCGGCAGTCGTCGGATTCCTGATGTTCGTCGTCATCGGCAAGCCGATCTCCGAGGTACAGAAAGGCCTGACCGACTGGCTCAACGGCCTCTCCGGCACCAACGCCATCCTGCTCGGCATCCTGCTTGGCCTGATGATGTGCTTCGACCTCGGCGGCCCAGTCAACAAGGTCGCGTACACCTTCGCGACGTCCGGTATCTCGGTCGCGGACCCCAGTAGCTCGGCCATGAAGATCATGGCGGCCGTGATGGCGGCCGGCATGGTGCCCCCGCTTGGCATGGCCCTTGCGACGATCGTCCGTAAGAAGCTATTCACGACGGCGGAGCGGGAGAACGGCAAGGCAGCTGTGGTGCTGGGTGCTTCCTTCATAACTGAGGGCGCGATCCCGTTCGCGGCCGCCGACCCCCTGCGTGTCATCCCCGCCTCCATGGCGGGCGGCGCGGTTACCGGCGCGCTGAGCATGGCCTTCGGCTCGACCCTGCGGGCCCCGCACGGCGGCGTCTGGGTCACCTTGCTGATCGGCAAGCCGGTCCTGTACCTGCTGGCCATCGCGATCGGTACGGCGGTCACGGCAGGCCTGGTCATCATTCTGAAGGGCATGCGCAAGACGGGCCCGGCGACTGCGGAGTCCTCCGATGCCACGGCACCGGAGACGAAGCAGCCGGTGGCGGCGTAGGCCACGAGGATTCGGGACACGCATCGGGACAGGGCCTGAACCCTGTCCCGATGCGGGAAATTCTCCACGGAAATACCGCACGGGCCACTCCCGAGCATGACGAGGGCCTGTACAACCGCAATCGGGTTGTGCAGGCCCTCGTCATGCAGGTCCGGAGTTCACCGACAGCGCTCGGAAAAGCGGTCGATAGGGACTTCTGCTGGTGGGGCGGGAGTCGTTTCTTGCCCTCCTGCTGTTACTGCCCCGTGAAGTCTCACGAGCATCCCCAGAGTGCCACAGCCACGCCGAGAACGGTGACGCCGACCGGTCCGCCGCCGAAGCCGAGCGCACCGAGCCACGAAACGCCGAGAGAGGCGCCACATTTACGAGCCAGAGTCTTCTGCGCCTCCGTCGGCTTCGGACCCCCGGTGTAGAAGTAGTTCTTCCCCTCGTAGGTGACGCAACCAACCGAGGGAGAGCAGTACTCCCCAGGGCGTGCCTCTCGGTACATCTGCCTCCCGCACCCCTCCTTGGCGGGATAGCAGTACTCGGACTTCTTGACCGTGACGCACTTTCCGGACGGGGCGCAGACGCGCTTCGTCGAGGCGGCCTCGGCCGGGGTCGCCTGCCCCACGGTAACCATGAGCGCTGCGAGGACCGCAAGCAGAGCGATCACCCAACGATGACGTGGCGCCTTGGCGGCTGCAGCCGTTTGTATGTGCTGATGGTGAGTCACAATATCCTTCCCCCAGATAGGTTCGTTCTCCCCACGGCGCAGATCAGCGGTCAGTCTGCGTGCGCCGGAGTGTCCATGTTGCAAAGCCGGATCACCGTATCGCCCACGTTGATCTAGAGGATGGGGGTTATGTGACCGGAGCGAAACGCTTCGGGGGAATTCAAAGGGGAGGTTTCGGCGAACCGCGCAAAGAAAGCCACCCGGCCGCGGCGAGCGTAGCGCTCGCCGAATGTATCGACGGCTTTCTGTGACCGTGGCGGTATAGTCCCCCGGCGCGAGAAGCGGGGCGGCCGAGATTGCCGCCCGCTTGTCTCAATTGGGACATTTTGAGTTCTTCGTGGTACCCGCGAGACGTGTCACAGTCCGCGCCCAAAGGCAGTCCAAAGGCCTGGGTCGGCGTTACGACTCCCGCGCAGCCCGTCGCTCCATGGCATCCCGTGCAGCGTCCTCGCTCGTGTACACCTCGCACACGTGCCGCCCGTCAGGCGTAGCCGTGTGCTCGACCTCCCAGAGGGACAACTCCCGCCCGTCCAGCAGCAGGAACGCGTGCTCGTAGAGCGAGAAGCCCACCCCCCGGCCCCCATACGGCCGGCCAAACGCCTGAGTGATCTCGTGCGCGAACGCCATCCGCAGCAACTCGGCCATCTCTTCGCCCGGCCGGTCCACGTTCTCGGCCCGCCGCAGCAGCCGGCGCCCATGATCCGCCGAGTTGTCGAGCACGTACACATGCCGAGGCTCAGTAACCGGTGCGTGCAGTGCCATGATCGGCACCTCGAACTCCGGCTCGTCTGGCGGCAGCGGCAACCGTGCGGTTGCGGTCCGCAGCTCCTCCCGATCCTCGTACACCTCGTGCTCCACATGGCTGCCGGACCCGGTGTTGTGGACTAGCTCCCACAACGTGAGCGCCGAACCGTCGGCGAGCAGCCACGTGTGCCGGTACGTCTCGCGGTGCAGCCCTGCGCTGTGGTGCGCGGAGTGCAGCGAACTGTCGTGCGCCAGCGCGCAGTCGAGCCGCCCTATCGTCTCGTCGGAGAGCTCGAAGGAGTTCAGGGCGCGGCCGAGGAGTCGCGCGAGATGCTCCTCAGGAGACTCGGGCGACTCGGGTGGCTCGTACGCTGCCGTCTCGTACGGAACGCTCAAGGTTTCTCCCGGCGTTGCTGCATGTCACCTTGTGGGTGCATACCGTAGCCCCTCAGTCGGACATCATGTCCGGGAACCGAGAAAACGTACGCACAGAAAACGTCGAACCCACGTGAAAAGTTCCCACCCGCCATGACCCAGCCTCAAACACCCCTGCTCAGAAGGGGGCGGACGCCCCTTCCGGCGCGCCCCCGCTCACAGGCCGCTCCCTTCCGGACTCCACTGCAACTCGCCATACAGCTCCCCGTACGCCGGCCACACCCCACCCGGCCCCTCCAACGACTCGGCGGCCCGCACCGCCCTCACGATCGCCTGCGTCACCAGATCCGCCCCGGCCGCGAGGATCTCGTTCAATGCGAGCGGGTTCTCCTCCGCCAGCGGACGCGCCCCCGTGGCGAGCGCGAACACCGTGTCCCCGTCGTTGAGCAGATGCACCGGCCGTACGGCGCGCGCGATCCCGTCGTGCGCCGTCCCCGCCAGCTTCTGCGCCTGCGCCTTCGACAACTCCGCGTCGGTGCCGACCACTGCGAGCGTGGTGTTCAGCGGGGGAGCACCGTTCCTCGCCGCGGTCTCGGCCAGCCGCGCCCGCGCCGCTTCATGCACCTCCTTCGCCGGATACGTCATACGTCCCTGAAGCAGCTCCCCGTACAACGCCCCTGTCAGTGGATCCACCGCCGACCCCGCCGCGTTGGCCACCACCAGCGCCGCCACCGTGACTCCCGAGTCGAGCACGGCACTCGCGCTGCCGACCCCTCCCTTCATGCTCCCGACCGCCGCTCCCGTGCCGGCGCCCACGCAGCCCTCCCGGACCGGCGCGCCGAGCTCGCTCGCGGCTGCTGCCGCCACCGCCTCGCGTCCGGTCGCCGCGTCGGGCCTGGCCCGGAAGTCGCCGCCGCGCCCCAGGTCGAAGACACAGGCTGCCGGGACGACCGGCACCACGTGCGCCGGATCGGGCCCGACGCGTACCCCGCGCCCCCTCTCTTCCAGCCAGGCCATCACGCCCGCCGCCGAGTCCAGCCCGTACGCACTGCCGCCGGTCAGGACCAGTGCCTCGACCTTCCGCACCACGTTGCGTGGATCAAGGGCATCGGTCTCCTTGGTGCCGGGTCCGCCGCCGCGCACGTCCACGGCTGCGACGGCACCGCCCTCCGGGGCCAGGACGACCGTCGTACCGGTCAGCCAACCACCGCCGGTCCGCGTGGCGTGCCCCACGCGCAGTCCGGCCACATCTGTCAGAGCGCCAACTGTCATGGCACTGTTCCTAGGGTTGTTGGCCGGTGTTGGTCAACTCGCCGTAGTCCGGATGTCTGGTCCGGTGGCCCTCCGAACGGTGTTGAGGGCCGGGGAACAGCGCGAGCTGGTCACCTTGGCGCAGTCGGGTCTTGCCGCCCGGGTTGGGCGTGCCCGCTGTCCTGGGTGGGCTCGCGGTCCCGCAGGCCCGCGGTTGGGATGCGGCGCCCGGCGTGATACGCCATGCCGCGCAGCCGTTCGCGGAAGCGGGCGGTGGGGATACCGGCCACGGTGCGGCGGAACGCCTTCCCGCGCCGCCCGCGGCCCATGGTCTCCCGCCCGGCCCGGCGGGCGTCAGTGAAGCCCAGGTTCTCGATGGCGATTGCGGCGCAGCCCTGCTCGCGGGCGAGGGTGATCAGGGCGCTGATCGCGGCGCGTAGCCTGCCGTCCCGGGCGGCGGTCGGGCCGGTCAGGTGAAGCGGGATGCTGAGGGCTGCGCCGATGGGGTTGCCGTGCGCATCGAGGACGCAGGCGGCGAGGTGGTCGGCGTTCAGGTCGACGCCCAGCAGCCGTGTACCGAGTGCCGTGAACTCGTGCGGGGTGGGCGGCACGGTGGTGTCGGCGGACCAGTTGGCGTCGAGGTACCAGCGGTCGCGGGCCGGGTCGCAGGTGATGTCGTAGCGCACGGCCCGGTGGGCGGTGACGCGGTCCAGCCACTCGCCGCGGCGGTGGTGGAAGGTGACGGTGCAGCCCAGCCGGTAGCGGCCGCGGGGTTCGTTGGCCAGGTGCCGCAGCGGCTCGGGCAGCACGATGCTCACCGTGCCCTCGCCGGGGTCGACCGCGATGGTGTAGTTGCCGTGCGGGGCGCCGGACTCGCCGTCGGCGGTCAAAAACAGCCTCGCCGCCTCCCACCACCGGCGCCACTGGGCCTCGGTGAGTTGGGCGTCGGCCAGGTGGTGCCGCTGCCTGGCCAGGCGCCGTCCGCCGACGGTGATGGACGGCCGCCCGGAAGCGATCTGCTGCTCCACCACGGCGAGTCGGGCCTGCAGCAGGTGCAGGCGGCGCTATTTGTGTGCCCGTTCACTCTGGTCGGCGTAGCCGCGCGCCCCGCTCTTCGAGCGCCGGCCACAGGAGACGGCCAGACGGCGGCTGATGGTGCCGATGGCCCGACGCAGGCTCGCGCGCTCGTCGAACAGGCAGCGCATCGCCAGCTGGTACTGATCCTCGCTGGCCCGGGTCATCGCCCCCGCCCAGCGGGAGGAGGACACCGCGGTGAGCTTCTTCTTCCGCTCCGCCCGCCGGGCATCCTTCCCGGCAACCTGGCCGATCCCGACCCGCTCGGCCAGATCCGCCCGCTGATGACGACCCAGGTGCTCACCCACCAGCCGCAGCACCTTCTCATCGGCCGCATCCAGCCGCAGCCGGTCCCGGATCCGCGCCCCCGACGGAGCGGCCACGGTGAACGGAGCCGCCAGCACACGCAGCTCCCGCCTCCTCCCGTGCCTGCGCGCCACGACTGCCCCTCCCCGGTCGCTGCGAACTCAGCTGCCAGCACCGATCATGCGTTCCCGGTGCGCACGCAATCCACAAAACCAGCCCCGTTCACCCGCACGAGGGACACAACAGCCAACCATGGCCAAACAACCCAACCAACAGCTGTCCACCCAGCGTCGACGAGACGCCCGAGCCCGCACGAGTGGGGACGCATACGAGACGAGCACCCCAGGGAACGCACGTAAAGGGAATCCGGATATGCCACCCGAACCCGGCCCATCCCCAGGGCCGTACCCTGAAGCCATGAGTAGCACCCCCGCCCCCGAACCCCGCCCCGAGCCTTCGCAGGGGGTAGGCCAGACACCCAGGGACTCCCGCAAGCCCGCGCTGGTCTTCGACGATCCGTTGAGCCGGCAGTCCGAGGACGACACGGACGGCGGGTGGGGCGAGCGGCCCAGCGGTGACAGCGCCGGGGACCTGGCCCGCTTCCTGGACGAGAAGCCGCCCCACCACCTCTGAGCCGACCACCTCTGAGCCCACCACCTTTGAGCCTGGCCGGCCTGACGAGCCGTTGGCGCTATCGCTCGGTATGCCCGGACCCGCGCTGCGCCACCAGGGCGTCGCGGATCTCCTTCAGGACCTCCAGCTCGGTCACCTCGATGACCTCGTGGGTGCCCTCCTTCTCCTTCTGGCGGGCCGCCTGCCGGGCCAGGTACTTGGACATCGGCAGCACCATCAGGAAGTAGACGACGGCAGCGGTGATCACGAACGAGAGCGTCGCGCCGAGCACCGAGCCCCACATGATCCGGACGCCTTCCGCGGTGGCGCCGGTGCCTCTGCAGGGCTCCTTGATGCAGGAGCTGTAGTTGTCCAGGTTCTTTGTGCCGATCGCGCCCACCAGGGGGTTGATGATCCCCTGCACCACGGAGTTGACGATGTTGGTGAAGGCCGCGCCGATGACCACCGCTACTGCCAGATCGACGACGTTCCCGCGCATCAGGAAGGTCTTGAAGCCCTCCCAGGCTCGGATCCTTCTTGTTCTCGCTCACCAGGGAGCCCCTCTTCAGCCGTACGAATTGTGGAACGAACAGCTCCGCAACCTACGGCAGGGCGTGGCGGGCCTGCCCAATACCCCAGCTCCAACGAGCGACTTGACAGCCAGCCGGTGATCCTCTTGAGCAGGCTCAGCACAGGGTCACCGCCAATCGCGAGGTCGCCCCGGCTCCCGCCAGCCGCACCGCCGTCTGCCGTGGCACGGACAGCACGACCAGCGCACCGCCCTCGGCCACACCGTCCAGGGCCTGGGGCACCTTCGTCACCCGCACCCCGCGCGCGACCACCCGCGCATTGCCGCCGCCCGCCGCCGACTCCTCAGCCGCGACGACATCGACGCGATCGCCCGGCCGCAACAGCCGTACCGTCGCGCCGTCGGCGATCCGCACCGGCGCCGTCACCATCTCGCCAGCCCGCCGCTTCCGTACGGGATCGTCCGCCACTCTCGACTCCGCCGCGACAGACGGTGTACCGGCGGAGGGGGCCCGCGCCCGGCCGGCGTCCCGTGGCCCCGCGGCAACCAGCGCGGCAGCGGTCACGGCGAGTCCCGCGGCCACGGCCCGCCTTTTGTGCCGTACGAGCCGCCGCAGTTGATACCGCCCGCCACGCACCCGCACGGGAGTGAAGTGCGGCACCTCGCAGGTAACGGGCGCGTCCGTGCCCAGCGGGCGCGGAAAGGAAGGGAGTAGCGACACGAGAACCACCACCAGCGGTCGGGATTTCGGCTTGCGATGCCAGACTGCGGCCTCGCGCCGAATCCCGCTGCGGCCCGTGGACTACCGACCGGTTGTGGACAACTCGCTCACCCGAAGGGGGAGTTCCGCCCCCCAAAAAAACCGATCCGGTCACGGAGCCACCGAGCGGCCACGAAGCAACCGAGCGGTTCACGGAGCCACCGGGCGGTCGCGGGGACCGTGTCTCCGCCGAGAGCCACCGAGCCGCCAACAGAGCCGGCCCGGGCGCAGATGGCCGCCCGACCGAGTTTCCCACGCCCGCCCTACGGAAGTTCGAACCCCGGATCCATCCCGCCCAGTGCTTTAGCGCACAGGCAGTCCCGCGCCCCGTTCTCGGGCAGTCCGGCCACCGCGTCGAACAGCACGCCCCGCAGCCGTTCCACATTCGCCGCGAACACCTGCAGCACCTCCTCGTGCGAGACGCCCTCGCCGGTCTCGGCCCCCGCGTCGAGATCGGTGACCAGGGTCAACGACGTGTAGCAGAGCTCGAGTTCACGGGCGAGCGTCGCCTCGGGGTGCCCGGTCATGCCGACCACCGACCAGCCCTGCGCCTGGTGCCACAACGATTCGGCACGGGTCGAGAACCTCGGCCCCTCGACCACCACGAGCGTCCCGCCGTCCACCGGCTCCCAGTCCTGGCCGCGGGCCGCCTCCAGCGCGGTCTCGCGCCCGACGGGGCAGTACGGGTCGGCCAGGGATACATGCACCACGTTCGGCACCTGGCCGCCGGGCAGCGGCATCCCGTCGAAGTACGTCTGGTCCCGGGACTTCGTACGGTCCACCAGCTGGTCCGGTACGAGCAGCGTGCCCGGGCCGTACTCCGGACGCAGCCCGCCGACCGCGCAGGGCCCGAGCACCTGACGCGCCCCGACGGAGCGCAGCGCCCACAGGTTCGCGCGGTAGTTGATGCGGTGCGGCGGCAGATGGTGGGCGCGGCCGTGGCGGGGGAGGAAGGCGACCCGCCGCCCGGCGATCTCGCCCAGGAAAAGGGAGTCGCTGGGCGCCCCATAGGGCGTGGCCACCTGTATCTCGGTCACGTCGTCGAGGAAGGAGTAGAAGCCCGAGCCGCCAATGACGCCGATCTCGACGTTCTCCGTGTTCGCCATGACCGCACCCTAACCGGGCCCGAAAACACCGCGGACCCCGCCGTCGTACGACGACAGGGTCTCGTAAGGAAGCCTTACGCGGCCGAGCTGCTGCTCGAGGAGGTGCCGGCGCCGGACGACGACGAAGACTCGGAGGAAGACGACGTCGTGGAGGACGAGGTCGAGGTCGTGGGGGCGGCGTTCGACGAGGAGGACGACTTGGCCGTCGAGCTGCTCGACGAGGAGCCGCGGCTGTCGTTGCGGTAGAAGCCGGAGCCCTTGAAGACGATGCCGACCGCGGAGAACACCTTCTTCAGGCGGCCATCACAGCTGGGGCACTCGGTCAGGGCGTCCTCGGTGAACTTCTGCACCACCTCGAGGCCCTCGCCGCACGCGGTGCACTGATACTGGTAGGTCGGCACTTTGTCTTCCTCCTGGCACTCTCACTCGATGAGTGCTAACGACCATCAATAGTGACCTATTCCCAGCGTTCAGTCCACTGCCAGCGGTACGCGGTGACCGACGCCACGTGCGACGGTCCGTCCGGCCGGCCTGGGTACGAGCCGCGAGCGCAAGGCCACGAGCGTCGCCAGAGCCAGCAGCGTTCCGCCCATCGGGACGAGGAAGCCGGCGCCGTCCCAGAGACGGTCCTCCAGTTGTCCGGCGGCGGTGACGGCCGCCGCCTGCCCGAGCGCCACCGCGCCGGTCAGCCAGGTGAACGCCTCCGTGCGGGCGCCTGCCGGCACCAGGCCGTCGACCAGCGTGTAGCCGGTGATCAGGGCGGGGGCGACGCACATGCCGACCAGGAAGCCGACGCCGGCCAGGGTGAGCACGGAGTGCGCGGCCAACAGACCGGTCGCGGTCAGGGCCAGTGCCGCATACCCGATGACCAGACGGCGCCGCGGGGCCCTCTTCCAGGCGATGGCGCCGCAGATGATCCCGGAGAGCATGTTGCCCGCGGCGAACGTGCCGTACAGGACGCCGTTCAGGCCGGGCTCGCCGATCGACTCGGTGAACGCGGCGAGCGAGACCTGAAGACCGCCGAAGACGGAACCGATGCCCAGGAAGGCCACGATCAAGACGCGTATCCCAGGGACCGACACAGCGGAAGCGTGCTCCACGCGCGCGTGCCCCTCGCGACGTACAGCGGGCTGAGTGCTCTTCTGTGACGCGAACAGCAGACCGCCGACCAGGGTCAGCGTGGCCTCGGTGAGCAGGCCTGCCGCCGGGTCCACGGTGGTGCACAGCGCGGTCGCCAGCAGCGGGCCGAGTACGAAGGTCAGCTCGTCCGTGACGGACTCGAAGGCCGCCGCGGTCGTCATCAGGGGCGAACCTTGGAGCCTGACGCCCCAGCGGGCCCGCACCATGGGCCCGACCTGTGGCACGGAGGCGCCGGTGGGGACGGCCGCCACGAACAGCGCCCACAGAGGAGCGTCCGTGAGCGCGAGCGCTGTCAGGGAGACGCCTGCCAGGGTGTGGCCTAGGACGCCGGGCACCAGGACGGTGCGCTGCCCGTGACGGTCGGCGAGACGACCGGTGAGGGGTGCGAACAGCGCCATGGAGACACCGGTCACGGCGGCGACGGCACCGGCAGCCCCGTACGAGCCGGTGGTGTGCTGCACGAGCAGCACGATGGAGAGGGTCAGCATCGCGAACGGCTGCCGTGCGGCGAAGCCGGGGAGCAGGAACGTCCAGGCGCCTCGGGTGCGCAGCAGTTGCCCGTATCCGGGGCGGGAAGTGACCGATGTCCTGGCGGACTCGGAGGTGACCGTGGATGCCACGGCCGTGCCTTTCTGCCACCTGGTAGCGCGCGCCCGTGCGGGGGGCGCGCCGAGAGCTGTCCTCTTGCGCGGAACTGCGGTAGATACCGGGCCCCTGGGAGGGCAGCGGCCGCCATACGGTCGCGCCAGCTCTGCGTCAGGCAGAGGTGGGTCGATCTGAGTGCGCCTTCATCGTACAGGCATCAATAAGCGTGGCCCTGGGAAAGCGAGAACCCGAACCGCATTCCCCTACGAAGTGCCGTTGCCGCCCGTTCCGAGCCACCCCGCCAGCTTTCCGCCCTGCCCGACCGCCCGCAGTCGCCGCTCGGCCGCGTCCCGGACCGGGTCCGTGGCCACCACGAGGAGTTCGTCGCCGCGTTGCAGGATCGTCGTCGGCAGAGGCACGAACGATTCACCGTCCCGGACGACCAGCGTGACCGCTGCCCCCGGGGGCAGCCGCAGCTCGTTGATCTCGACGCCGTGCATTTTCGACCCCTCCGGGATGGCTACGGACAGCAGATGTCCGCGCAGTCGCTCCAGGGGTGCCGATTCGATGCCCAGGTCGGCCGCCTCGGTGGCGGACTTGTCCAGGCTCAGCTTCCGGCCCAGCCAGGGGAGAGTCGGGCCCTGTACGAGGGTGTAGACGACGACCAGTATGAAGACGATGTTGAAGATGCGACGGCTTTCTTCGATGCCGCTCACCATGGGGATCGTGGCCAGGATGATGGGCACGGCGCCGCGCAGCCCAGCCCAGGACATCAGGACCTGCTCCCGCCACGGCAGCCGGAACGGCAGCAGCGCGACCACGACGCTCAGGGGGCGCGCCACCACGGTCAGCACCAGGCCGATGGCCAGCGCGGGCCAGAAGTCGTCCTTCAGTTCATGCGGCGTGACCAGCAGGCCGAGCAGGACGAACATGCCGATCTGGGCGATCCAGCCGAGCCCGTCGGCGAAGCCGCGGGTGGCGGGCCAGTGCGGCAGCTTCTGGTTGCCCAGCACCATCGACGCCAGATACACGGCGAGGAAGCCGCTGCCGTGGGCGAGCGCTCCGCCCGCGTACGCCATGACGGCGATGGCCATGACGGCGATCGGGTAGAGGCCGGAGGCGGGCAGTGCCACATGGCGCAGCCCGTACGCCCCGACGAAGCCCACCGCGAGCCCGATGGCCGCTCCGATGGCCAGCTCCAGGATTATCGTGCCGATCAGCGCGTACCAGTCCTCCACCGGACCGGCCGTGGAGAAGGCGACGACGAGGATGACCACCGGAGCGTCGTTGAAGCCGGATTCGGCCTCCAGCATGCCCGTCAGGCGCGCGGGCAGGGGCACTCTGCGCAGCACCGAGAAGACCGCCGCCGCGTCCGTCGAGGAGACCACCGCGCCGACGATGAGCGCCTGCCGCCACTCCAGATCGATCAGGTAGTGGGCCGCCGTGGCGGTGACGCCGACGCTCACCGCGACGCCCACCAGCGCCAGTGACGAGGCGGCCGGAAGCGCCGGCTTGATGTCTTTCCACTTCGTGCCGAGACCGCCCTCGGCCAGGATCACGACCAGGGCCGCGTACCCGAAGACCTGGGTCAGTTCGGCGTTGTCGAAGTGGATGCCGCCGACGCCGTCCTGCCCCATGGCGACGCCGATGCCCAGGTAGACGAGCAGGCTGGGGAGCCCGCTGCGCGAAGAGATACGAACCGCTGCCACCGCGACGAGCAGAACGAGAGAGCAGACGAGCAGGAGCTGGTTGAGGTGGTGGACAGTCAGCGGGTGCTCCCCTCTCGGCCATGCAAGTACTTCGTTACTTTACCTAACTCTTGACGCTTTCTTGACGATCGAGGATGTGGCCCCGATCGCCTGAAGCAGCCCGTTCCGGACTCCGCGTCAGGGAGCCTGGAGCCCTGACCTATGGTTGCTCCTGCGTTCAGTCAAAAGCACGGCCCCGCCTGCCGCTCGCGTGAGGACAGCAAGGACAGCGATGCCCCCCAACACCACCTCTTCTTCCGGTCAGAAGCGCGGCAAGTCCGGCAGGAAGAAGGGGCGCAGAGCCCGTCTGATCTTGATCGTCCTGGTCCTGGCCATCATCGGGGGCGTCGGTTTCGGGGCGTTCTGGTCCATCGGCACCGTGCGCGCGTCCTTCCCGCAGACCAAGGGATCGATCGAACTGGACGGTCTGTCAGGACCCGTGGACGTCAAGCGCGATGGCAACGGCATCCCGCAGATCTACGCGGACACCGAAGAGGACCTGTTCATGGCGCAGGGCTACGTCCAGGCGCAGGACCGGTTCTACGAGATGGACGTACGTCGCCACATGACGTCCGGCAGGCTCTCGGAGATGTTCGGCAAGGGCCAGGTCGACAACGACGAGTTCCTGCGCACCCTCGGCTGGAAGCGGGTCGCGGAGGAGGAGTACGAGACCAAGCTGTCGGCCGAGACGAAGAAGTACCTCCAGGCGTACGCCAAGGGAGTCAACGCCTACCTCCAGGGCAAGGACGGCGAGGACATCTCCCTGGAGTACGCGGCGCTCGGTTTCTCCAACGACTACAGGCCCGCGGAGTGGACTCCGGTCGACTCGGTGTCCTGGCTCAAGGCGATGGCCTGGGACCTGCGCGCCAACATGCAGGACGAGATCGACCGCTCCCTGATGACCAGCCGCCTCGGCCCGCAGCAGATCGACGACCTGTACCCGCAGTACCCGTACGACCGGAACAAGACGATCGTCCAGGAGGGCGAGTACAACCGGAGCACCGACGAGTACGAGCAGAACGGCGGCACGGACGCCTCCGCGGGGGGCTCCGGGCTCGCCGGCGGCGCCACGGCCCCGGACGGTCTCCAGAGCCAGCTGTCGGGCCTCTACGACGAACTGGACGACGTCCCCACCGCCGTCGGCGTGAACGGCAACGGCATCGGCTCCAACTCCTGGGTCATCGGCGGCGCCCACACCATCAGCGGCAAGCCGCTCCTCGCCAACGATCCGCATCTGTCGCCGTCGCTGCCGTCCGTCTGGTACCAGATGGGCCTGCACTGCAGGAGCGTCTCCGACAAGTGCCAGTACGACGTCTCCGGGTACACGTTCGCGGGCCTGCCGGGCGTGATCATCGGCCACAACCAGAACATCGCCTGGGGGATGACCAACTCCGGTGTCGACGTCGCCGACCTGTACCTGGAGAAGCTCACCGGGGACGGTTACGAGTACGAGGGCAAGGTGCGGGCCTTCGAGACCGAGGAGGAGACCATCAAGGTCGCCGGCGGCGCGCCCAAGAAGATCGTCGTCCGCTCCGTCCGCGTCCCCAAGGAGGACGGGAGGCCGGGGGGCACGATGCCCCTGCTGTCCGACCGCGACGACGAGCTCGTGAAGGTCGGCAAGAAGGCCACCGTCGACCAGGACGCACCCGACCGCGGCGACGGCTACGGGATCGCCCTGCGCTGGACCGCTCTGGACGCCGGCAACTCGATGGACGCCGTCTTCGCGATGAACAAGGCCACCGACTGGAACGGCTTCCGCAAGGCGGCCGCCCTGTTCGACGTGCCCTCGCAGAACCTGATCTACGCCGACCAGCAGAACAACATCGGCTACCAGCTGCCCGGCAGGATCCCGAAGCGCGATGCGGGCGACGGCTCGCTCCCGTCGCCCGGCTGGGACTCCAAGTACGAGTGGACCGGCTTCATCCAGCAGTCCGAGCTGCCCTACGAGTACAACCCGGAACGCGGCTACATAGTGACCGCCAACCAGGCCGTCGTCGACGAGAAGTACCCCTACAAGCTCACCACGGACTGGGGCTACGGCACACGCAGCCAGCGGATAACCGACCTCATCGAGTCGAAGCTCAAGGGCGGCGGCAAGGTCTCGACCGACGACATGCGTCAGATGCAGCTCGACAACAGCAGCGAGATCGCCAAGCTCCTGGTGCCCCTGCTGCTCAAGATCGACGTCGTCGACAAGGACGTACGGGACGGCCAGAAGCTCCTGGAGGGCTGGAACTACACCCAGGACGCCGATTCGGCGGCCGCCGCCTACTTCAACGCGGTCTGGCGCAACATCCTGAAGCTCGCGTTCGGCAACAAGCTGCCCAAGGAGCTGCGGGTCGAGGGCCAGTGCCTGTACGTCGAGCCGGTCGACACCACGGGTCCGGCCGACGAGGACCGGCGGGTGCGGGAGTGCGGCGAACGTGACGCGGACAGTGCGCAGCCGGACGGCGGCGACCGCTGGTTCGAGGTGGTCAGGTCGCTTCTCGACGACGAGAAGAGCGACTGGTGGAAGGCGCCCGGCAACCGCACCGACGCCCCGGCCAAGAACCGCGACGAGCTCTTCGCGCGGGCCCTGGAGGACGCCCGCTGGGAGCTGACCGCCAAGCTCGGCAAGGACATGGACACCTGGAACTGGGGCCGCCTGCACCGGCTGTACCTGAAGAACCAGACCATGGGCACCGACGGCCCCGGCTTCCTCCAGTTCATGCTCAACCGCGGCCCGTACAACCTGGGCGGCGGCGAGGCCGCGGTCAGCGCCACCGGCTGGAACGCCGCGGGCGGCTACACCGTGGTCTGGGTGCCGTCGATGCGGATGGTCGTGAACCTGGACGACTTCGACAAGTCGAAGTGGATCAACCTCACCGGCGCCTCCGGGCATGCCTACAACGAGCACTACATCGACCAGACCGACAAGTGGGCCAAGGGCGAACTGCTGGACTGGGTCTCCACGGAGCGGGCGGTCGACGAGAACACCGAGGACACGCTGGTGCTGAAGCCCTGAGCCGGGCAGACGGCCTTCGCCAGGCCCTGCCAAGAAAGTGGCCCTCCGCGCGCGCGTGGAGGGCCACTTCGAAGATCAGCCTCTACAGGCGGATCAGTAGGCAGATCGGCATCTACAGGCAGATCGGTCTCTACGGGCGTCGATGGAAGCGACGTACTCCCGAAGGGGTGACCACCGCGTGCACCGGCCGGTCATGCGGTTCCTCAGGGACACGATCGACCACTTCGGAGTCGTACAGCAGCACCACCAGCGCCGGATCGGCCCCCGCCCGCTCCAGCCGCGCGAGCACCCGGTCGTAGGACCCGCCGCCGCGCCCCAGCCGCATCCCGCGCGCGTCCACGGCGAGCCCCGGCAGCAGGACGGCATCGGCCGAGAGCACGGCATCCGGTCCCAGGTGCTTACCCGCGGGCTCCAAGAGGGCTATTTTTCCCCGGTGTTGTACGCGGATCAGCGAGCCCTCACCGTCGTACGCACCCCAGTCCAGGTCGTTGTCCGCCATCAGTGCCGGCAGCAGTACGCGTACCCCGCGCGCGTGCAGCGCGTCGAGGAGCGCGCGCGTACCCGGCTCACTCCCCATGGAGACATACGCCGCCACGGTGCGCGCCTGCGCCAGTTCCGGCAGCTCCAGGGCGCGAGCGACGAGAGCGGCTTCCGTTTCCTCCGCGTCACCAGCCGTCAATCGGCTTCTCACCAGGAGGAACCCCTGCCGCAACGCTCGCTTGTCAGGCTCCGTATGTGGTCTCGGCCGATGCATGGTTCGCCCCCTTTCTCTTGCTCATGCGCTCATATGAGAGCGAATTAACCGGAGTCGAACATTCAACACATTGGCTCCGGATATGGTGACCGGCATGACTCAGGCACACCCCAGGATCAGCAAGGCTGTCATCCCCGCAGCAGGCCTCGGTACCCGGTTCCTGCCGGCCACCAAGGCCACTCCCAAGGAGATGCTGCCGGTCGTCGACAAGCCGGCGATCCAGTACGTGGTCGAGGAAGCCGCCTCTGCGGGCCTCGACGATGTCCTCATGATCACAGGCCGCAACAAGCGTCCCCTTGAGGACCACTTCGACCGCAACTACGAGCTGGAATCGGCCCTTCAGAAGAAGGGTGACGCCAGCCGGCTCGCCAAGGTGCAGGAGTCCAGCGACCTCGCGACGATGCACTACGTACGCCAGGGCGACCCCAAGGGCCTCGGCCACGCCGTCCTGTGCGCCGCCCCGCACGTCGGCCATGAGCCCTTCGCCGTCCTCCTCGGCGACGACCTGATCGACCCGCGCGACCCCCTGCTGGCGCGCATGGTCGAGGTCCAGGAGCAGTACGGCGGCAGCGTGATCGCCCTCATGGAGGTCGCGCCCGAGCAGATCCACCTCTACGGATGCGCGGCCGTCGACGCCACCCCGGACAGCGATGTGGTCAAGGTCCACGACCTGGTCGAGAAGCCGTCCGCGGCGGACGCCCCGTCGAACTACGCGATCATCGGCCGCTACGTCCTCGACCCGCACGTCTTCGACATCCTCCGCAAGACCGAGCCGGGCCGCGGCGGCGAGATCCAGCTCACCGACGCCCTCCAGCAGCTCGCCGCCGACGAGAAGATCGGCGGACCCGTGCACGGCGTCGTCTTCAAGGGCCGCCGCTATGACACCGGCGACCGAGGCGACTACCTGCGTGCCATTGTCCAACTCGCGTGCGAACGTGAAGACCTGGGCCCGGACTTCCGGACCTGGCTTCGCAGTTACGTCACCGAGGAGATGTAGCAACCTTGAGCAGCGCCGCGACCCGCGTCACCGGACAGGACCACCTCTGGTCGGTGAACGAGCACCTGGAGGACATCCTCACGACCGTCCGCCCCCTCGAACCCATCGAGCTGCAACTCCTCGACGCCCAGGGCTGTGTCCTGGTCGAGGACGTCACGGTGCCGGTCTCCCTGCCGCCGTTCGACAACAGCTCGATGGACGGGTACGCGGTCCGGGTCGCCGATGTCGCGGGCGCGAGCGAGGAGTTCCCGGCCGTCCTCACGGTCGTCGGAGACGTCGCGGCGGGCCCGGCCGAGCCGCCCCAGGTGGGCCCCGGACAGGCCGCCCGCATCATGACCGGCGCCCCGCTGCCGCCGGGCGCCGAGACCGTCGTACCCGTGGAATGGACAGACGGCGGCCTCGGCGAGGGCCCCGTCTCCCGGATGCGCGCCCACAGTGCGGCCCCCGAGGGCGCCTCCGGAGAGGTCCAGGTACACCGTCCGGCACCGGCACGCGCGCACGTGCGCGCGAAGGGCAGCGACGTCAAAGCCGGGGACCGCGCCCTGGAAGCGGGAGCGATCCTCGGCCCGCCGCAGATCGCGCTGCTCGCCGCGATCGGCCGCGGGACGGTGCGCGTGCGCCCGCGCCCGCGCGTGGTCGTCCTGTCCACCGGCAGTGAACTCGTCCAGCCCGGCGAGGAGTTGGGCAACGGCCAGATCTACGACTCCAACAGCTTCGCGCTGACCGCCGCCGCCCGCGACGCGGGAGCCATCGCCTACCGCGTGGGCGCGGTCACCGACGACGCCGAGACCCTCCGGGCCACCATCGAGGACCAGCTCATCCGCGCGGACCTCCTGGTCACGACGGGCGGGGTCAGCGTGGGGGCGTACGACGTCGTCAAGGAGGCGCTGGAGTCCGTCGGCGACGAGGACGAGCCCGGCAGCGGCATCGAGTTCCGCAAGCTCGCCATGCAGCCCGGCAAGCCCCAGGGCTTCGGCTCCATCGGCCCCGACCACACCCCGCTGCTCGCGCTCCCGGGCAACCCCGTGTCCTCGTACGTCTCCTTCGAGCTGTTCGTACGCCCCGCGATCCGCACCCTGATGGGCGTCGACGACATCCACCGGCCCACGACCAGGGCAGTTCTGAACACTGACAAGGCGCTGACCTCGCCCGCCGGGCGCCGTCAATACCTGCGCGGGCGGTATGCGAGCGGAGCGGTGACCCCCGTCGGCGGCGCCGGCTCGCACCTGATCGCGGCCCTCGCCCGGGCCGACGCGCTGATCGTGGTCCCCGAGACCGTGGAATCCGTGGAGCCCGGCGCCGAGGTCGAGGTGGTCCTCCTCGGCTGACGGGGCCGGGATGGCGGTACCGTGTCGCGCACAACAGGCCCGACCGGGAGCGCCATGAGTACCGACGACCGACTGACCCACATCGACGAGGCGGGTGCCGCCCGTATGGTCGACGTGTCCGGGAAGGACGTGACCGCGCGCACCGCCCGCGCCAGCGGCCGGGTCCTGGTCTCGCCCCGGGTGGTCGAGCTGCTGCGCGGCGAGGGCGTCCCCAAGGGTGACGCACTGGCCACCGCGCGCATCGCGGGCATCATGGGCGCCAAGCGCACACCGGACCTGATTCCGCTGTGCCACCCGTTGTCAGTGTCGGGTGTCAAGATTGATCTGTCGGTCGCGGACGACGCCGTCGAGATCCTGGCCACGGTGAAGACCACCGACCGTACGGGGGTGGAGATGGAGGCCCTCACCGCGGTCAGCGTGGCGGCTCTCACCGTGATCGACATGGTCAAGGCGGTCGACAAGGGGGCGGTCATCACGGACGTACGCGTCGAGGAGAAGACGGGCGGCAAGTCGGGCGACTGGAGCCGGGCATGACGTATCGCGCCGTAGTGGTCACGGCGTCCAACCGCGCCGCCGCCGGGGTCTACGAGGACAAGGGCGGCCCACTGATCGCCGAGGGGCTCGCCTCGTACGGCTTCGAGGTGGACGGACCGCGGGTCGTCCCCGACGGCGACCCCGTGGAGGCCGCCCTGCGCGAGGGCGTCGAGGCCGGGTACGACGTCATCGTGACCACCGGTGGCACGGGCATCTCGCCCACCGACCGCACTCCCGAAGCGACCCGGCGCGTTCTCGACCACGAGGTGCCGGGCATTGCGGAGGCCATCAGAGCGTTCGGAAGGGAGAAGGTGCCGACGTCGGCGCTGTCCCGAGGCCTGGCCGGAGTCGCCGGGCGGACGCTGATCGTGAACCTGCCGGGTTCCACCGGCGGGGTCAGGGACGGACTCGCCGTTCTGCGGCCCCTGTTGATCCACGCCGTGGACCAGCTCCGCGGTGGCGATCATCCCAGACCCAGCGGCAGTGGGGGTGCGAGCTGAACAGCCCATCCTGGCCGGTCGAGCTGGTGGACGGAGATGTCGTCCTCCGGCCGATAAAGATGCGCGACCACCGGGCCTGGCGCGACGTCAACCGGCGCAACCGGGACTGGCTGCGTCCGTGGGAAGCCACCATTCCGCCGCCCACGCCCACCGGGCCGATAGCGCACCGGCCGACGTATCGCCAGATGGTCCGGCATCTGCGCGCCGAGGCCAATGCGGGCCGGATGCTGCCGTTCGTCATCGAGTATCAGGGGCGGCTCGTCGGGCAGTTGACCGTCGCCGGAATCACCTGGGGCTCGATGTGCTCGGGCCATATCGGCTACTGGGTGGACGAGGCGGTAGCCGGACGCGGAGTGATGCCGACAGCCGTCGCTCTCGCGGTCGACCACTGCTTCCGCACCGTCGGGCTGCACCGCATCGAAGTCTGCATTCGCCCCGAGAACGGCCCCAGCCGCCGGGTCGTGGAGAAACTCGGATTCCGCGAGGAAGGACTTCGTCCACGTTATCTTCACATCGACGGCGCCTGGCGTGACCACCTCGTCTTCGCACTCACAGCAGAAGAGGTCCCAGAGGGCCTGCTCAGCCGCTGGCAGCGGACACGCTCCCGGAACACGTCCGAAAACTCACCGCGGGACACCCCGCGGAACCCGGCCTGACACCGCCAAACGCCGACTAACATCGTCTAAATGAAATGCGTGTTCGAAAATGACCGGTGATCGACCGTCCTCCGGCATTAATTTCCCGCTCTCGGCGGCCTGCTGATCGCATCGGCTGCAAAAAAGCTCGAAATATCAGCCAGATCGTGCGACACACCGGCGGAATTGGCAGATGGCCTCACGCAAACCCCTCTACCGTGTGAGGCGTGAGCAGCAGCGGCCTCATCTACGCAGTCATTGTCGGGGCCTGGGCCGCCTACTTGGTGCCCATGTGGCTCCGTAGGCAGGACGAGCTGAATGAGGCCCGTCCGACGGAACGCTTCAGCACCGCCATCCGGCTGCTGTCCGGACGCGGGGCGATGGAGCGCCGATACGCCAAGGACCTGCGGGCGCGCTCCACCGAAGAGGGGGAGCACGACGCCCAACCGGACGTCCACACCAACTCGGTGGACGCCCGGGCCTTCGCCATGCCTCAGACCAGGCGTGAAGCACGGGGCAAGGTCGCAGACGTACGGGACGATGCGCGGGGCGTACGCGGTGAGGGACGGCCCGAGGCGGATGACGGGGCTTCGGCTTCGGTAGCCGCTTCCGGGAAACGGGCGGCTGACTCGGCGTCCAGGCCCGGGTCGGCGGGTGCGTCGAAGCCCGGTGCCAAGTCGGCGTCGCAGGCGGGCCGTTCGGCCGGGTCCGGGCCCGTACCTCGGCAAGGGGCGAAGCCGGGAGCGAAGCAGAGCGCCAAGCCGTCAGCGTCCCCGACACAATCCTCGTCCTCGTCCTCTTCCTCGTCCCGTTCGCGCCGGGCAGCTGCGGCGGAGGCCGCCGCGCGCGCCCGACGCTCGAAGGTGCTCGCGCGCCGACGGCGTACGACGACGGTTCTCTTCTTCGCCTTCACGCTCGGCGCGATCGTGGCGGCTGTCGGAGGGCTCGCGTTCCTGTGGGCGCCCGGGGTGCCGGCGATACTGCTGAGCGTCTACATCGCGTATCTGCGCTCCCAGGAGCGGCGGCGATTCACATACACGATGGACCGCAGGCGCGCCGAGGCCGCGGCGCAGCGGCTGCGGGAACGGCAGCCGAGGCGGCGACCGCCCGCCGGGTCGTCCGCCGCGGACGACCCGGAGGACGGACCGGAGCCCACCAGTGACCCCGGACTGTCCGCACTGGCCGCCGACCGCCGCGCCCTCGTCGAGCAGACCGACCACGCGGAGTGGGTCGACCAGCAGCGCGAACGCCGACGCGGTCCGGCCGGCGGCGACAGCTGGGACCCCGTCCCCGTACCGCTGCCGACGTATGTGACGGCCCCCGTCGCCCCGCGCGCCACGGCCGGCGTCGACCTGGGCGCACCCGACGCATGGAGTTCGGCACGCTCCAGCGCGGCCGAGCGCCCCGCGGCCCAGGCAGCCGGGGCGGCTCCGACGCCGGAGGACGAGCCGTCCGAGCCCGACGCGGACCCGGACGGTGCCGCGGACGCACGCCGCGCCGCCTCGGCCCGTCGGGCCCGCGAACGGGGCCGCACTCCGCTCTTCGACCAGTACGAGGACGGCGACCGGCCACGCGCCGCCAACGAGTGATGGGCGCGTTGCAAGTGAGTGGCAACGCCCCAGAAGCCGCACGCTTGACCAGCCAGGAACGGATTTCCAAGCACCCGGACGCGGATGCTAGAGTTTCCTTCGTTGCAAGGGCCTGTGGCGCAGTCTGGTAGCGCACCTCGTTCGCATCGAGGGGGCCAGGGGTTCAAATCCCCTCAGGTCCACTGCACGGTTCATGAGATCCCGTCCGATCGTTTCGATCGGACGGGATCTCTGCGTTTGTGGGCTGTGCGGGAGGTCTGAGTGCGGGGGGCGGTGCGGCGGGTGTCCTGCGTGTTCCTGACCGCACCGTTCCGTCACAGGGCGTCGAGCCGCCACTGCTGGTTGGTGCCGGTACCGGCGGGCCACTGGATGACGCGGGCGTTGTCGGTCGTGGAGCCGTCTGCGACCTCCGCGCACCAGCGGTTGCGGACGTTGACGAGCCGGTAGTGGCCGCCGCCCGCGTCGACGAGCTTCCACCGCTGGTTGTCGCTGCCCGCGTCCTGCCACTGGACGAGCTGGGCGCCCTGGGTGGAACCGCCGGGGCTGTCGAGGACCTTGCCGCTGTGGCGGGCGGCGAGGCGGAAGGAGCCGTCGGCGTTGGGCAGGAACCGCCACTGCTGGTTGGTGGCACTCGACGAGGTCGACTGGACGATCTTCGCGCCGTTGGCCGTGTCGGCGCCGGAGACGTTCAGGGCCTTGTCGCTGCGCCGGTTGACCAGCCGGAACCAGCCGCTGAGCAGGGAGACGGTGATGTCCGTGCGCTGTCCGGCGGTCAGCTTGACCTTGCGCGCGTGGGTGCCCAGGGGAGAGGAGGCCACGGTCGCCGACGTGGTCACCGCTGTCATGCCGCGGCGGCTGATCAGGGTGACGTCCTGGTTGACGGCGGAGGTGACGGACAGGGTGGCGGTGCGGGCGGACAAGTCCCAGCGGAAGGTGTGGACACGGATGCGGCCGCGCGCCCGTACGCCGGTGATGGAGCCCTTGGCCAGTTGGTCGGGCAGGGCCGGCAGGATCTCCAGGACGCCGGGGCGGGAGTAGATCAGGGCCTCGGCGAGTACACCGGGGAAGGCGTTGGCGGCGTCGGCGTTGTAGATGTCGAGGTTCGGGTTGTGGGAGGTCATCAGCGACTTGAAGACCATGTTGTTTCCGATGATCTTCTTCAGGTTGTCGTAGACCTTGCCGCCGTCCTTCAGCCGGGCGCCGGCCAGGGCGCGGTGGAGGCTGCCGTGGGCGGAGATGTTCTGGTCGCCGCGCTTGTCGAGGGCCTTGAGCGCCGGGCGGACGAGGGAGGGCTCCTCCTCGGGGTTGATCTCGTGCAGCGGCCAGGCGCCGTACAGGTGCTGGATGTGGCGGTGGTTGTAGCGGTCCGTCAGGCTCGGCCAGGACCACTCGGCGAGCGCGCCGTCACCGTTGACGCGGTAGTCGGGGATCTTCTTCAGCAGTGCGGTCCAGCGGGCGACTCCCTGGCCGCTGCCCTGTTCGACGCCGAGGGTGTTGGCCGCGTCGATGGCGGCCTGCAGGGCGTGCTTGCCCGCCATGATGTCGCCGGTGGCGTTGATCGACAGACACACGCCGGTGTTGCCGGGGGAGTTCTCCATGGAGAAGGACGGCACGAAGACCGCCTTGCCGCCCGAGTCGGTGCGGGTGAGGAAGTCCTCGTAGAACAGGGCCAGTTCCATCAACGCGGGGCCGAGCTTGTCGCGCAGGAAGGCCTGGTCGCCGGTGACCTCGTAGTACTCGAGGAGCGGGTAGAGCAGCCAGTCGGCGCCGCCGGTCCAGGTGTGGCCCGGGAAGGAGCCGTTGTTGAAGTGGAGCATGTGGCCGTGCTCGCCGTCGGTGCGGGACGGGGCGAGGAGGCCTCGGGCGCCGTACAGGTTCTTGGCGTTGGTGCGCCAGTCGTCGAGCTGGCCCAGGATCAGGTCGAAGTAGCCCTCCATGGCCTCGGTCGTGTCGAGGATGTTGCCGCCCGCCACCTGGAGGTTCACATTGGCGTCGGTGGTGAAGTCGTCGGCCCAGGCGCCGCTCCAGGAGCCTGTCCAGATGCCCGTGAGCCGGGGCGGCAGGACGCCGCTGGAGCTGATGAAGAAGTAGCGACCCGAGTCGTAGAGGCGCTCCAGCAGGGCGAGGTCGATGACGCTCCGGTTCGCGTTCTGGCGGGTTATCAGCTCGCTGACCGAGAGCTTGCGGTCGGCGGCGGAGACGTTCAGGTCGAGGCGGGAGCGGTCGTAGAGCTCGGTGTGGAGGGCGGTGTGCGCGGAGCGCAGCCTCGTGTAGTCGGTGCCGAGCGTGGCCAACCGGGCGTGCAGCGGCTCCGAGTTCCAGGCCGTGGAGGAGTCGTAGCGGTCCAGCTTGGTCAGCAGGATCACCCTGGTCGCTTTCGCTACCACGATGGTGGAGCCGCTGACTCTGACGGAGGCACCCGATCCCGTGGCGACGACCCGGGTGACTCCCTCGTAGCCGAAGGCGCCCTGCCCGGACGGGTAGGTGCCGCGCAGGTTCAGGTAGCCGGATCCGCTTTTCGTGGTGGCGCGCGTGGTGAAACCGACGCTGCTCGGCACCCCGTCGAGCGCGGTGTTGACGCTCAGGGTGGTGTCGACCGTGCGGCCGGGCGCGGCGATCAGCTCCTGGACGATCACGTTGTCGGCGCGGGAGACGAAGGTCCTGCGGGTCCAGGTGCCGTACTGGTCGGTCCAGCTGGAGCTGACCTCGCCGGTGCGGAAGTCGTTGACCCGGCCGTAGTCGTTGACCGTGGTCATGCCCGGGGTGTCGATGCGCAGTTCGTACGCGGGGTGGTAGGTCTGCGTCCAGCGCAGCGAAAACCCGGACGCGAAGTCCCTGTTGGCGCTCGAGTAGTCCCCGGCAAGGGCCTTGTCGCGTACGCCCTCCAAGCGGCCGGAGATCACGGGTGGCTTCACGGTGCTGGTGCCGTTCGGCAGCACCAGTCGGTGGTAGTTGAAGACCACCTTCTCCAGAGTCGCCGCCCCGTGGAGGATGGCTCCGTACTCGCCGTTGCCGGTGAGGAAGCCGTCGGTCCAGGAGGAGGCGGGGGAGGTGTCGTAGATGCCGCGGTCGGGGACGGTGATCTGCGGAGGGACGGCGGCCGCGGCCTTCCCCGAGAGGAAACCGCCGGGGAGGGCGGCCGCTCCGGCGGTCAGTGCGGCAGCGGTCAGGAAGTGTCTGCGGTCGATGGAGCGGTCCATTGCGCAAACTCCTTTGTCTGCTGAGGGCTGTGCGGGGTGCGGGAGTTGGGATGGTGTGGGGAGCCACGGGCAGGCGGGCGGACGATGTCCTGGTCCGCCCGCCTGCCCGTGAGGTGATCCCCGCATGGGGCGTGCCCCGGCGGCCCGCTCGATGGCAGGGCGGCCGGGGCACGCGGTCAGGAGAGGGTCCAGGTCTCGCTGTTGGGGCTCGCGCTGCCGCCGAGCTCTTGGTCAACCGCCGCTCCTCGGGTGGTCGAGCCCGCGACGCCGATGTGCAGGCCGCTGCCGATGCCCACCAACATGTAGTTGCTGCCGGTGTAGCTGCCGGTCAGGTCGAGGGCCCACTGCTGGTTCGTCCCGCCGTTGCAGGGCCACTGGTGCAACTGGACGCCGGCGGTGGTCGACTTGTCCGGGACGTCCAGGCACAGACCGCTCTTGACGCTCTTGAGCGTGAAGATGTTGTCCGCCACCCGCTTGAGGGTCCACTGCTGATTCGTATTGCCGTTGGACGGCCACTGGATGATCTTGGCGCCGTTTGCCGTGGACCCGCTCGACACGTCCATCATCATGGAGCTGTTGACGTTCTTCAGCGTGTGGACCCCCTCCGACGGGATCCCGCTGTCGGCCTTCCACGTGCCCGCGTCCACGTCGAGGGACCAGGTCGGGTACTGACCGAGGTTCACCGTCGTGCCCCGGATGGTCAGCGGCAGCCAGATCAGCTTCGATTCGCCCAGGTTGGAGGTGTCCCAGCGGTCACCGGCGTAGATGTACGTGGTGCCCGCGGTGCCCTGGACCGTGATGACGTTCGCCGTCTGGCTGCCGTAGGTGCGGCTGCCGGGAGCGGCGAAGTTCCGGAACGCCGACCAGGGGCCGCTCAGTGAGGTGGCGGTGGCGTAGACGTTGTCGTTCAGGCTCCAGCCCGTCAGGCGGGAGCCGAAGACGTAGTACATCCCACCGATCTTCACCATGGCGGGCGACTCGACGCTGCCGCTGCTGCCGCCGCTGCCCAGCACCGCCACCGCGCTGTCGACGGAGAGGTAGTCGGCGGAGAGCTTGTAGATGCGCAGGCCGTTGTTGCGGTCCTCGCTCATCAGGTAGGCGGTGCCGTCGGTTTCCTGGAACAGGCCGATGTCCCGGCTGAGGTTGCCCTGCGGCCGGAAGCTGCCCCGGTAGGTGTACGGGCCGCACGGCGTGCTGCTCGTGGCCACACCGACCTTGGCCTCGGCGTAGTTGGTGCTGTCGATGTGCATGTACATCACGTACGTGCTGGTCGACTTGTTGTAGATGACCTTCGGCCGCTCCACGATGCGGCTGGGGCCCAGGTCACCGCTGGCCTGCCGGCTCAGGGCCTGACGCTCGAATTTCCAGTTCGCCAGGTCGGTCGAGGAGTAGCAGCTGACGTTCTGGAACGACGTGTCCGTCGAGTTCCTGCCGGTCTTGTCCTCGCCGAAGCCGAACCAGGTGTCGCCGACCTTGACGATGCCGAGCCCGTGCAACTGCAGGGTGTTGCCGTTCTGGTCGGTTCGTTTGGCGCCCGTCGTGAAGGTCACCGTGTCCGCTTGTGCCTGCGTGGCGGGGACAAGCAGGGCCGCGAGGCCGCCGAGCAGAGTTAGGAACGCGACGAGGGTGGTCCGCCATCTGGGGCGCGGTATCGGTGTGCGGTGCGATGTGGTGTCGGGCATGGTTCTCACCTCTCCGTTGAGGTCCGGGGATTGTGCGGGGGAAGTGCGGGTCGAGCGGTGGGATCTTGGTGCCGCTCAGGGGGCGAGCGGGATGGTGATGGTGTTCCAGGACATCGGCGGCAGGAGGGCGCTCAGCCGTCCGCCGTCCGTGACCGTGCCGGTCACCGGCCTCGGCGTCACACGGTCCTGGTGCTGGAGCGTGTTGGCCGCGTGGCGGTCGGGGTCGGCCAGGGCGGTGTGCGTCACCTGCCCGGCCACCGGGCTGAACGCCCGCAGGTCGACGGTGAGTTCGAGTGGCCTCGTGGTGTCCCGGTTGACGGCGAAGACGGTGAGCGTCCCGTCCTCCTGCCGGACGGCGGTCGCGTGCAGCAGGGGCACCTCGCCGTGGCGGGCGGTGTCGTGGACGGGGCTGTCCAGGGCGAGCCGCAGCACCTGGCCGCGGCCGTGGCGGGCCGCGTCGGCGAAGGGGTAGAAGATGGTCTGCCGCCAGGCCGGGCCGCCGGGCTCGGTCATGATGGGGGCGATGACGTTCACCAGCTGGGCGAGGCAGGCCGCGGTGACGCGGTCGCAGTGGCGCAGCAGGGTGATCAGCAGGCTGCCGACCACGACGGCGTCGGTGACGGTGTAGACGTCCTCCAGCTGGCGCGGGGCCACGCTCCAGTCCGGGGTGTCGGTGTTGTTGACCGGCCGGCTCTGGTACCAGACGTTCCACTCGTCGAAGGACAGGTTGATCCGCTTGCCGGAGCGGCGCTTGGCCCCGATGTGGTCGGCGGTGGCGACCACCCCGTCGATGAAGGCCTCCATGTCGGCGGCCGAGGCGAGGAAGCTGTCGACGTCGCCTTCGCTCTCCTCGTAGTAGGCGTGGCAGGAGATGAAGTCGACGAGGTCGTACGTGTGCTCCAGGACCGTCGCCTCCCAGGCGCCGAAGGTCGGCATGGAGCGGTTGGAGCTTCCGCAGGCGACCAGTTCCAGACCGGGGTCGACATCGCGCATGGCCTTGGCGGTGACGGCGGCGAGGCGGCCGTATTCGTCGGCGCTCTTGTGGCCGAGCTGCCAGGGGCCGTCCATCTCGTTGCCCAGGCACCACAGCCGGATGCCGTGCGGCTTGTCCACGCCGTGCGAGCGGCGCAGCTCGGAGAGGGCCGTGCCGCCGGGGTGGTTGGTGTACTCCAGGAGGTCGAGTGCTTCCTGGAGGCCGCGGGTGCCGAGGTTGACGGCCTGCATGGGCTCGACGTCGGCCTTGGCCGCGAAGCGCATGAACTCGTTCAGCCCGAACTGGTTCGTTTCCACGGTCCGCCAGGCGCCGTCGAGCCGGCGGGGCCGCTGCTCCACCGGGCCGACTCCGTCTTCCCAGCGGTAGCCGGAGACGAAGTTGCCGCCGGGGTAGCGGACCATGGTGACGCCCAGTTCGCGGATCAGGGCCAGGACGTCGGTGCGCAGTCCGTCCTCGTCGGCGCTCGGGTGGTCCGGTTCGTGAACGCCGGTGTAGACGCAGCGGCCGAGGTGCTCGACGAAGGATCCGAACAGCCGCGGATTCACCTCGCCGACGGTGAAGTTGGGGTCCAGATGTATGGCCCCTGCGAGCGGCGGGTGGCTGGCGGCGTTGGGCATGGGTCACTCCGGGATGGATCGTGATGGATCGGTGCGAAGAGTGGCGTTCTGTACGGTTGCCGGGGTGCTCTGCGGTCAGCCCTTGATGCCGGTGTGAGCGACGCCTTCGACCAGGTATCGCTGCAGGAAGAGGAAGACGAGCATCAGCGGCAGGATGGACACGGTGGCGGCGAGGAACAGCTCGTGGATGTTGATGGTCTGCGCGGTGGTGAAGGTCGACAGGGCCACCTGCACCGTCCAGCTGGACTGGTCCTGGCCGATGACCAGCGGCCACAGGAAGGCGTTCCAGTTGGTGATGAAGGTGATCACCGCGATCGCCGAGAAGAAGCCACGGGAGTTGGGGACGACGATCCGCCAATACGTGCCCCAGCTGCCGAGACCGTCGATCCGGGCGGCCTCCTCCAGTTCCTTGGGGAAGCCGAGGAAGTACTGCCGGAAGAGGAAGGCGGTGAAGCCGCTGAACAGGCCGGGCACGATCAGACCTTGCAGGCTGGAGACCCAGCCCAGTGACGACACCAGGACGAAGCTGGGCACGAAGGTGACCGCGCTGGGGATCATCAGGGTGGCCAGCACCGCGTAGAAGATCTTGTTGGCGTGCCGGTACGGGACGCGGGCGAGCGCGTAGCCGGCCAGGGAGCAGAGCAGCAGCTGCCCGGTGGTGCCGAGCACGCCGACGACGAGCGAGTTCCACATGCTGCGCGCCATGGGAACCGCGGGGTCGTTGAACAGCTCGGGGATGTTCTCCCAGTGCAGCGTGGTCGGGAAGAACTTCCAGTTCGCCCCGGTGATGTCGGCATCGGTGGCCAGGCTGTTGCGGATCAGCAGGTAGAAGGGGACCAGGAACAGCAGCGCCGCGGCGACGGCGACGGTGTAGACGGCGACGCTGCCGGCCCGTTCGCGCACTGTACGTGGACGGCCGCGGACAAGGGTGGTGGAGGAGGTGGCCATCAACGGTCCGCCTTTCCGAAGCCGAAGATCCTGCCCTGCAGCAGCGTCACCATCGTGATGAGTGCCGACAGCACCAGCGCCCCGGCGCTGCCGTGGCCGAAGTCCTGCCCCTGCCCGAGGGCCGTGTAGTAGAGGTAGACCAACGGCGGCCGTGCGTAAGGGGTGTTGGGCAGCAGGTTGTAGAACTCGTCGAACGCCTGGTACGCCGCGATCAGCATGAGGAGCACCACGGCGACCGAGGTCGTGCGCAGTTGCGGCAGGGTGATGTGCCGGAAGGTCTGCCAGCCGGGCCGGGCGCCGTCCGTCCAGGCCGCTTCGTACAGCTCCTTGGGGATCTGCTGGAGGGCGGCCAGGAAGAGGATCATGTAGAAGCCCAGCTGGAGCCAGAGCCGCAGGGTGACCAGCACCAGCCAGTACCAGGGCGGGGAGACGGTGCCGATCCAGGCGACGGGTTCGATCCCGAACCAGCCCAGGACGGTGTTGGCGAGACCGAAGCGCACCCCGTTGAAGATCGACAGCTTCCACACCATCGAGGCCACGACGTAGGAGCACGCGGTGGGTATGAAGAACACCGAGCGGAAGAAGGCACGGGCGACGCGGATGCGGTGGACGAGCAGCGCGAGCGCCAGAGCCAGGACATAGGTGAGAGGGACGACGATCAGCGCGAAGAGCGTGAAGGTCCACAGGCTGTCGGTGAACGGCCCTTCGGTGAGGATGTCCTTGTAGTTGTCCAGGCCGACGAACTTCGTCGGGGTGACCGTGTTCTGGGCCTGGAAGAAGCTCAGGTAGAAGCTCCAGCCGACCGGCACGTAGACGAACAGCAGGAGACCGGCCAGGAAGGGACCCGCGAAGAGCCAGAAGGTGCGGGTACTGCCTCGCACCCCGTGCCTGTCACGTCTCGCCTTCGCCGTGGGGCCGGGTGGCGCGGTGGCGCCCGGAGGGGCGCCACCGGTGGTGGTGGTCGTCATGCTTGTCAGGGCCCCTCAGGCGATCTTCTTGAGTTCGGCCTCGACCCGGGTGCGGGCCTTGGCCACCTCGGACTCGGGGTTCTTTCCGCTGACCACGGCGTTGTTCACCATGTCCTGGGAGATCGTCATCATGCCCTGGGTCCAGTACGGGTCGTCGTAGTGCCCCTTGGTCTCGAAGAGCTTCACCGCCTCGGCGGCGGTGCCGCTCTGCAGCTTGGTTGCCTTCGCCGCAAGGCTCTTGCGCGGGGGGATGTGGAAGCCGTAGGAGGTGCACCAGTCCTCCTGGAACTTCGTCTGCTCGATCCACAGCCACTTCACGAACGCCTTGGCCGCGTCGACGTCCTTGGCCTTGGCGCTCACGTAGGTGGACCAGCCGCCGTTGTAGACCACCTGGCGGCCGGCGCTGCCGATGCCGGGCAGGGGGACGATGCCGAAGTCGTCGCCCAGTGCCTTCTGGATGCCGGGCATCGCCCACAGGCCGCACCACTGCATCGCCGTCAGGCCCTGGGTGAACGCCGACGGGTCGAACCAGTCGGTGGGCGCGCCGAGCAGCAGCGTCTTGCTCTTGTACAGCTCGCGCATCTTCTTCAGGCCCTCGACCGTCTCCGGGTTGTCGAAGGCGACCTTGTGGTCGGCGGTCAGCAGTTCACTGCCGGTGGCCCACACCAGCGGGCTGGCCAGGATGTCGCTGCCGCCCTTCAGGCCCAGGTACAGGCCCTTGACCCCGCCCTTGTCGAGCTTGCGGGAGGCCTCTATCAGCTCGTCGAAGGTGGTCGGGGGCTCGACGCCCGCCTTCTCCAGGAGGCTCTTGCGGTAGTACAGGAACTGCGGGTCGTCGATCATGCGGATGCCGTAGACCTTGCCGTCAACCGAGTTGGCGGCCAGATCCTTCTCCGTGAAGTCGGACTTCACGTCCGCGATGATGTCGTCCAGCGGCACGATCTGCCCGGACTTGGCCATCTGGACGTCGGGGTGGAACTCGAAGACGTCGGGGCCGTTGCTGGAGACCAGGCCGCTGGAGAGCTTGGAGGCGTAGTCACCGGGGATCCACTGCACCGACACGTTCGCCTTGCTGTACGCCTTCGCGTACCGCAGCGCCGCCTGCTGGGTGCCCGCCTCGCCGTACTGGTGGTACCACTGGCTGATCGCCTTACCGCTGCTGGCGCCGCCGCCGCGACCGGTGTTCCCGGCGCACGCGGCGAGGAATCCCGCCGCCGCCACGGTGCCGGAAGCGCGCAGGAAGGATCTGCGGCCGAACGGTCTGCTGGGGTTCTGCTCAGGGGACATGGCCACCTCTGCTGTGTGAAGTACGGGCGTGGGACCGGGCCTTGGGGACAGGTCGCGACGGCGGGTGATGACGCTGGGCATGGCTGCGGAAGCGCTGCCGGTGAGAGCGGGACGCGAAGCCCGCAGGGTGGGGGGCGCGCAATCGGAGGGGGGAATTCCTGCCGCTGACGGTGGTGCAGCGAGCGGATCGAGACGCAGGTTATGCGCGCTACACCCCTTCGTCAACAAGCCAGAAAAAGTCTGTGCACGGCAGTTCCAACGGTGCGCACCCCGTGGTTACGATCAGTCGCCCCAGCCCCATCGAGCACAGGACGACGTCGTTGAAGCGGACGTACCAGGACATACGCCGGACCAACCGATTCGCGGTGATGCGGTATCTCATCGCCTCGGCGCCCGTCGTCAGGCGTGACATCGCCGCAACCACGGGCCTGTCGGTGGCCACCGCCTCCGACATCGTCAACGAGTTGCATGAGCTGGGGCTTCTGGCCGAGATCGGACAGCAGGCTTCCGGGGGCGGACGCCCGAGGAACCTTCTCGCGCCCGCCCTCGAGGGTCCCCGGCTCATCGGCGTCGACATCGCCGAGACCTACGTCCACGTCGAGGTCTTCGATCCCGCTCTACGGGTCCTGGCCAGAGCCGAGTACGAACTGCACCCGCACGCCAACTCGCCGGACTACGTCGTGGACCGCATCGTCCGCGGCATCGACGACGCGATCGCGCAGGCCAAGGTGGAGCGCGCCAGGATCCTCGGGGTCGGCGTCAGCATTCCCGGCCAGGTACGGCCGGACGGCACGGCCTCCGTCTTCGCCCCGAACTGGCAGTGGAACGACGTGCCGCTGCTGGCCCTGCTCACCGACCGGGTCCCCGACTTGCCGGTCATCCTCGACAACCCGCTGCGTGCGAGCACCGTCGCCGAACTGTGGTTCGGTGCCGCCCGCGGCCACGACAACGTCGCCGTCCTCACCCTGGGAACCGGCGTCGGCGCGGGCCTGGCCGTCCAGGGAGCGCTCTACCGCGGGGCCACGAACACGGCCGGCGAATGGGGCCACACCAACCTCGTCATCGACGGCCGCAAGTGCCGCCGCGGATGCGTCGGATGCGTGGAGACCTACGTGGGCGCACCCGGCATCATGCAGCACCTCGCGGAGGCCGACCCGGACAGCCCGCTCCTGCACCCCGACGACCAGATGGCGACCATCGACGCCCTGGCCACCGCCCACGCGGCCGGCGACCCCGCCGCACAGCAGGCGATTGCCACGACCGGCCGTTACCTCGGCATCGCCATCGCCAACCTGATCAACCTGTTCAACCCGCAGACCATCGTGCTCACCGGCTGGGTCGCCGACAGTCTGGGAAGCGCCGTCCTGCCGTACGTGCGCGCCACCGCCGCCCGTTACGCACTCGCCGAACCCTGGGAAGGTACCGAGATCAGTCTCTGCCCCATCGACCGCAACCCGGTCAGTCTTGGCGCGGCGACCCTCGTCCTGGAGGGATTCCTGTCCTGACCCTCCTGCTGTGAGCGGCTCCAGCTAGAGGACGGAACTCCCTGGCGCGCCCAACTGCGCCTGCGATCAGAAGTGTTGAAGCTTGTTTGTTTGGGCCCAAATCAAAATGCACGCAACAGAGAGGTGTACGAGTCATGCCGGATTCAGCGAGCCACGCAATACCTGAACAGCTGTCGAGCGGCGCCCTGGGAGGGCTCTCGCGGCGTGGACTCCTCAAGGGCACCGCCGTCACCGTGGGAGCCGCGGCGCTGGGGGCCGGTGCCGCAGGGACGGCCGCGGCGGCAGACGCCTCGGTCACCGCGACGGCCCCCGACGGCAGCAACACCATCACGATGTCGCTGACTTCGGGCAAGCTCACCTGGTCGGCGAAGCGAAAAGGCGCGACGGTGGCCGGCACTTCGGCTCTCGGCCTCAAGCTCAGCGACGGAACGGTGCTCGGCGCCGCCGGCACGGTGATCACCAAGTACCAGCACTGGACCATCAACGAGACCTGGACTCCGGTGTACGGCCGCAATGCGACCGTCCGCGACCGGTACCAGGAGATGCGCTGGAACCTCCAGGACACCGCCTCGCGGATCAATTTCAGCGTCCAGATCCGCGCCTACCCGACCGGCGTCGCCTTCCGGTACGTGCTGCTCGGCAAGGGCACCGCCACCATCGCCGACGAGCTGAGCACGTTCGCCTTCCCCTTCGGCACTCTGGTCTACAGCGCGCGTGACGAGGACCCCTACAACCCGGTCGCGCCCGGCTCGATCCCCTCCACGGGCAGTTCGACCACGGACACCGGCCCGTTGACCGACCTGCCGCTGACCGCCACCTACGCCGGCGGCAGTCTGATCGCCAGCATCTGTGAATCCTCCCGTCTCAACTTCCCGCGGCTGATGCTCAGTTCCGTGTCCGGGCAGCCGGGCACCCTCGCCGCCCACCTGATGGAGTACACCGCCCGCGGTTCGGACAAGGTCCAGAGGACCTCGACGGTCACCACGCCGTTCGCCACGCCCTGGCGGGCGGTGGTGACCGGCTCCACCCACGCCGAACTGGTCGACAACGCCGAGCTGGTGCCCAACCTGGCCCCCGCGAGCGCGTTGGCCGACACCTCGTGGATCAAGCCCGGCAAGGTCTTCCGAGTACAGCTGACCACCGCCGCCGGGATGGCGGGCGTCGACTTCGCCGTGGCTCGCGGCCTGCAATTCATCGAGTACGACGGTGGCTGGTACGGCGACGTCAGAGGCACCGACGCGACAAAGCCGATACCGGAGATCGACCTGCCCTCGGTGATCTCCTACGCCAAGAGCAAGGGCATCGGCGTCATCCTCTACGTCGACCGCGTAGCGGCCCACACCCCCGACAGCCTGTTCAGCCTCTACAAGAACTGGGGCGTCAAAGGAGTCAAGCTCGGTTTCGTCAACGACGGCACCCAGGCGATGACGAACCAGATCACGAACTGGGTCAGGACGGCAGCCAAGTACAACCTGCTGATGGACATGCACGACAACGTGCGGCCGTTCGGCTACGAACGGACGTACCCGAACTGGGTCACCAATGAGGGCGTGCGCGGCAACGAGCGCTTCCCGACCGCGAGCCACAACGTGACCCTGCCGTTCGCCCGCAACATCGGCGGGCCTATCGACTACACCATCTGCTACGGCCAGTCGCGGAACCGGACCACCAACGTCCACCAGATGGCCATGGCGGCGGTCTTCTACCAGCCGCTGAGCTTCCTGTACTGGTACGACATGCCGGCCAAGTACGCCAACACGGCCAACTGGCCGGGGCTGCCATGGTTCGACGCCATCCCCACCTCCTGGGACCAGAGCCGCACCCTCGCCGGATCGATCGGCCAGTACGCCGCCGTCGCCCGCCGCCACGGCGACACCTGGTACGTCGGGGCGATGACCAACGAGACGTCCCGGACCCTGTCGCTCCCGCTGACGTTCCTGGGCAGCGGCACCTACACGGCGACCGTCTACGCCGACGGCACCCCGGGCGCCAGCCCCTACCAGACGCCGGTCGTGGTCAGCACCCGGACGGTCACCTCGGCCACCAAGCTGGACGTGGCGATGGCTCCCGCGGGCGGCCAGGCGATCATCCTCAAGCCGCGCTGACGCGACGGACGCGGGTTCAGCCGGTGATGACGCCTGTGCCGAGCCGTCCTCGTCCGTACCTCGCTCCACACCTGAGCCGCATGACCGTCCGTGCTGTTCTGTGAACAGTCAGGAGAGAACCTTGTCCGAACCGATCAGTCGCCGAAGAATGCTGTCCGGCATGGCTGCCATGACGGTTGTCGCCGCCGTCTCACCGACGCTGGCGACACCCGCACACGCCGCCACCTCCCCCCAGCCGCTGCCCCTTCTCCCGCTGCGGATCCCCAAGTCGGAGCTGGGCATCGAGCAGCAGTCCGACGAGAAGCTCCAATGGCTGCAGGACGCCAAGCTGGGCATGTTCATCCACTGGGGTGTGTACTCGGGCCCGGCCAAGGGCGAGTGGTACATGGAGAACTCCGCCGTCACGCCGGAGAACTACAAGAAGTACTTCACCGACGCGACCGGCGAGCAGTTCACGGCGAGCGCCTACAAGCCGGCCGACTGGGCCCAGTTGGCCAAGGACATGGGCGCGAAGTACACCGTCCTGACGACCCGTCACCACGACGGCTTCGCCCTGTGGCCGTCCACCCACCCGAACGCCTTCCATGCCGGACAGGCCCCGATGCGGCGGGACCTGATCGAGGAGTACGTCACCGCCGTACGCGACGCCGGGCTCAAGGTGGGCCTGTACTTCTCCCCGATGAGCTGGCGTTACCCCGGCTACTACGACGTCACCGGCACCAACTGCCTGCCGAACAAGTGGGGTTACACCACCGATCCCGCGCACAAGGAGAACGCGCGGATCATGAAGAACGAGGTGTACCAGCAGGTCAAGGAGCTGATGACCAAGTACGGCAAGATCGACGACATCTACTTCGACGGCGGCTGGCTGGGCCAGCAAGGCCGGGACGCGGACGCTGCCTTCTTCTGGGAGCCCGGAAAGGTCCGCGACAGCGCCAATCGGTGGCCGGTGGACGCCGCCTACAGCGATACCGACTCCGCCACCGGCAGCCCTCTCGGTGTGATGGGCCTGGTGCGCAAGCACCAACCCGACATCGTGGTCAACCCGCGCTCCGGCTGGATGGGCGACTACCTCAGCGAGGAAGGCAGTTCGATCCCCTCCGGCGCCATGCGCACCGGGCATCTGGCGGAGAAGAACTTCACCATCTGCGGTGCCTGGGGCTACAAGGCCGGCGCACCCGTGATGAGCTTCGGCACCATCATGGCCATCCTGGTCAACTCCTGGGTGCGCAACATGGTCTGCCTGCTCAACGTCGGTCCCGACCGGACCGGGGCGATCCCCGCCGACCAGGCCGCAGTGGTGCGCCGGGTCGGTTCCTTCCTGACCTCCTGCGGCCAGGCCGTCTACGGCACCCGCGGCGGACCCTGGCAGCCGGTGGACGGCAAGTACGGCTTCACGTCCAAGGACAGCACCTTCTACATCCACCTGCTGCCCGGCTACAGCGGAACCTCCTTCACCACCCCGTCGATCGGGGACGCCCAGGTCACCCGCGTCTTCGACGTCGCCGCGGGCACCGGCCTCCCGTACACCGTCGGCACGGACGGCGGGGTGACGATCACCGGCATCAACCGCACGCGCATCCCCGAGGACAGCGTCGTCGGGGTCACACTGGACCGCTCCGTGCAGCCGGCCGACATCGCCGCCGGCAAGACCGCGACCGCCGACAGCGAACAGACGTCCAAGGGCAACACCGCGGCAAAGGCGGTCGACGGAGCCACCGCCACCCGCTGGTGCGCGAACGACGGCAACACCGGCCACTGGCTCAAGGTCGACCTCGGCTCGACCCGCTCGCTGACCGGCACCCGGATCGCCTGGGAGCTGGACAAGACCAACTACCGGTACAAGATCGAGGGCTCCACCGACAACAGCACGTGGACCACGCTCGTCGACAGCACCGCCACCACCGGCACGCGCCACATCCAGACGGCCGTGTTCCAGGCCCGGGCACGGTACGTCCGCGTCACGGTCACCGGGCTGCCCGCCGGGGTGTACGCGTCGATCCGCAACCTGGAGGTCTACGACCGTCCCTTCACCGCGGACCTGGGCACCTACAAGGTGATCAACCGCAAGAGCGGCAAGGCGCTGGACGTCTCCAACGCCTCGACCGCCGACGGCGCCACGCTCATCCAGTGGCCCTACGGCGGCGGGACCAACCAGCAGTGGAGCCTCCTGCCGAACGTTGACGGATCATTCCGGCTGGTCAACGTCAAGAGCAGCAAGCTCCTGCAGAGCCCCAACAGCACCCAGGGCGCCACCCTGACCCAGTTGACCGACAACGGCGGCGACAACCAGAGGTGGAAGCTGGTCCCCTCGGCCACCAGCGGCTACTACCGGCTCGTCAACGTCCGCACCGGCTGGTGCGCCGACGTCGCCAACGCCTCCACCGCCGACGGCGCCAACGTCATCCAGTGGCCCTCCACCGGCGGGTCCAACCAGGACTGGCAGGTCCTCGCGCTGTGACGGCGCATGGCAGGGGCGCGCCACGGGACGGCGCGCCCGTGCCATGCCCTCTGCCCGTCACGAACCCCAACTACCCCAGTACCTCTCGTTCGGCAGCTCTCCGCCGGACCAGGGGCGCCTCCCCCCTCACCAAGGACAGAGTCGTGGACATCACCAGACGACAGCTCGGCCGGCTCGCGGCGGTCGGGACCGGGGCCCTCATGCTGCCGGGCCTGCTGCCACCAGGCACGGCGGCGGCAGCCGTCCCTCCGGCCGGCACGTGGGGCGACCAGGGCGACGGCACCTACGTCAACCCGATCATCCCGGCCGACCTCAGCGACTGGGACTGCATCCGGGTCGGCTCCGACTACTACGGCATCACCAGCACCTTCGGGTACTCGCCCGGCATGGCCGTCCTGCACTCGAAGGACCTGGTCAACTGGCGGACGCTCGGGAGCGCGGTCGACGATGTCACCCGCATCGGACCGGAGCTGAACTGGGACCGGATGAACCGCTACGGCCGTGGCGTGTGGGCCGGGTCCATCCGCCACCACGCGGGCCGGTACTGGGTGTACTTCAACACGCCCGACGAAGGCTTCTTCATGACGTCGGCCCCGTCGCCGACCGGGCCGTGGGAGCCGTTGCACGCACTGTGGCGGACCACCGGCTGGAACGACGTGTGCCCGTTCTGGGACGACGACGGCCAGGGCTACCTGGTCACCACGCACTACGCGGACGCCTACAAGGTGAACCTGTTCAAGCTGTCCGAGGACGGCAAGTCGCTGGTCGGTTCGCCCACGGTCATCCACCAGTCACGGGGCAGCGAGGCCAACAAGCTCTACAAGATCGACGGTACCTACTACCACATGTTCAGCGAGGTGAAGTCCGAGGGCCGGGTGCTCATGATGAACCGCGGCTCCAGCCTCACCGGCCCGTTCGAGACCCGGCAGTTGCAGCACGTCAACCCCTCGGTGGACCGTGAGCCCAACCAGGGCGGGCTGGTGCAGGCTCCGAACGGCGCATGGCACTTCGTGACCCACCACGGCAGCGGCCGCTGGGAGGGGCGCGTGCTGTCCCTGCTGCCGGTGACCTGGGTGGACGGCTGGCCGATCCTGGGCTCGGTGGGCTCGGACGGCATAGGCAACATGGTGTGGACGGGCGAGGTGCCCGCCGGCGGCACGCCCGGTCTGCCGGTCGACGCGCTGCCCCCGGTGGTGACCAGCGACTTGTTCACCGACACCCGCCTCAAGCCGCAGTGGGAATGGCACTACAAGCCGCGCGCGGACCGCTGGTCGCTGACCGAACGCCCCGGCTACCTGCGGTTGAAGGCGTTCGCACCGCTGGCGCCCAACAACCTGATGAAGGTCGGCAACACCCTCACCCAACGGGTGATGCGCACGGCGGGCAGCGCGACGGTGACCGTCCGCCTCGAACTGGCCGGCCTCGCCGACGGCCAGCACGCCGGGCTGTGCCACTACGCGGAAACCTACGCCGGGCTGGGCATCCGGCGCTCCGGCACCACCACCACGATCGCGCACAACGTCGGCGGCACCCTGACCAACGGTCCGGTGATCACGCAGAACGCCGTGTGGCTGCGCACCTCATGGGACGTCAACGGGGTCAGCCGGTTCTCCTACAGCCTCGACGGGAACACGTTCACCACGTTCGGCGGCACCTACCAGCTCACCTGGGGCGGTTACCGCGGTGACCGGGTCGGCCTCTACACCTACAACCCGAACGGCACCGGCCACGTCGACGTGGACTCGGTGCAGTACACCCTTGCACCCACCAGGCCCTACAAATGCGTCAACGTGCGCAGCGGCAAGGTCGCCGACGTCTCCGGCACCTCGAACGCGGACGGCGCCGCCGTGATCCAGTGGCCCTACTCCGGCAAACCGAACCAGCAGTGGGCCTTCCAGTCCACAGCGGACGGCTACCACACCATCATGTGCGTGCGCAGCGGCAAGGTTCTCGACGTGGCAGGCTCCTCGAAGGCCGACGGCGCGCGGGTCGTGCAGTCGATCCCCGACGGCCGCGCGAGCCAGCAGTGGCAGTTGCGCCCGCAGACCGATGGCGTCTTCCGCGTGGTCAACCGCAACAGCGGCAAGGTGCTCGAGGTCAGCGGAGGCAGCACGGCCGACGGTGCCGCGCTGATCCAGTACCGCGACGTCGGCAGCTCCAACCAGCGCTGGACCTTCCACCGCGTCACCGGCTGAGGGGACCGAAGCAGCGGCCAAAGTGGAGGTAGTACCGGTCCCAGCGGGAAGCGCATACTGCGTGGCGTGGCGACATACAACAGCATCGGTGCGACCTACGCCCACACCCGGCGACCCGATCCCCGAATCGCCGCCAGGATCCACCAAGCCCTCGGCGGTGCCGCCACCGTGATCAACGTGGGAGCCGGTACCGGCTCCTACGAACCGCCGCAAACGGTGCTGGCTGTTGAACCCAGCTCAGTGATGATCGCCCAGCGCCCGGCCGGATCCGCGCCGGCCCTGGAAGCATCCGCGGAGTCGATCCCTCTCGCCGACGGCTCGGCCGACGCGGTGATGGCCCTCCTGACCGTGCACCACTGGAGCGACCTGGAAGCCGGCATCGGCGAACTCCTCCGCATCGCCCGGCAGCGGATCGTCATCCTCACTTTCGACCCGGACATCAACCACAGGTTCTGGCTGCTGGAGGAGTACCTGCCCGATGCGGCCGCGCTCGACGGCACACGAGCCGTCGCGGTCGAACGCCTGGTCACGCTGCTGGGAGGCGCCCGCATCGAAACCGTCCCCATCCCGCACGACTGCACCGACGGATTCCTCGCCGCCTTCTGGCGCCGACCCGAGGCATACCTCGACCCGCAAGTGCGGGCCGGTATCTCGCTGTTCGCCCAGACCGGCGACGAGGCCCTCCGGCCAGGCCTGGCCCGGCTGTCCGACGACCTGTCTTCCGGCCGGTGGCACCAGCGCCATGCCGACTTGCTCGACCGCGAAGCACTCGATGTCGGCTACCGGCTTCTCATGACCGACCTGTAGAACCAGGCCAACCGTCTGACTGCACACTCAAGCCTGGAGGGACGTCTCCATGGGCGTGACAGGCGGGAAACGATCAACTGCCTCTGCGTTTCTGGACTCGGCGCGAGGTCCGGGTGCGGTCGGGCGGACCGAGGTGAGGGCTGTGGTGAGGTGGGCGAGCAGGGGTGCTGCTGAGGGGTGGGGGTCGCGGCGGGGTGTGATCGTGTAGATGCCCCGGGTCGGGGGATCGACGAGGGTCATGGTCGTGACGTCGGTTCGCAGTGCGCGCGTCAGTACTCCGGGGATCAGTGCGATGGCGTGGCCGGTGGCGACCAGAGCCAGCTTGCCGAGCAGGTCGGCTGCGGTGAGGTCGATGCGGGCGGTGACTCCGGCTCGGGCGGCCTGCCGGCTCAGTAGTGCCGCTGAGCCGTCGTTGTCCTCGACCCAGGTCTGGTCGGCCAGCGTCTGGATGTGCACCGGGTCGGGCCCGGCCTGCGGATGGCCGGCAGGCAGGACGACGACCATGTCGTCTAGGCCGAGGAACCGTCGTTCGACCCGCGGGTCATCGGGGAGCCCTGGCGGTGCGTCGGTGACGACGGCGATGTCCAGATCGCCGTTGATCACGCGGTCGTGCAGTTGCGCGCTCAGGGCCGGCAGCAAGCTCCACCGGAGGGATCCGGTTCCCTGCAGCAGGGCCCGGATGGCCTCGGGGACAACTCCTGCGGCCAGGGAGGGTGTTGCACCGACGGTCAGCGGCCGGTTGAACGCGCCGTCACGAAGGTCTCGTACGGCACGAATCGCGCGGTCGGCTTCGTTGAGCGTGGCCAGGGCGTGATGCCGGAACACCTCACCGGCAGGCGTCGGACGCACACCGCGCGCATGGCGCTCCATCAGCGGCACGCCGAGCTGCCGTTCCAGCCCGGCGATCTGCCGGGAGACGGCCGACTGCGTGTGGTTGAGCTCGGCCGCCGCCGCCGACAGCGAGCCGAGTCGGCACACCGTCACGAAGGTTCGCCACACGGTCAGTTCCATGGCGCCAGTATGCCCAGCCGGTATGCGTACCCCGCAGGGCCGGCCTTCGAAATCTGCGCTTGTCGCAGCCGGCGCTGCGCACCACTCTGACCCGTATGACCGCATCACACACGACCGACATCGCCGTCGCCGCCACGGTCCACGCCGTGGAGGACGCCGTGCTCGAACCGCTCCGCGCCTACGCCCGCGGACACGCCACCGGCGACCCAGCCCACTTCCGCGACGCGTTCCTGCCCACCGCCCACATCGAGGGAATCCGGGACGACGCATTCGTCTCCTGGCGACTGGACGACTACTGCGCCCGCTTCCCCGGCCAACCGGCCCCGGATGAACCGACCCGCTCCCGCCGCATCGAAGCCATCGACGTCCACGGCAGTGTCGCGACCGCGACGATGACGCTGTGGCACGGCGCTGAAACGTTCACCGACATCTTCCTGCTGGTCCGTGTCGACGACGGCTGGCGCATCGCCAACAAGGCTTATCACCGGCACGCCTGAGTGGGCGGCAATCGGGGGTTTGCCCTGGCGCAGGATCTGGACTGACCTCATTCCTGTACGGCCGCCAATCCCACCGCCCCCCGCCGCAAAGCGACCCCCGCCGCGGCGACTGCCGAGGGCACGGCGAGGAGTGCGCACGCCGTGAGCGTTGTGGCTAGGGGCGGCCAGGGGATCTCGAGCGGGGTGGGGGCCGACAGGAGGGTCAGGGCGGTCCATATCGGGAGCAGGTTCAGGGCGGTGGTCAAGAGGCCGAGTACGGTTCCCACCGCCACCACGAGCAGTGCCTCTGCCGCGACCATGCGCAGGGCTTGGCCCTTGGTGGCGCCGGCCAGGCGTAGGGAGGCCAGGTCGCGGGTGCGGGGGCGGTCGAAGGTTGCCATGATCATGGTGTTGGTGAGGGAGATGGCCGTGTACAGCAAGGCGATGCCGAGGACCAGGAGGATGCCGAGTCGGGTCGTGCGGTTGGCCTCGGGATAACTCGACTGGACCCATTGGGACTTGGTGAGGATCTCGCCGCCCGCGCCGCGCACTGCCGCGTGCAGGCCCCTTGCCACCGCCGACCTGTCGGCGCCCTTCGTCTGGGTCACGTCCACTCGGTCGACCGTGGCGCCCGGGGCGTTCCGCGCCGTGACGTACACGCCGTTGTCGCCCGTGCCGATGGACAGTACGGCGGCGATCCGCAGGGACTTCTTCGTGCCGTCGCCGAGCCAGACGTCCACGCGCTGTCCGACTGTGTGCCTCTCCCACTCCTCGTTGACGATGATCGAGTCGTCGTCGAGGTCGCGGACGCTGCCGGCCGTGACCGGGAGGTGCGTGGTCGCGGCGAGCGTACGCGGATCGGCCGCGCGGGCCTCGGACTTGATGAGGGCCACGCCCTCCTCCAGCGTGTGCACGGCGCTTGATGAGGTCGCGGAGACCACGGTTCCGGGCACTTCGCGCAGCCGCGTCAGCGTCGTCGGAGTGAAGCCCGAGCCGCCGTTCGTGGCTGTGATCACGAAATCGGCGGCCGTCTGCTCGCGGATCTCGGCGGCCTTCGCCGCGTTCAGGGTGTTGGGGGCGCCCAGCAGGGAGCCGGCCAGCGCGACCGTGACCAGGACGGGAGCCGCGACGGCGGCGGTGCGGCGTACGTCCGTGGCAGCGTTCTCGCGTACCAACCTGCCGATCGCGCACGGCAGTTGGGCCGGAAGCCAGGCAAGCACGCGGGTCAGCGGACGCACCAGGACCGGGGAGAGCAGTGCGACCGCGGTGATCAGCAGCATGGTGCGGCTGATGTACGTCTTGCGGTGCAGCAGGTCGCCCGGATCGCTGAACAGGGCCATCACCAGCGTCACGGCGGCGGTCAGCAGCAGCGCCGCGCCGCACAGCCCGCGGCCCCACGTCATCGTCCGCGTATCGACGGACGCCTCGCGCAGCGCCTCGGTCGGCGCCGTCCTCCCGGCCCGCCAGGAAGCGGCCACCACTCCGCACAGCGCGACGAGCAGGCCCGTCCAGAAGGCCAGGTGGTACGGCCAGGTGTGATCGCCGATCGTGAACCAGCCCGGCGCGAGACCACCGTCGACCACCCGCTCGGCGAGCCACGGCGCACCGTACGCCCCGAGTACGCAGCCGGCGGTCGAAGCGAGCACACCGATCACGAGGGCCTCGGCGAAGACCATGCGCCGGATCTGGCCGGAGGTCGCCCCGACGGTGCGCAACAGCCCGAACTCCCGGCGCCGTTGGGCCACCGCGAACGCGAAGGTGGACGCCACCACGAACACCGACACGAAGCCGGTGACCCCGCCCGCCGTGCCGAACAGGGCGTTCATCGCGGTCAGCGCCTCGCTGTCCCGGTCGGGATCGGTATCGGCGTAACGGCGCGCGTTCCCGGTGAGCACCTGTACGCCGCTGCCGCGCACCACGCCGCGTACGGCCGCCACGTCCGCGTCCACGACGAGCTGGACGCTGCGCGGGGACAGCTCGGCGGCGCGTGCGTCGGTGTAGAACACGGCGTTCTCGAAGCGGCGCCCGGCGACGGTGCCGACGATGCGTACGATGCCGCGGTCGGTCCGTACACGCTCACCCGGTCTCACCCAGTCGCCGCTGACGGCGACCTCGTCGGGCGCCCGGGGCGTGCGTCCCGACCTCATCTCGTACGGGGCGAAGGCCGCGGTCGACCAGGGGTGGCCCACCAGTTCGCGGGGGCCGCTCCGGGCCCGTACGGCGAACGACCGGTCCTCGACGACCGTCCCGAGGTCCTTCAGCCGCGCGACGACCTCAGCCGGTACGGCACGCGGATGCGCGAGTTCCCGCGTCTCGGCGCCGTTCGCGGTGGGTACGCGCAGGGTGTTCGCGCCCTGCACGACGACCGGTGCCGCCGCGAACCGCTCGGGCCGGCGTTCGGGGGCGTCCAGCGAGGAAGCCAGGGCCAGACCCATCACGGCGATCAGCGCGACGCCCAGCGAGAGGGCGACGAAGCTGCCGACGAAGGCGGTCCAGCGGGTGCGCAGCGTGCGCAGGGCGATTCTCAGCACAGCATGGCCTCGATCTGGTGATCCGGTTTCGGGATGGCTTCACGAAACCCTGTGGGGGCACACCGGCGCAGTGCGGCAGAGCCGAGACCTGAGGTAGGGCCAGGCCTACCCCCGATCCGGACCCTGGACCGATGGCACCGGCACGTACGCCGCTCATACGGTGATCCCCATGCATCCGGCGATCCCCGCACAGCCCCGCACCGTGTGGCAGGCCATGACCAGGCCCGGCTACCTGCTGTCGGCGTGGCCGTGGCGCTCGATCGGCTACCTGGTCACCGGTGCCGTGACCGGCGCTGCCGCCCTGGTGGCGATCGTGACCCTGGCGGCGGCTGGCGGGATCCTTGCCGTCGTCCTGGTGGGGCTGCCGCTGCTGGTCGGTACGGTGCTGGCCGGTCTGCCGGTGGCCCGTGTCGAGCGGTTCAGGCTGCGGCTGGTCGATCTGGAGCCGGTGCCGGAGCAGCACCGGGTGCCTGCCGAACCCGGTCTGTGGGCTTGGCTGGTGACGCGGCTGCGGGAGCGGACGACCTGGCGGGAGCTCGGGTACGCGCTCCTGTTCGCGGGCCTGCTGTGGCCGGTGGACGTCCTCGTGCTCACGGTCGCCCTGCTGCTCCCGGTGTCCGTGACGGCAACTCCATTGCTGATGGCGACAGTTGGCGACGGCCACGAGGCGAAGGTGCTCAAGCAGTGGACGGTCACCAGTTGGCCGGCCGCCTTCGGCGTCGCCGTCCTCGGGCTCGTGCTGTTGGGCCTGTGCGCCTACGTTCTCGGGGTCGCGGCGGGCGCGCGGGCCGCGCTGACGCGTCTGCTGGTCGCCTCCCGCGAGGGTGACCTGGGCGCACGGGTCGTCGAACTGGCGCGTTCCCGCGTCCGGTTGGTGGACGCCTTCGAGGCGGAGCGGCGGCGTATCGAACGCGATCTGCACGACGGGGCGCAGCAGCGCCTCGTCGCCCTGACGATGAGCCTCGGCCTTGCCCGCCTCGACGCCCCGCCGGGCCCCCTCGCCGACCAGCTCGCCAAGGCGCACGACGAGGCGGGCAAAGCCCTCGCCGAGCTGCGCGAACTCATCCACGGCATCCATCCGCAGGTCCTCGCCGACTACGGACTCCAAGCGGCTGTCGCCGACGCCGCCGACCGCTGCGTAATCCCGGTGGACGTGGACCTGGAACTGCCCGGGCGCCTGCCCCAAGCGGTCGAGGCAGCCGCGTACTTCGTGGTGTGCGAGGCCCTCGCCAACGTCGACAAGCACAGTGCGGCCGGCCGTGCCGAGGTCGGCGGCGGTCACCGCGACGGGCGGCTGTTCCTGGAGATACGCGACGACGGGCGGGGCGGCGCGGACGCCGGGAGCGGCAGCGGGCTGACCGGACTCGCGGACCGGGTGTCAGTACTGGATGGCAGACTTTCCCTGTCCAGCCCGCCCGGCGGACCGACCTTGTTGCGCGTGGAGATCCCTTGTCAGCTGACCGAGCCCTGCGTGTAGTCCTGGCCGAGGACAGCGTGCTGCTCAGGGACGGGCTCATCGGTCTGCTCACCCGCTACGGGCACGAGGTGGTCGCGGCCGTCGGCGACGCCGAGGCGCTGGTCGCCGCGGTCGACGAGCACGGGCCGGACATCGTGGTGACGGACGTCCGGATGCCCCCGGGTTTCCAGGACGAGGGCCTGCACGCGGCCGTACGGCTGCGGGAGACGCGACCCACGCTGCCCGTTCTGGTCCTCAGCCAGTACGTCCAGCGGAGATACGCCGCCGACCTGCTCGACTCCGGCGACGGAACGGGGGTCGGCTATCTGCTCAAGGACCGGGTCGGGCAGGTGGAGCAGTTCGTGGACGCGCTGATCGAGGTCGCCGACGGCGGCACGGTCGTCGATCCCGAGGTCGTACGCCAACTGCTGCGCCGCCGCCGCGATCCGCTGGAGCGGCTCACTCCGCGCGAACGCGAGGTCCTGGCGCTGATCGCCGAAGGCCGGTCGAACGGCGCGATCGCCCGCGAACTGGTGGTGTCCGAGGCCGCCGTCGGTAAACACATCAGCGGCATCCTCACCAAGCTGGACCTGCCCCCGGCCGACGAAACCCACCGCAGGGTCCTGGCCGTACTGGCCTTCCTGCGCGCCTGACGCACCATCAACCGCCTCACAGCGGCTTCGCGAAGCACCTGCTCAAGTCGTGGAAGCGGTAATGGCCGAACTTGACGCAGGGCTCGTAGCCGCTGGACGTGTAGAGGGCGATCGCCTCCGGCTGCTTCGTGCCCGTTTCCAGGACCATGCGGATACGGCCGGCCGCGCGGGCGTCGTCCTCCAGCGCCGCGAGGATGCGACGGGCGAGACCGTTGCCGCGCGCCTCCTCGACCACGTACATGCGCTTGATCTCCGCGTCGCCGTCCGAGTAGCCCTCGCCGTTCGCGTCCTGGGCCCGCCAGCCGCCCGTGGCCACCGGCCGGTCCTGCGCGTCGTACGCGATGAGGTACAGGCCGAGCGGCGGCTCGAACATCGACGGGTCGAGGGGAGTCACGTCACCCTCGTCCTCGTAGCGCGCGGCGTACTCGGCCTGGACCTGGTCGTTCAGCTTGACGGCGTCAGGGTGGTCGAAGGGGACGCGGCGTATATTCATGCCGAAGATCGTACTTCTATGCGCCGCGTGGTGGTGACCCATTTTCCCACGGCCGCTTTCCATGGCCGCTTTCCCATGGGCCCCTTCCCGATCGAGGGCCGCGCGGCCGACTCGGGGCCGAGGGCTCGGCTTACGGCCTGATGTCGTAGAGGACGTTGAAAGGGTCGTCCGCCGAGGACCGGGCCACGCTGCCGAAGCCCGCCTCGGTGCACAGGCTGCGTACGACTGCCTCGGGCATACCGTTCGTGCCGAGGGCGGCTCCGCCGCCGGCGAGGGACGTGGTCATGCAGTAGAAGACGCTGAAGCCGTAGAACATCGATGCCACGGGGCCGACGTTGTCCTGGGGGCGGTCCTGGCAGTTGATTTCGAGCATCAGGTAGTCGCCGTCGTCCTTGACCGCCGCCCTGATGGCGGCCAGAAGCCGCTTCGGGTCCGCCGCGTCGTGGATCACGTCGAAGGTGGTGACGAGGTCGTAGCGTCCGGGAAGCCCCTGGGCGGCATCGACCGTCTCGAAGGTCACACGGTCGGCGACCCCGGCGTTCTCGGCGTTCGCCCGGGCGCGTTCCACCTGGCCCGGGAAGTTGTCGAACCCCACGAAACGCGAGCGGGGAAACGCCTTGGCGAGCACGATCAGCGCACGGCCCGCGCCGCATCCCACGTCCGCGACGTCGACGCCCCGCTCCAGCCGCTCGATGACGTGCGGAAAGGTGCTCAGCCAGTCGTCGATCATGACGCTCTCGAACCAGCTCCCCGTGAAACGGCTCATGCCGTCCCACAGGACGTCCGGGTAGTCGCTCTGCCGTACGCCTCCGCCGCTCCGGAACGCGGCAATCAACCGTTCGTACGGCGCCAGGGCGGCGGGCAGCATCTGGTAGACGCCACCGAGAAACATGGGCCCCGATTCGTCCGCCAGGGCGGGCGCGTACTCGGCGGGGAGGGTGAAGCGGCCGGGCGCCGGCTCCTCCAGGTAGCCCGCGGCGGTCATGCCGCGCAGCCACTCCCGTACGTAACGCTCATTCAGGTCCAGTCGGTCCGCGAGCTCCTCGCTGCCGGCCGGGCTGTTGGCGGCGAGGTCCTTGAACAGGCCCAGCCGGTCGCCCAGATGGCACAGACCGATGGCCATGGTCCCGCTGATGTCCCCGAGCGCCTTCTCCATGAAGGCTTCGATCTTCGCTTCGTCCAATTCGTTCGATTCGCGCTGCACGGCCATGGTGTCGTGTCCTTCCTGGCTGTCGTCGAGCACGATCGCGGGGTGCGACCGGCCCGCAGAAGCCAAGCACCGGGCTGCTTCCCTGTGCCGCCGCCACGACCGGCGGGGGTGCACGGCCGGGTTTGCCTCACCCGAACCGAGTACGCGTAGGAGTACGAGTACGAGCGCCGGAAAGCCTCCCGCCGCGTGTTCATGCCTTCTTGCACAGGCCTTCAAGTCGCGCACGACGCGCGCCCAGTAACCTACGTTCCCTGTTGCGTAGGAGAGTGCTGTGCTGACTGTGACCTCTGTGAATGTGAACGGGCTTCGGGCCGCCGCGAAGAAGGGCTTCGTGGAGTGGCTCGCGGGCACCTCCGCCGATGTGCTGTGTCTGCAGGAAGTGCGGGCCGAGCCGCCGCAGTTGCCCGAGGGCATTCGGCAGCCGGACGGGTGGCATGTCGTGCACGCGCCCGCCGCCGCCAAGGGGCGTGCGGGGGTGTCCGTCTATACGCGGCGTGAGCCCGACCGCATCCAAGTCGGCTTCGGATCCGCCGAGTTCGACGGCAGTGGGCGGTACGTCGAGGTCGATCTGCCCGGCGTCACGGTCGCCTCCCTCTATCTGCCCTCCGGCGAGGTCGGGACCGTGCGGCAGGACGAGAAGATCCGCTTCATGGGGGAGTTCCTGGCCTACCTCAAGGCGCTCAAGGAACGTGCCGCCGCCGGCGGTCGCGAGGTCGTCGTCTGCGGCGACTGGAACATCGCCCACCAGGAGGCCGACCTCAAGAACTGGCGCGGCAACAGGAAGAGCTCGGGGTTCCTGCCGGAGGAGCGCGAGTGGCTCACGACGGTCTTCGACGAGACGGAGGGCGGGTACGTCGACGTCGTACGGGCCCTGCATCCGGACGTCGAAGGGCCGTACACGTGGTGGTCCTACCGTGGGCAGGCTTTTGACCGGGACACCGGCTGGCGCATCGACCTCCACGTCACGACCCCGGGGCTCGCGGCCAAAGCCGTCAAGGGGTACGTGGAGCGGGCGGCCACGCATGCGGAGCGGTGGTCGGACCACGCGCCCGTGACCGTCGTCTACGACCTCTAGGACCCCGGGGGCCGTTGCTCGGCCTCCCGCACCCGCCGGTCCAGCGCCATCGACAGCTCCGCCTCCACCACGCTCTTCGCGAGCGGGCGCAAGCGCTCCAGGTCGGCCGGGGAAGCGCCCCGCGTGAGGGCGAGGCCGGTGAACAACTCGGCCAGGGCGTCCGCGTGTTCGCGTACGCGGCGGCCGGCCCGTAGGACCTCCGCGAGGGGGATGCCCTCGCGGACCAGGGCCGCCGAGACGTCCAGCAGGCGGCGGCTTATGTGGACGAGGTCGGTGCCGTCCGTGGCGAGGTAGCCGAGGTCGAGGGCGGCGGCGAGGTTCTCGGAGGTGGCCTGGTCGCCGAAGGCGTCGGCGAGTTCCTCGGGGGAGAGGCGGACCGGGATCTCCTCGGTGGGGGCGCCCAGGCCGAGCAGTTCGCCGACGTCGCGGCCGTGGTCGAAGGCCTCGGCCAGCTCGGCGATGCCGCTGAGGGTGTGGCCGCGTTCCAGGAGCGCCGAGATCGTGCGCAGGCGGGCCAGGTGGTCGTCGTCGTACCAGGCGATACGGCCCTCGCGGCGGGGTGGCGGAAGCAGCTTGCGCTCGCGGTAGAAGCGCAGGGTGCGCACCGTGATGCCGGCCTCTTTGGCCAGCTCCTCCATGCGGTACTCCTGCTTGCCGGGCTCCCGCTGTACCGGTCCGGACTTCTCCTGTCCCCGCTTTCCCGATCTCTCAGACCTCTCAGATCCCTCAGCCACGTCATCAGCCTATGCCTATGTTGTACCGCCAGTAACTTCTTTGGTTCCGGGCCTACCCAGGAGTATGAGGTTCCCCTTACTCTCCCCATTGCGCCAGTGTTCACTGGCATGGTCGCACGGGGCAGGGCAGAGATGGACCAGGGAGGCGTCGGATGACCGAGCGCGAAGACGCGGACGTGCGGCATGTGCGCGTGGCGGTGGTCGGGTCCGGGTTCGGTGGGCTCGGGGCCGCCGTGCGGCTGCGGCGGGAAGGGATCACCGACTTCGTCGTACTCGAACGGGCGGGCAGCGTCGGCGGCACCTGGCGGGACAACAGCTATCCCGGCTGCGCCTGCGACGTACCGTCCCACCTGTACTCGTTCTCCTTCGCCCCCAACCCCGACTGGCCGCGCGCCTTTTCGGGGCAGGAGCACATCCGCGCCTACCTGGAGCATGTGACGGATGTCTTCCGGCTCCGTCCCCACCTCCGCTTCAACTCCGAAGTGAAGAGGATGACTTGGGACGGTGAGCGGCTGCGCTGGGAGATCGAGACCAGCAGTGGCAACCTCACCGCCGATGTCGTGGTCTCCGCCACCGGGCCGCTCTCCGAGCCCCGGATCCCGGACATCCCCGGGCTCGACACCTTCCCCGGCAAGGTCTTCCACTCGGCCCGCTGGGACCACGACTACGATCTGCGCGGCAAGCGGGTCGCATTCGTCGGTACGGGCGCCTCCGCAGCCCAGATCGTGCCCGCGATCCAGCCGCGGGTTTCCCATCTCACCCTGTTCCAGCGCACCCCGCCGTGGGTGCTGCCGCGCGTCGACCGGGCGATCAGCGGTGTCGAGCGCATGCTGCACCGGCAGTTGCCCTTCACCGCGAAGGCGCGGCGCGGACTCCTGTGGGGTATCCGGGAGTTGCAGGTCCAGGCGTTCACCAAGCACCCGGGCGAGCTCGGCCTGGTCGAGCAGTTCGCGAAGCTGCACATGGCCCGCGCCATCAAGGACCCTGCGCTGCGGGCCAAGTTGACGCCCGACTACCGCATCGGCTGCAAACGCATCCTGCTGTCCAGCGACTACTACCCGGCGCTCGCCCGGCCCAATGTGGACGTCGTCGCCTCCGGGCTCGCGGAGATCCAGGGCGGCACCGTCATCGCCGCCGACGGCAGCCGCACCGAGGCCGACGCGATCGTCTTCGGTACGGGCTTCCATGTCACCGACCTGCCGATCGCCGAGCGCGTCGTGGGCGCGGACGGCCGCACCCTCGCCGAGGCCTGGGCGACCGGCATGCAGTCGCTGCGCGGTGCGAGCGCCGCCGGGTTCCCCAACTGGATGTCGATCATCGGCCCGAACACGGGCCTCGGGAACAACTCCATGATCCTCATGATCGAGTCCCAGCTGAACTACATGGCCGACTATCTGCGGCAGTTGGACGTCCTCGGCGGACCGGTCGCCCTGGACGCCCGCCCGGGCGCCGTCAGCGCCTGGAACGACAGGGTCCAGCAGCGCATGAAGCGCACGGTGTGGAGCACGGGCGGCTGCACCAGCTGGTATCTCGACGCGAACGGCCGCAACACGACCATCTGGCCCGGTACGACGACGGAGTTCCGCAGCGCGACACGACGCGTCAACCTGGGGGAGTACGAAGTACTCCGGGAGCCCCGGACCCGTACCGACGACATCCGAGGCGAGCAGAAGGTGGAGGCCGGCGCGTGAGCCGACTGACGCATGTGAAGAGTGGTCCCTACTCCCCGCCCGCCCCCGTACGGGAGTTGGCCGCGGTCTCCGCCGACGGCGCCCGGCTGCACGTCGAGGTGCACGGACCCGAAGACGGGCCCGCCGTGGTGCTCGTACACGGCTGGACCTGCTCGACCGCCTACTGGGCCGCGCAGATACGGGATCTCGCCGCCGACCACCGGGTCATCGCGTACGACCAGCGCGGGCACGGCCGGAGTCCCGCGCACACCACGTGCACCACGGACGCGCTCGCCGACGACCTGGAGGCCGTGCTCGCGGCCACCCTCGAGCCGGACGAGAAGGCCGTGATCGTGGGGCACTCCATGGGCGGGATGACGTTGATCGCCGCCTCCGGGCGGGAGCGGCTGAGGGACCATGCGGCGGCCGTGCTGCTGTGCAGCACGGGCAGTTCGCGGCTGGTCACCGAGTCGCTGGTGGTGCCGCTGCGGGCCGGGCGGCTGCGTACCTGGCTCACCCGGCGCATCCTGGGCGCGCGGGCACCGCTGGGGCCGGTCACGCCGATCGCCCGGCGGATCCTCAAGTACGCGACGATGGGCCCCGGTTCGGCCCCCGAGATGGTCGAGGCGTGTGCGCGCATCGTGCACGCGTGTCCGCGCCGGGTGCGGCACGCCTGGTCGCACGTACTCGACGCACTCGAACTCGACCATGCCGTACGGGAGTTGACCATGCCGACGGCCGTGATCGTGGGTACGGCCGACCGGATGACGCCCGCGGTCCACGCACGCGCGATGGCCGCCGCGCTGCCCGACTGCGCCGGACTCACCGAGTTGCCCGGGATCGGGCACATGAGCCCCATCGAGGCGCCCGAGCTGGTCAGCGGGCAGATCCGGGAACTCGCGGCCACCTATGTGCGGGCCGAGTTGAAGGAGGAGGCATGAGGAGCGGGACAAGCCTGGAAGGGCAGGTCGCCGTCGTCACCGGAGCGGCACGGGGCGTCGGCGAACTCCTCGCCCGCAAGCTCTCCGCGCGCGGCGCGAAGGTCGCGTTGGTCGGCCTTGAGCCGGACGGGCTGAAGCGGGTCGCCGGGCGGCTGCACACCGAGGGCGGCCACTGGTACGCCGATGTCACCGACCACGAGGCGATGGTCCGCGTCGCGGCCGAGGTCGAGGAGCGGTTCGGGAAGGTCGACATCGTCGTCGCCAACGCGGGCGTCGCGACCGGCGGAACCTTCGCCGACTCCGACCCCGAGGCATGGCGCCGCGTGATCGAGGTCAACCTCATCGGCTCGGCCGTAACGGCCCGCGCCTTCCTGCCCGCCCTGCTCGCGAGCCGCGGCTATCTGCTGCAGATCGCCTCGCTCGCCGCGCTCACGCCCGCGCCGATGATGACGGCGTACTGCGCGTCCAAAGCGGGCGTGGAGGCGTACGCGCACAGCCTGCGCACCGAGGTCGGTCACAAGGGCGTACGCGTCGGGGTCGGTTATCTGTCGTGGACCGACACCGACATGGTGCGCGGCGCCGATCAGGACGACGTGATGCGGGAGTTGAGGCAGCGGATGCCGTGGCCGGCCGGCAAGACATATCCGCTGGGGCCCGCCGTCGACCGGCTCGTGGCCGGGATCGAGCGGCGGTCGAGTCATGTGTACGGGCAGTGGTGGCTGCGTGGGGTTCAAGGTGTACGGGGCTATCTGCCGGGGCTCGTTGCGACGGTGGGGCGGCGGGAGATGCAGCGGTTCGAGCCGCGGCTCGGGAAGATTCGTACGGGGCTTGTCGGTGCGGGTGGGGCGGCTGACGAAGCGGCGCGCGATGCGATGCGTAACCGAACGTAACTGACCGAAATGCGCGCTTTGTCGGTCCGTGTGAATCTGAGTGAGGCCCCATCCCCTCACCCACACGGGAGTGAATCTCATGGGCATGAAGGACGAGTTCCAGGACAAGGCCGAGAAACTTCAGCAGAACGCGAAGAGCAAGACGAGCGGCCGGGACGTGAAGAGCGGTCGGGACGAGAAGAGCGAGCGCGGCCGGATGACTCCGGAGGAGCGGGAGCGGCGGATGACGCCGGAGGAGCGGGAGCGGGCGCAGCATGAGGAGGCTCGGCGCCGGCGCCAGCAGCCGCAGCGGGGGCGTCAGGAGCAGGAGCCGACGCGTCGGGCTCAGCAGGAGGAGCAGGACCGGCTCGATCAGGACTACGACATCTGAGCCGGTGTGAATCGGTATGGGGTGCCCTCTGTTGGGGAGGGCACCCCTTCCTTGTGTGTGCTTGCGATTGCTGTCGCTGGGCCGTGTTTGAGCCGTTGCCCGGTGCTGTGGGCTGTGCCCACCCTCCCCCACTCTCGGCTTCGCTCGAGCGGGGGGACCCCCATCGCCCTGCGGAACGATTGCCCACAGTGCTATGCGGGAGGCAGTTTCGGGCGGGTTCGGTCCGGAATGTGGTGGTGGTCCGGGGGAGTTGCTGCCGGGTGGTCGGTCAGGAGGTTCAGGGCCAGGTGGACGGCGTCGGTGAGTTGGGCGTGGCGGCCCTCTGCCCAGTCCAGGGGGGTGCGGAGTGCGGGGAGGTCGGGGTTTACGCCGTGGTTTTCGATGGACCAGCCGTATGCGTCGAACCAGGCGGCGTTCATGGGGACCGTGATGGTCGTGCCGTCGCCCAGGCGGTGGCGGCCGGTCATGCCGACGACGCCGCCCCAGGTGCGTTGGCCCACCACCGGGCCGAGCTTGAGGAGTTTGAAGGCGGCCGTGATCATGTCGCCGTCCGAGGACGTCGATTCGTCGGCGAGGGCGACGACCGGACCGCGCGGGGCGTTGGAGGTGTACGACACCGGCTGGGCGTTGCGCGTCACGTCCCAGCCCAGGATGGCGCGGGTGAGTTTCTCGACGACCAGCTCGCTGATGTGGCCGCCGGCGTTGCCGCGCACATCGACGATCAGGGCGGGTCGGGACATCTCCATGCGCAGATCGCGGTTGAACTGGGCCCAGCCCGAGCCGCCCATGTCCGGGATGTGCAGGTACCCGCACTTGCCGTGGCTCAACTCCCGTACGACCTCGCGGCGTTTGGCCACCCAGTCCTGGTAGCGCAGCGGCCGCTCGTCGATCAACGGAACGACGGCGACCCGGCGCGCATGGCCCTCGCCGTCCGCCGACGCGAAGGTCAACTCCACCGTCGTACCGCCCGCCCCCGCGAGCAGCGGATACGGACCGGCGACCGGATCGACCGGCCGGCCGTCGACATGGGTGAGCACGGCGCCCTCGCGGATGCCCGTACCGGCCAGCGGTGAACGGGCCCTGGAGTCGGACGACTCGCCGGGCAGGATGCGCCGGATCGCCCAACTTACATCCTTGTGAGTGAAGTTGGCGCCCAGCAGGCCCTGCGCGCGCTGGTAGTGCGGCGGCCCTTCGTTGCGGCGCGCGGGAGTGACGTACGCATGGGAGGTGCCCAGCTCGCCCAGGACCTCGCGCAGCAGATCCGCGAACTCGTCGGGGGAGGCGACCCGTTCGACCAGCGGCCGGTACTGGTCGAGGACCGCGTCCCAGTCGATGCCGCACATCTTCGGATCCCAGAAGTACGCGCGGATCAGGCGGCCCGCCTCCTCGTACGACTGCCGCCACTCGGCGGCCGGGTCGACGTGGTGCACGATGCGCCGCGAGTCGATCCACACGGTCGTGTCGAGGTCGCCCGACTCGGTGGAGGGCACGGCCCGCAGATCGCCCTCGTCGACGACGACGAGCCGCGAGCCGTCGCCGCTGACCGCGAACCAGTCGAGGTGATCGACGAGTTCGGACTTCTTCGCCTTGCTGATGTTGAAGTACTCCAGCGTCGGCCGCCCGGAGGTGTCGGCCGGGTTGACGAAGGTCTCGCCGAGTGCGCCGGAGATCGGCCAGCGCAGCCAGACAAGGCCGCCGCCCTCAACCGGGTACAGCGCCGAGTACTTGGAGGCGGGCACCGGGAACGGCGTGACCCGCATCGCCAGGCCCTCGGTCTCGACGGTCACCGCGGCGCCGTCGCCGGTGTCCTCGGTGTCGCCGATGTCGTCCGCGAGCACGTCCAGGCCGCCCGCGGCCGGGCGTCCCTCGGGGGTCAGCGCGAAGGGGGAGGGCGTCGCGGATGACAGGGGGACCAGGTACGGGCGGCAGCCCAGCGGGAAGGACAGGTCGCCGGTGTGCACGTCGTACACCGGGTCGAAGCCGCGCCAGGAAAGGAACGCGAGGAAGCGGCCGTCCCGCGTGAACACCGGTCCTTCGTCCTCGAAGCGGCCGTTGGTGACGTCGACGATCGTGTGTTTCAGGGGACCTTCGGCTCTCGGGCCCTCGATCCGCGCGATCTTGATCTGTCGCAGGGACCGGCCGATGCCCGGGTGCGACCAGGTCAGCCAGGCGCCGTCGGGGGAGAAGGCGAGATCGCGCACGGGCCCGTTGATGGACTGGATCAGCTCGGTGACCTCGCCGCTTTCCGGTTCCTCGGTCGCGTCGACGAGGAGCAGCCGCCCGTCGTTGGATGCGATCGCGAGCCGTTCCCCCTGCGGATCCGAGACGAGTTCCAGTACGCGGCCAAGGCGGCCGGAGGCGATCCGGCGCGGTGCGCGGGCGCCGGTCGCGCGCGGCAGGTACGCGATCTCGACGGCGTCCTCGCCCTCCGCGTCCGTCACATACGCGAGCCGCCCGCTCGAGCCGAGCATCTCCGGCAGCCGTACGCGTACGCCCGGAGTGTCCGCGAGGGTGCGCGCCGGGCCGTCGCGATGCGTGAGCCAGTACAGGCTGCCGCGTACGACGACGGCACTGGCCCGGCCCGTCTCGTCCACAGAGATCCCGTCGACGTGCAGACCGGCCGGTACTTGGTAGGGGCGGCGCCCGGCCCGCGGCCCGCCCAGGCGTACCTCGAGGCGACGGGGTGCCGAGCCGGCGGACAGGTCGTCGACGATCCACAGCTCGCCCGCGCACTGGTAGACGACGCGGGTGCCGTCGCTGGCGGCGTGGCGGGCGTAGAAGGCGTCGTGGTCGGTGTGGCGGCGCAGGTCGGAGCCGTCGTGCAGGCAGGAGTAGAGGTTGCCGACGCCCTCGTGGTCGGAGAGGAAGGCGATGCGGTCGCCGACGAACATGGGCGCGTCCAGGTGCCCGTCGAGGTCGTCGAGGATGCGCTGCCCGTGCACCCAGAGGCGTCCGGTGGCGCCGCCGCGGTAGCGCTTCCAGGAGGCGGGCTCGTGCGGGGGCGTGCCGGTGAGCAGCAGCGTCTTGTGCTCGCCGGCGACGTCGGCGACCGCGATGTGCGAGACGGGTCCCCAGGGGAGCTTGCCGCCGGGGTCACCGGTGACCGGGAGCTTGTACGCCCAGGTGAAGTGGGCGAAGGGCTCGCCGTGGGAGGCGACGGCGAGAATGTCGCCGTCGGGGTTCCAGCCGCAGACGCGGGTGTCGGGGCTGCCCCAGTAGGTGAGGCGCCGGGCGGGGCCGCCGTCGACCGGGGCCAGGTGGATCTCCGGATCGAGACTGCGCCAGGTCGTGTACGCGATGTGCCGGCCGTCGGGCGAGAAGCGCGGGTGGCCGGCCTTCGTACGGTCGACGGTGAGCCGCCAGGCCCGGGCGGGGCGGTCGAGGGGGGCCACCCACAGGTCGTCCTCGGCCACGAAGCAGAGGCGCTCGCCGCTCAGGTGGGGGAAGCGGAGGTAGCCGGGGGCGGTCTGGTTCTCGTGCTTGTCGCTCACCTACTCATGCTTTGTCGGGGGAGGGGGCGCGGCAACTTGTGGGCGGGGGGTGCGAGCGGTTCTTTTCCTTGCGGAGCTGCTGTGACCCGGGACACGTACGAAACGGTTTCGTTTCGTACGCGCCCCGGTGTATCTTCTTAAGCGTACGAAACCGTTTCGTTCGGAACGCGGTCTGTAGGCGTGCATGCGTGGGTCTGTAGCCTGGCGCTCCGGACGTGGGAGCAGGAGAGGTGAGTGGGATGGCTGAAGCCGCGACGGTGCGCCGCAGTCGGATCACGCCCGAGCGGGAGGCCGAGCTGTACGGGGCCGTGCTCGACCTGCTCCGGGAAGTCGGCTACGACGCCCTGACCATGGACGCCGTGGCCACCCGCACCCGGTCCAGCAAGGCGACGCTCTACCGCCAGTGGGGCGGCAAGGCCGAGCTGGTGGCCAAGGCGCTCCGGCATCACAAGCGGATCGACCCGGCCGAGATCGACACCGGGTCCCTGCGGGGCGACTTCCACGCCATGGCGGTGCGTGAGGACGACTGCAGCATGGAGCAGGACACCGCGCTGATGCGGAGCCTGGTCATGGCGGTCCACAACAGCCCTGAACTCCTCCAGGAGTTCAGGGAATGGCTCATCGAGCCCGAGATGGCCGAGATCAACAAGGTGCTGCAGCGTGCCGTCGAACGGGGTGAGATCCGTGCGGACAACCCCGCGATCGAATACGTGCTGCACATGATGCTCGGCGCCTTCGTCGCCCGGAACCTGATCGACGGACTGCCGCCGACCCAGGAGTTCCTCCTTTCGTACGTCAACGCCGTGGTCCTCCCCGCTCTCGGCGCCTGACGCTCAACCCACTTCCAAAGTTACCCACTTGACCCCTTGCACCACCTGCACCTGACGCGACCGCTCACGTCGTCGGGCTGATCACCCCTGCCCTGCTCCACCCCACGACCTGACCGGGAGTACTCCCTCGTGGCTACGTTCCTCTACAAACTCGGCCGACTCGCCTTCCGGCGACGGCATTTCGTCGCCCTGATATGGGTGGCGCTGCTGACGCTCGCCGGTGTCGGCGCCGCCAGCGCACCGGCGGCGGGATCGACTTCCTTCTCGATCCCCGGCACCGAGGCGCAGAAGGCCTTCGACCTGCTGGATCAGCGTTTCCCCGGCGGTAGCGCCAACGGAGCGACCGGGCGCATCGTCTTCAAGGCGCCCGAGGGCGAGAAGATGACGGACGCCGACAACAAGGCGACCGTCGAGAAGACCGTCAAGGAACTGGGCGGCGGCCCCGAAGTCGTCTCCGTCACCGACCCGTTCACGACGAACGCCGTGAGCAAGGACGGCACGGTCGCCTACACGTCGGTGACGTACGACGCCCCCGGCATGGAGCTGAAGGACTCGACCAGGGACGCCCTCGAGGCGGCCGCTGACGAGGCGCAGGCCACCGGGCTGACCGTCGACGTCGGAGGTGACGCCCTGCAGGCCGCGGCCGAGCCAGGGGCGATCGGTGAGGTCATCGGTCTCGCCATCGCCGCCGTCGTCCTCGTCCTCACCCTGGGCTCGCTGGTCGCGGCCGGACTGCCGCTGCTGACCGCGATCATCGGCGTCGGCATCGGCGTCTCCACCATCACCGCCCTCGCCAACGCCCTCGACCTCGGCGACACCACCTCCACGCTCGCGTTGATGATCGGCCTCGCGGTCGGTATCGACTACGCGCTGTTCATCGTCTCGCGCTACCGGGGCGAGCTGGCCGACGGCCGTGACCGCGAGGAGGCGGCAGGCCGGGCCACCGGAACCGCCGGCTCGGCGGTGGTCTTCGCGGGCCTCACCGTCGTGATCGCCCTGGCGGGCCTCTCCGTCGTCGGCGTCCCGATGCTGACCAAGATGGGCCTCGCGGCGGCGGGCACGGTCGTGGTGGCCGTCCTCATCGCGCTGACCATGATCCCGGCACTGCTCGGGTACGCGGGCAAGAAGGTCCGCCCGGCGAACGAGAAGCGCAAGCGGCGTGGCGGCGAGAAGGCCGTGGCGCCCGAGAAGGCCGGGGCCTCCGCGAACTCCGCAGCGCCCGAGAAGTCCGAGGCGCAGGCCAAGCCCGGCATGGGCACCCGTTGGGCGAGCTTCGTCATCCGCCGTCCGGTCGCCGTGCTGCTGCTCGGCGTGGTCGGTCTGGGTGCGATCGCCGTCCCGGCCACCCAACTGGAGCTGGGCCTGCCCGACGACGGCTCGCAGCCGACGTCCACGACGCAGCGCCGGGCGTACGACACGCTGTCCGAGGGCTTCGGCCCCGGCTTCAACGGCCCTCTGATGATCGTGGTCGACGCCAAGAACAGCGACGACCCCAGGGCCGCGGCCACCACGGTGACCGACGGGATCAAGGGCCTCAAGGACGTCGTGACGGTCACCCCGGCGCAGTTCAACAAGGCCGGCGACACCGCGATGATCACCGTGATCCCGGACTCCAAGCCGTCCTCGACGCAGACCGAGGACGTGGTGCACGCCATCCGCGACAAGGGCGCCGACGTCAAGGCCGACACCGGCGCGGAGGTACTGGTCACCGGCACCACCGCGATGAACATCGACTTCTCGCAGAAGCTCACCGATGCGCTGGTCCCGTACCTGGCCCTGGTGGTCGGCCTCGCCTTCCTGCTCCTGATCCTGGTCTTCCGCTCCATCCTGGTCCCGCTGAAGGCGGCCCTCGGCTTCCTGCTCAGCGTGCTCGCCGCGCTCGGTGCCGTGGTCGCGGTCTTCCAGTGGGGCTGGCTCTCCGGCCTGATCGGTGTGGAGGAGACCGGCCCGATCATGTCGATGATGCCGATCTTCATGGTGGGCGTGGTCTTCGGTCTTGCGATGGACTACGAGGTGTTCCTCGTGACCCGCATGCGAGAGGCGTACGTCCACGGCGAGTCGCCGAGCCAGGCCATCGTGACCGGCTTCCGGCACAGCGCCCGGGTCGTGGCCGCCGCCGCGGTCATCATGATGGCCGTCTTCGGCGGCTTCATCAGCTCCAGCGAGTCGATGATCAAGATGATCGGCTTCGGCCTCGCGATCGCCGTCTTCTTCGACGCCTTCGTGGTCCGCATGGCCATCGTCCCCGCGGTCCTGGCCCTGCTCGGCAAGAAGGCCTGGTGGCTCCCGAAGTGGCTGGACCGCGCCCTCCCGAACGTCGACATCGAGGGCGAGGCACTCCGCACCCACGACACCGGCGATACCAACGGCCCGAAGGACCCGGACGAGGACCGGGAGTTGGCACGGGTCTGAGGCTACGAGTCTGAAGTCTCACCTCATACGGGCCTGAGGCCTCACCTCAACGGACAGGGCGCCCCACGCGTTGGTGGGGCGCCCTGTCGCTTGCGCCTGAACCGACCTGCCCGCGTTACTGCTTCGAGTAGCGCGGCAGGTTCTCCGTGGAGATCGTCCACTCGGCGATGGTGACGTCTTCGCCGTACACGAACTCCTTGCGGGTGGCGTAGCGCGGGCCGCTCGGGGTCGAGTGGATGTTGGAAAGGACTGCGCCCTCTCCCGTACGCGGGTCGAAGATCACGTAGATGGGGATGCCGAGCAGGGGGTAGTCGCGCACCTTGCCGACCCAGTCGTTGTCCGGGTTGGAGCGCGAGACGACTTCGATGGCGGCGATGAGCGTGCGCGGATCGAAGGAACCCGGCACATCCATGTCCTCCATGGAGATCACCATGACGTCTGGATGGCGCATGATGCCCTCGGATTCGGCTTCCACGTCAGGCGTTCCCGTATGAGCGACCAGCTCTTCCGGCATGACCTTCTCGAGGCGTTTCCGGAGGTGCAGCGCGGTCATCTCGTGAGGGCCGACGGGCGCCCTCAGATCGTGGACGATCCCTTCCTTGGTGATCTCGAACTTGCCGGGGAGCGTGTCGTCCATCGACTCCAAGAACTTACGCATCGCCTGGTAGCGGTGGTGGTTGTCGGGCTGACCAACGCCAGCCTGGATGGTCATGGCGCTCGCTCCTTGCAGCCCGTGCCACGGGCAAGCTCCCGCCGTGCGCTGCTACTGCTTGGGGCTCGAGCCCGGGTTGGCGGGGTCTTCGGCGAACACCTCGGCGATCGAGGTCGCGGTGATGGCGCGCTCGAACCAGAGGGTGAGGGTGTCGAGGTCGTCGCAGGCCGTGATGTGGGCGCGGTCGGTGTCGGAGACTGGAATGCCGCGTCGGTCGAGGAGGAGCAGGATGTTGGCGGTTGCCCTATGGACCTCTCCCTCGGCCCGGATCTCTTGGGACAGCGACGACTTGAAGAACGAGGTGTCGGCGGCCACGAGATTCCTCCAGATTGCGATGGCTTTGGTGTTGTCGTCCAGGCCCTGGCCTGTGAGGTCGATCAACTTCTCCGCGGTTTCCCGGTCAAGGACTTTCAGGGCCGCTACCAGTGCCTCCAGTATCACATCGACATCCCGGTCGGTGCGGTGCAGAACGGCGGACAGAACAGCCAGCGGGACATCGCTGGCAGCCTCCTCCGGGGTCCTGGCGACCGGTACATTGCCCGGTCCGAGGACCAGCGGAGTCAGCCGGAGCGATGACCACTGCGGTGGGCCGATCTTCACCTCCTGGGCCGCCCAGTCGGCAGTCCGCTGGTCCGGGCAGACGACCAGCAGTACCGGTGGCAGGTGGTACTTGGCCTGCAGATGAGCCAAGTAGTACGCCCAACTGTTGGGCTTCCTCGGGTCCGGCTGGTTCTGTGCCTCGACGGCAAGGATGTAGTCGCCACTCGGCGCCTCGATCCGTAAGAGGGTGTCCACGCGCCGCTCCACCGGCTGGTTCTCTGTGAGGTCTGTCGGCAGCGGAGTCGCGGAGATCGGAGTCTCGAACGGCGGGATGTCGAGCGTGCGGGTGACCCGGGCGAACAGCCCCGGATCCTCTCCGAAGATCGAGTGCATCGCCTCATGCAGGGAACTGACCATCGCGGTGTCAACGGTCCTTTCGTGGTGAACGGGGCGAGCATATGGCGATCACATATGCCGAGATCCAATGGATTGGACGATGATCACCCTTGTGGGTGACTTGTCAGCCTGTGGCCCGCTCCGCCGACGCTGTTGGTCAATCCCCTCTGGCTGGGCGTCAGTTGGGCAAAGCGTGAACACTTTCCGGGAAAGTGTTCACGCTTTGCGAGTAGCCGGGCCAGGCGGGTACTGCAGCGAGAACTCGGTCGCATGCCCCGTACACGCGCCGCTAGCGTGCCGTGCATGACCGCCGCTGAAGAGCAGAACGCTGCCCATCCCCGTTTCGCCGAGGCCCTGCGTGAGCTGGGGCTCGACGACCTGCCCTCGCAGATCCGCCGGTTTCCGGACGCGACCCGTACCGCCGTCGAGGCCGCCGCGGCGATTGGATGCGAGTTGAGTCAGATCTGCAAGTCGCTGATCTTCGCGGCGGACGGGGTTCCGGTCCTCGTGCTCATGGACGGGGCGTCCCGCGTGGACCTGGAGCTCGTCCGGACGGAAATCGGTGCCGAGAAGGTCACGCGGGCCAGGGCGGACCTCGTGCGGGATACGACGGGGTATGCGATCGGCGGCGTACCGCCCTTCGGGCATCGCACCAAGACCCGTGTTCTGGCGGACCGTTCGCTACTCGATCACGAGATCGTGTGGGCCGCCGCGGGCACCCCGTACGCCGTCTTCCCGATGGACCCGAAGACCCTCATCACGCACGCGGGCGCCACACTGGTGGACGTACGCGACCGAACCGAGTGACCCCACTCGTCGCGGCGGCCGTCCTCCTCGCCGCCGTCACCCACGCGAGCTGGAACGCCATCGCGCACCAGATCACCGACAAGCTCGTCGGGTTCACGCTGATCGCCGGCGGCGGGACGCTGATCGGGCTGGCCATGGTGCCGTTCGTGCCGTTCCCGGCGGCCGGAGCGTGGCCGTATCTGATCGCCTCGGCCCTTATCCACGTCGGGTACTACGTCCTGCTGATGAGGTCCTTCCGGCTGGGCGACTTCGGCCAGGCGTACCCCATCGCACGCGGCACCGCCCCGCTGGTCGTGACCGTGCTGGCGGCGGTCTTCGCCCATGAGGTCCCCGACGGCTGGGCGGCGGCCGGCATCGCGGTGTCGTGCGCGGGCCTGACGGGGGTCGCCCTGTGGGGGCTGCGCGGCCACCGTCCCAACTGGGCGGCGATCGGCGCCGCGCTCGCGACCGGGCTGACCATCGCCGCGTACACGGTCGTCGACGGGCTCGGCGTGCGGGCCTCCGGCTCCGCCCTCGGGTACATCGCGTGGCTGATGGCGGTGGAGGGCGTGGCGGTCCCGGCGTACGCGCTGTACCGCTGGCGTGGTCAACTGCTGGGCGTACTACGGCCGTTCGCGGGCGTGGGGCTGCTGGGAGCCGCCCTGTCCGTCTCGGCGTACGGCCTTGTCCTGTGGGCGCAGACGAAGGCGGAGCTCGCTCCCGTCGCGGCGTTGCGCGAATCGTCGATCATCGTCGGTGCGGCCATCGGCGCGGTGTTCTTCAAGGAGCGGTTCGGGACGCCGCGTATCGCCGCGGCGGCGCTGCTGGTGGTGGGGATCGGGCTGATGCTGCACGCGGGGTGAGCTTCTCGCCGTACTCGCCCTGGTCGTCTACTCGGCGTGACCCGGCATCACGGGGCCAAGTGTCCATTTCGGGTCAGCCCGACCTGGGTCATTCGGTGCCGGTTTCGGTTTTGTGCGGCATCTGGGCCAACAACAGGGCGCTTCCGGCCGCTGCCCCTACCGCTCCCGCGGCCAGGAAACCGCGAGAGGAACGCCAGGACAGCACCGACCACCGCGACTGCGCGGAGAACAACGATCCTGTACTCAGCCACGACCCGGTTGAGATCAGCGACAGAGCGGAACCGATCGAGCCGACCGACAGGGCACTTCCGATCGAGCCGACCGACAAGGCCGAACCGACGGACCCCACGGACAGCACCGAACCCACTGAGCCGATCGACAACACGGAGTCCTGTGACCACAACGACAGCACCGAACCGGAGGGAGTGCGACGGACCGACCGTACCGACAGCTTTGTCATGAGGTCATCTTGCCCGCTGATCGTTCTGTCTGGGGAGGTTGTGGACGGATAGTGCGGGTCTCCGGTGAGGACCTTCCGGCATCTGGCTCGCTGCGTGGTCGAGGACGGCTGACCGCTGCGCACCGCATGGTCCGCACCACAAGCGCACCGGATTGAGCGAGGAACAGCGGGGCTCGGCTACGACGACTGCGCCGCCCATACCGCCCGTACCAGCGCCTGTGCCCGCGGATCCGCCGTCACCGTCTTGCGGAAGCCGTTCGTCACGTAGCCGAAAGCGATGCCCGACTCGGGGTCGGCGAAGCCGAGGGGGCCGCCGCGGCCCGGGTGGCCGAAGGAGCCGGGGGACAGGAAGGGAGAGGCCGAGCCGTGGAGCATGTGGCCGAGGCCGAAGCGGGTGTTGATCACCAGGATGCGGTCGGGGCCCGCCGACTCCTCCGTGCGGGCCGCTGTCAGTGTCTCCGGTGTGAACACGCTTGGTGTGCCGTCCACTTCACCGATCAGTGAGGCGTAGAAGCGGGCCAGGCCGTCCGCCGTCGCGATGCCGTTCGTCGCGGGGAGCGTCGCCGCGCGGTACGCCGGGTCGTTCTGGTCGGGGAACGGGGTGATCGCGGCGAAGGCCCGCCGGGTGAGGGAGGACGGGTCGTCGTAGGCCTCGGTGACCGAGCGCTTCGGGCGGAGGCGCGGGCCCACCCCGGCCGGCTCCGGTGCCTCGATCCGGCCGACGCGGCCGGTCCGGCCCGCTGCTTCCTCCTCCGCAGGCAGCCCCAGCCACAGGTCCAGGCCCAGCGGCCCGGCGATCTCCGACGCGATCCACTCACCGGTGCCGTGTCCTGTCACACGCCGCACCAACTCGTCGAGAATCCAGCCGTACGTCAGCGCGTGATAGCCGTGATCCGTGCCGGGCGCCCAGACGGGGGCTTGGGCGGCCACGGCTTCGGGGCCCTTCGAAGGCTCCAGGGCCTCCTCCGGCGTGAGCGGGCGGTCGAGCACCGGGAGTCCGGCCCGATGGTTCAGCACGTGCCGGACCAGCACGCGGTCCTTGCCGCGCGCCTTGAACTCTGGCCAGTGCTCGCCGACCGGTGCGTCCAGGTCCAACTGCCCGCGCTGATGCAGGAGAAGGGGTACGGCCGCGGCGACACCTTTCGTCGCCGAGCGCACGATCTGCGCGGTCCCGCGCTCCCAGAGGGCCGAGGAACCGTCGACGTCCCGCAGCCCGCCCCACAGGTCGACCACCTTGCGCCCGTCCCGGTACACGGCCACCGCCGCGCCCCGCTCCCCGAGCGCCGTGAAGTTGCGTACGAACGCGTCCCTGACCGGCTCGAAGCCCTCCGCCACCGTGCCGCTCACGTTCACGTCCACGCCCGTACTCCCGTTCCCCGTCCAGAAACAGCCGACAGTGGGAGCAACAGCCGCCCAACGCCCGCGATTCCTAGCCCAGCAGGATCGTGACCTCGATATTGCCGCGCGTCGCGTTGGAGTACGGGCAGACCTCGTGCGCCGCGTCCACGAGCTTCGAGGCGACGCCCGGGTCGAGGACGGGGAGCGAGACGCTGAGGGCGACCGCGAGTCCGTAGCCGCGCTGCTTGTTCGGGCCGATGCCGACCTTGGCCGCGACCGTGGAGCCGGTGAGGTCGAAGCCGGACCGGCGGCCGACGAGGACCAGGGCGTTGTGGAAGCAGGCGCTGAAACCGGCCGCGAACAACTGCTCCGGATTCGTGCCGTTGCCGTCCCCGCCGAGCGCGGGCGGCATCGCGACCCTCAGCCCGATCTGGCCGTCCTGGCTGGTGACGTAGCCGTCCCGGCCGCCGTGCGCGGTGGCCTCGGCGACGTACATGATCTTCGTTGGACGGGTGTCGACAACAGCGGTGCCGTCAGTCATGGTTGGCCTCCCCCGGATTCCATGCGCACAAGTACATCGTGCACAAGGTACTTGGCGGTGGTCGAGCCTCTGTTACCGGGGGGTAGCAACCGTGGGTAACGCGAGATCAGCGGGTTACGGTCCGTCGCCGCGGCCTACGCCTTCTCCGCCAGCCGCCACAAATCCTCGCGCAACCGCGCGACGTCCGGCCCGCCGAGCCCCGTCGCCATGAGCAGCGCGCCCGGTACGCACTCCGCGCGCTCCCGCAGTTCCTCCCCGCGTGCCGTCACCGCGACGAGCACCGACCGCTCGTCCCGCGCCGACCGCTCACGCCGGACCAGGCCCGCCGCCTCCAGCCGCTTCAGGAGCGGGGACACGGTGCCGTAGTCGAGCCGCAGGGCGGCCGCCAGCTCCTTGACCGGCGTCTCGCCGCGCTCCCACAGGACCAGCAGGACGAGGTACTGGGGATAGGTCAGGCCGAGCTCGTCGAGCAGCGGGCGGTACGCGGCCGTCACCGCGCGATGGGCGGCATACAGCGCGAAGCACAGCTGGTCGTCCAGGAGCAGCGATCCCTCGCGCGTGCCTGTGGTCTCCTCGTTCGTCACGCGCCCATTGTCACGGAGGCCGGGTCGAAGCCGAACGGCAGCTCCAGGCGATGCTCACGCATCAACTCCTCGTCGGAGAGCAGTTCGCCCGTCTTTCCGTCCGCGGCGATCACTCCCTCGCTGAGGATCAGGGAGCGCGGGCACAGTTCGAGGGCGTACGGCAGGTCGTGGGTGACCATGAGGACCGTGACGTCCAACGACCGCAGGATGTCGGCGAGTTCGCGCCGTGAGGCGGGGTCGAGGTTGGACGACGGCTCGTCCAGGACCAGAATCTCCGGCTCCATCGCCAGCACGGTCGCGACCGCCACCCGGCGCCGCTGCCCGAAGGAGAGGTGGTGCGGGGGACGGTCGGCGAAGGCCTCCATGCCGACCCGCTCCAGCGCTGTGCGGACCCGCGCTTCCAGCTCGGGCCCCTTCAGACCGGCCGCCGCGGGCCCGAAGGCCACGTCCTCGCGCACGGTCGGCATGAACAGCTGGTCGTCCGGATCCTGGAAGACGATGCCGACCTTCCGCCGGATCTCCGCCATGTGCTTCTTGCCGACGGGCAGCCCGGCGACCGTCACGGTGCCGGTGCCGCCGGTCAGGATGCCGTTGAGGTGCAGTACGAGCGTGGTCTTCCCGGCGCCGTTCGGCCCGAGCAGCGCCACGCGTTCACCGCGCGCGACGGTGAAGTCGACGCCGAACAGGGCCTGGTGGCCGTCGGGATACGCGAAGGCCAGTCCGGCCACTTCCAAGGAGGGGGTCACAAGGTCCATCCCAACACGCAGACGACGAGGGCGGCGACGGGCAGGGCAAGGGCGTACGACCACTGTGCCCGGGACGCGGTCACCTCGTCGATGACCGGCATGGAACCGGCGTAACCCCGGCTCACCATGGCGAGATGCACCCGCTCCCCGCGCTCGTACGACCGGATGAACAGCGCGCCCGCCGACTTGGCGAGGACGCCCCAGGACCGTACGCCACGCGCCTCGAAGCCGCGCGACTCCCGCGCGATCTTCATCCGCCGCATCTCGTCCGCGATGACGTCGCCGTACCGGATCATGAACGAGGCGATCTGCACGAGGAGCGGCGGAAGCTTCAACCGCTGTAGTCCCAGGAGGAGTTCGCGCAGTTCCGTGGTCGAGGCGAGCAGTACGGAGGCGGCGACGCCGAGCGTGCCCTTGGCCAGTACGTTCCAGGCGCCCCACAGGCCGTTCACGCTCAGGGACATGCCGAGTACGTCCACGCGCTCGCCCTGCGCCACGAACGGCATCAGTACCGCGAAGGCCACGAACGGCACCTCGATCAGCAGCCGTTTCAGCAGGAATCCGGGCGGTACGCGCGCCGCGTACGCCACGCTCGCCAGCAGCAGTGCGTACAGCGCGAAGGCCCACATCGCCTCGCGCGGGGTCGACACGACGACGATGACGAAGGCGAAGACGGCCGCGAGTTTGGTGTGCGGCGGCAGGGCGTGCACGGGCGAGTGCCCGTGCCGGTAGAGCTTGTGCGCGTGGCCCGCACCCATGTCAGACGTTCTCGGGGACTGACGAGGGCGAGGTCTCGGTCGTACGGCGCTTGCGGACGGCCCAGAAGACGCCCGTGCCCGCGACCAGCGTGACGCCCACGCCGATCACGCCCGCGAGGCCGCCGGAGAGACGGGAGCTCATGATGCCCTCGATGCCGTAGTCGGCCAGCGGGGAGTCGGCGGCGGCGTGGTCCTCCACCTTGGAGTCGAAGCCCTTGTCGGCGGCGACCTTCTCCAGGCCGTCGGGGCTGGCGGAGGCGTAGAAGCTGACGAAACCGGCGAGGACGAGGGAGGCGGCGAGGCCCGCGAGCAGGACCTTGCGCGGGGAGCGGGCGGCGACGGGGGCGGGTTCGGCGGCCGGGGCGTCGACCAGCTCGCCGTTGACGCGGAGCTTGAGCGGGGCGGTCAGGCCGCGGGCGCCGTACACGAGGTCCGGTCGTACGGCGATGACGGCGCCGACCGTGAGCGCCGTGATCGCGGCCTCGCCGATGCCGATGAGGACGTGGACGCCGACCATCGCGGTGAGGACCTGACCGATGGGTACGTCCGTGGTGCCGCCGATCGCGTAGACGAACGTGAAGGCCGCGGCGGCGGCCGGCACGGAGAACACGGCGGCGATGAACGCGGAGACGGTAATGGAGCGGCGCTTCTTGGGCAGGAGTTTTACAAGGCCGCGGAATACGGCGTACGCCACGACCGTGGTGACCACCGCCATGATCGTGATGTTCACGCCGAGCGCGGTGAGGCCGCCGTCCGCGAAGAGGATGCCCTGCATGAGGAGGACGACCGAGACGCAGAGGACCCCTGTGTAGGGGCCCACGAGTATCGCGGCCAGCGCGCCGCCGAGGAGGTGGCCGCTGGTGCCTGCGGCGACGGGGAAGTTGAGCATCTGCACGGCGAAGATGAACGCGGCGACCAGGCCCGCGAGCGGGGCGGTCCGCTCGTCGAGTTCGCGCCGCGCGCCGCGCAGGCTCACGGCGACGGCTCCGGCGGCGACGACTCCGGTGGCCAGGGAGACGGGGGCGTTGATGAATCCGTCGGGCACGTGCATGGATGGGCTCCGCTTCCGGGGTCCGGCCGGCTGGCTAACCGTTTGATGATAGTGCCTTGTTGCGAACGGCTTGCAAGAGCGAGGTTTCCATCAATAGCTTCAGCGACAGTTTGGGGGCGCAATCCAGGAAATATGCGACATTGGATAGAAATCACTACAAAGGGTTCTCACAGGGTCCCTGGACCCCCGGCGAAGGAGCGGCCGATGTCCGCCGTCGAGCAGTACGCGCGCGCCCACATCGTCACGGACTCGGCGCAGGAGGCGCCCGCCGTCCCGGTAGCCCTCCGCTATGACCCCGAGGCCGAGCCGGCCGAGGTGCACGTCACCCTTCCCGGGCGGCACGAGTGGGTTGTCGCGCGCGACCTTCTCGAGCGGGGGTTGCGCACGCCGGCCGAGGCCGGTGACGTACGCATATGGCCGTGCGGCCGGGTCCAGACGGTGATGGAGTTCCACTCGCCGGAGGGGGTGGCGGTGGTGCAGTTCGACGAGAAGGCGCTGATCCGCTTCTTGCGGCGGACGTATATGGCGGGCGCGCCGGTGGCACACTGAGCGCTCCCGCCGGGAGGTGCAGTTCGACTCTGCGGGTCCGTTGCGGCTGGTCGCTCCCCCATCGCGGCGGAGCCGCACATTGAAACAGCCCCGCGCCTCTTAAAGGGACGCGGGGCCGCACCGGACTTTGGTAAGTCCGCGTAGCTTCAGCTACCCGCCTTCAACATCGCCGCCACTAGCGGACCTGCGGCCTCGCCGCCGTGCCCGCCCTGCTGCACCACGCCGGCGGCAGCCAAGTCGCCCTTCCACGCCGTGAACCAGCCGTTGGGCTTCTTCTGGCCGTCGACCTCCGCGGAGCCGGTCTTCGCGCCGGAGTCGGAGCCGAGGCCGGCCATCGCCTCGGCGGCCGTTCCCGCCGCGGCCGTGTACTGCAGCATCGACTGCAACTGGGCCCGCGTGGACGAGGAAAGCGAACGGGGCGCCTTCGCCAACGTACGGTCGTCGACGTCCGGAGACACCAGGTACGGCTGGTGGAAGGTGCCCGTCTTCGCCGTCGCGACGACCGACGCCATGTTCAGCGGGTTCATCCGGACCGCGCCCTGGCCGATCAGCGAAGCCGCCATCTGGGCGTCCGACTGCACCGGCACCGCGCCGTCGAAGGTGGACACCCCGATCTGCCAGTCGTTCTTGCCGAGCCCGAAGACCTCCTGGGCCTGCTTCGTCAGATCGTCGTCGCTCAGCTCCGGGGCCTGGCTGATGAAGGCCGTGTTGCAGGACCGCGCGAAGCTCGCCTTGAACGTGCCGCCCTTGATCTCGAACTTGTCGTCGTTCTGGAACTTCCAGCCGCCGTACTTGAAGTACTTGGGGCACGGGTGCTGCTTGTCCATCGACGCGAGCCCCTTGTCGAGGAGCAGCGACGCCGTGATGACCTTCATCGTGGAGCCGGGCGCAAGGGAACCCTGGAAGGCGGTGTTGAAGCCGTGGCCGGAGTTCGCGACGGCCAGGATCTCGCCCGTCGACGCCTTCGTCGTGACCAGCGACGCCTTGGGCTTCTTGGAAACCTGCTCCTCGGCGGTCGCCTGGAGGCTCGGATTGAGGGTCGTACGGACCGTGCCGGGCGTCCCCTTGCTCAGCTCCAGCAGCGTCTTGTCGGGGGTTTCCTCGTCACCCTCGGTCGCCTTGGCGGAGTCGGCCGAGGAGCCCTTGCGGACCACACGCAGCTCGATGCCCGCCTTGCCGCCGGCCTTCTTGCCGTACTTCTCGCGCAGGCCGTCGAGGACCGTCCCCAGGGACGGGTACTTGGCCGTGGTCAGCTCCCCGCCGTCCCGGTCGAGCGCCTTGACCGGCGGCGTCCCGGCCTCCCCGGTGACCAGCCGGTCGCCGTCCTGAAGGTCCGGGTGGACGACGGCGGACTGCCAGTCGACCAGCGGCTTTCCGTCCTCGGCCCGGCGGACGACGGTGAGCTGGGAGTCGTACGCGAGGGGCTTGGTCTGGCCCTTGTAGGAGACGGTGCCCTTGACCGAGAACGGCATCTTCGCGCCGGTTCTGGTGCCGGGCGTGAGCGTCACGTCCTTGATGTGCGCCTCTTTGCCGAACCCCGTCAGCAGCGTACGGGCCGCCGCCGTGTCGTTCGTGGTGGCGGCGGCCTCGGTGACGTCACCGCTCTGCCAGGCCGTGAGGAACGTCGTGGCCGCCGACTTGACCTCGGCCGCCGACAGCGGGCCGGTCTTCACGGCCGCCTTGCGTTCGGCGGCTGTCGACGCGCTGTCGTCGGCCGCCGCCCCACCGCCGTACACGGTGTAGACGCCGAACCCCGCCCCAGCGACGACCACGGCGATCATCCCCCCGATGACGGCGGGCTTCGTCCTGCCGCGCTCTCCGGCGCGTCCCCTGTTCCCCACGGCTCCCGTTCCTCCGCTGTTGCCTCAGTACTCCCACGTTCCACTTAGAGAACGAGAGCCAACAGCCTAGGGTCCCCGTGTGACAGACGGGACCTCAAGCGGACGCTCGTAGCACGGCTGCGACAATCGGGCCCGCCGCGTCGCCGCCCCGGCCGGCCTCCTGCGCCATGGCCGCCGCCGCGATGTCGTCGCGGTAGCCGGTGAACCAGCTGTCGGACGTCTTCCGCCCGTCGACCTCGGCTGAACCGGTCTTCGCGCCGATGCTGCCGCCGCCCACGTCACCCATCACCTTGGCCGCGGTACCGCTGACCGCGGTGCGGTTCATCATCTGGCGGAGTTGCGCGACCGTACCCGCGTCCAGGCCCTTCGCGGCGGCCAGTTCACGGTCGTCGAGGCTCTGCGGCACGATCACCGGCTGACGGAAGGCGCCGGTTATGGCGGTCGCGGTGACGGAGGCCATGTTGAGGGGGCTCATCTGAATCTCGCCCTGGCCGAGCATGTTGGCCGCCGTGTCGGGGCCGCCGGAGGCCGGGACGGAGCCGTCGAAGGAGGCGATGCCGGTCTTCCAGTTGTCCTGCCCGAGACCGAAGCGCTCCTGGGCCTCCTTCGTGAGCGAGTCGACCTTCACCTCGTCCGCGTACTTCACGAACGCCGTGTTGCAGGAGAGCGCGAAGCTCTCCGAGAGGGTCGCGTTGTCGTTGGGCTTCATGCCCTCGATGTTCTTGAAGGTCTGGCTCTGCCAGGTCGCGTCCGCCGGGCAGGGCGCGGGTCCAGTCGCGGTCGTGATGCCGTTGTCGATCAGTGTCGCCGCGGAGACGATCTTCATCGTGGAGCCCGGCGCCAGCTGCCCCTGGAACGCCGCGTTGAACTCGCCGAACCCGTGGTTGGCGACCGCCAGCACCTCCCCGGTGCTCGGCTTCACCGCGACCACCGACGACTTGGAGTACTCCTTGACCGCCTTCTCCGCGGCGGCCTGCGCGCCCGCGCTGAGCGTCGTAGTCAGCTTGCCCGGCTCGCCCTTCGCGAGCGTGACGAGCGTCTTGTCGCCCGCTTCCTCGTCCGAGCTCCGGATCGCCAGCTCGACGCCCGGGGTGCCGCCCGCACTGTCGCCGTACTTCTTCCGCAGCTGGTCCAGGATCGGCCCGAGCGAGGGGTACTTCTCCTCGGTCAGCACGGTGCCGTTCCGGTCCACCGCCTCGATCGGCGGGCTCGCCGCCTCACCCGTGACCAGGGAGTCCCCCTCCGCCAGATCCGGGTGCAGCACGGTCGGCTCCCAGTCGACCAGCGCCCGCCCTGTGGTGTCCCCGCGGACGACGGTCAGCTCGCTCTTGTACGACAGGGGCTTGCTCTTCCCCTCGTACGACACCGTGGCCGCGACCGAGAACGGGACCGTTCCGCCCGACGGCGTACCCGGCGTGATCTTCACGTCGGTCAGATGCGCCTCGGTGCGGTAGCCGGCGAACAGTGGCTGGGCCACACCCGCGTTGTTCGTGTACTCGGCGGCCTTGGCCGCCTTCCCCTGCTCCCAGGCCGCGAAGAACTTCTCGCTGGTCTCCTTGACCTCGTCACCCGACGGCGGGCCGGTCTTCACCGTCTCGCCCCGGGCGTCCGAGCCCCCGGCGATCGCCGACACGATGTTGAACGCGCCGTATCCGGCACCCCCGACCATCACCGCGAACACCCCGCCCACAATGGCGGTCTTCGCCCCCTTGCGCATAGCGCGATCCCCTCCCCATGGCCTTTCTGAACGTGTTCAGAAAGGCGCTCATCTATCGCACTGTATGCGGGAGGAGGGGAACGTGTGGCCGCTGTTCCCTGATTGTTAAGCCGAGGTCTCCGGTCCGGGGACCGCCCCCGGACCGCCTCAAATCGCCCTTCAAACCCAGGTGTCCAGCCACATTCGTGATCGCCAGGTGTCTATCGGGATGGCCTGGCCGGTGTAGATCGGCCAGAAATAGACGAAGTTCCAGGCGATCAGCAGGACCAGGACGCCCGCCGTGGCCGCGCCCGCCACGCGGCGGCGTTCGCTCGAACCGGGCGGGCCCAGGATCGCGCCGATCATCATCGCCAGGGCCAGGCAGAGGAAGGGCAGGAAGACGATCGCGTAGAAGAAGAAGATCGTGCGCTCCTGGTACATGAACCAGGGCAGATAGCCGGCCGCGATACCGCAGACGATCGCGCCCGCGCGCCAGTCGCGGCGGAAGAACCAGCGCCACAGCACATAGAGGACCGCGAGGCCGGCGGCCCACCACAGCAGGGGCGTGCCGAGGGCGAGGACCTCGCGGGCGCACTTCTCGCCCGCGTCGACGGGGCAGCCGTCCTTGCCGGGCTGCGGGGACTCGTAGAAGTACGAGACCGGGCGGCCGGTGACGATCCAGCTCCACGGGTTCGACTGGTACGTGTGCGCCGAGGTGAGGCCGACATGGAACTCGTACACCTGGTGCTCGTAGTGCCACAGGCTGCGCACCCAGTCGGGCAGGAACGTCCAGTTGCCGCCCTTGCCCTCGGTGGCCGCCCAGTTGCGGAAGTAGGCGCCGCTGCCGTCGGAGGGGGACAGGATCCAGCCGGTCCAGGAGGCCAGGTACGTGACGATCGCGACCGGCACGGTCGCCACGAACGCCAGGCCGGTGTCGCGCTGGAGCACCGCCTTGTACGGGTGCCGGGCGCCCGCGACCCTGCGTGAGCCGACGTCCCACAGGACCGTCAGCAGGCAGAACGCGACCAGGACGTACAGGCCGTTCCACTTGGTGCCGAAGGCGAGGCCGAGCATCAGGCCTGCCGCCCAGCGCCAGGGACGCAGGCCGAGACGGGTGTGTTCCGCCGTGTACGCGTCGGGGCGTACGACTCCGTCCTCGTCCGGCGGCAGAGCGGCGGCGAGGCGTGCGCGCGTCCTGTCCCGGTCGATGAGCAGGCAGCCGAAGGCCGCGAGCACGAAGAACATCAGCACCTGGTCGAGCAGCGCCGTGCGGCTCATCACGAAGTGCAGCCCGTCGACGGCCATCAGGGCGCCCGCGAGACAGCCGAGGAACGTCGAGCGGAACAGTCGGCGGCCGATCCGGCACAGCATCAGCACCGACAGCGTGCCGAGCAGGGCCGTCATGAACCGCCAGCCGAAGGGCGTGAACCCGAACAGCCACTCGCCGAGCCCGATCACGTACTTGCCGACCGGCGGATGGACGACGTACGCGGCCTCCGACGGGATCGGGACGTCGCCGTTCCTCTGCAGGATCAGCTCGTTGGCGTCCTTGGCCCAGTTGACCTCGTACCCGCGGTGGATCAGCGCCCAGGCGTCCTTGGCGTAGTACGTCTCGTCGAATATCACCGCCTTCGGGCTGCCCAGGTTCCAGAACCGCGTCAGGCCCGCGAGGAGTGTGATCAGCAGCGGGCCCGCCCAGGCCGACCAGCGCACCACGAGCGCGGCGGTCGGCTTCGTCAGCCCGAACGCCATCCACAGACGCGGGCTGGGCTGGGCGTACGCGGGCACCAGACGGTCACGGACGTCGCTTCTGGCCGGGCTCGTGTAGCCGAACCGGCGAAGCCGCAGCTGCCACGACGGCCGCTGCTCTTCGATGCCCTGTTCCTTCCGGAGGTCCGTGTGGGACGCGGTACTGGTCACCGCGCCATCGTAGGGAACCCTTCTGTGCGAGGCCCCTTTATCGGCCCTGCGAGGATGGAACCGTGACAGGAACCCTTGTACTCGCAGGCACTCCCATCGGGGACGTCGCGGACGCACCGCCCCGGCTGGCCCAGGAGTTGGCGGCCGCCGATGTGATCGCCGCGGAGGACACGCGGCGGCTGCGCCGGTTGACCCAGGCGCTGGGCGTGCAGCCGGGCGGGCGCGTCGTGTCGTACTTCGAGGGGAACGAGTCGGCCCGTACGCCCGAGCTGGTGGAGGCGCTGGCCGATGGGGCGCGTGTGCTGCTCGTCACCGACGCGGGGATGCCGTCAGTGTCCGACCCCGGCTATCGGCTCGTCGCCGCGGCCGTCGAGCAGGACATCCGGGTGACGGCCGTACCCGGCCCGTCCGCCGTGCTGACCGCGCTCGCGCTGTCCGGGCTGCCGGTCGACCGGTTCTGCTTCGAGGGGTTTCTGCCCCGGAAGGCGGGGGAGCGGCTGTCGCGGCTGCGGGAGGTCGCCGGGGAGCGGCGCACGCTCGTGTACTTCGAGTCGCCGCACCGGCTGGACGACACGCTCGCCGCGATGGCGGAGGTGTTCGGGGAGGACCGGCGGGCCGCTGTGTGCCGGGAGCTGACCAAGACGTATGAGGAGGTCAGGCGGGGGTCGTTGAGCGAGCTTGCGGCTTGGGCTGCGGAGCGCGTCCGCGGGGAGATCACCGTTGTTGTGGAGGGGGCGCCGGAGAAGGGGGCCGAGGGCGTGGACGCGGCGGAGCTTGTGCGGCGGGTGCGGGTGCGGGAGGAGGCGGG